>JAEYTW010000085.1 GCA_023433835.1 Pseudomonadota bacterium | reverse complement strand
CCCGGGCCCGGGCCATGCCCCGCACCCGGTTGCCATGACCCCCGGGCATCGTGATTCCATCAATGACCCTCACCCGAAAATCTCCTCCAGGCAGAAAGCGAGTTTTCCGGCACGATCGCAAGACAGGATAGGAGATCGAGCTGATGAAGAAGTCGAAGTTCACGGAAGAGCAGATAGGGTTTGCGCTGCGTCAGGCGGAGCTTGGGATATCGGTGGACGAGGTCTGCCGGAAGATGGGTATCAGCCAGGCGACGTTTTTCCGGTGGAAGCAGAAGTACGGCGGCCTCGATCCGATCACCCTGCCGGTCTTGGCGCGACATGCCGCAGGCCTGCTGAGCCCGCAGGCCTGCTGGCCCGCGGGCGGTGCTCGTCGAATTCCCGACGCTGGCCCATGATATCGAGAAATTCTAACCCTGCTGACCCGAGCCCTTAAAACTCGGCCGGAAATGAGTAGAGTCCGTCAACCGAGGAGACGGGCGCATGAAACGTAGTCGGTTCACGGAAGAGCAGATCATCGGGATCCTGCGTGAGCAGGAGGGCGGGACCAAGACGGCGGATGTATGCCGGCGTCACGGGATCTCGGAAGCGACGTTCTATGCCTGGAAGTCGAAGTTCGGCGGTCTCGATGTGTCGGAGGCTCGCCGGCTGAAGAGCCTGGAAGACGAGAACGCGCGGCTGAAGAAACTGCTTGCGGAGGCGATGCTGGACAACGCGATGCTGAAGGATGTCGCGTCGCGAAAATGGTGACGCCCGCCGCCAGACGGGAAGCTGCGGCCCACCTGATCCAGTCCTACGAGGTGAGCCAGCGGCGGGCGTGTACGGTTCTCGCCGTCGATCGCAGCACGGTGCGTTATCGGGCTCGCCGGTCGGCGGACACGGCAGTGCGGCAGCGGCTGCGTGAGTTGGCTGCCGTTCGTCGGCGGTTCGGCTATCGGCGGCTCGGTCTTCTGCTGGCCCGGGAAGGGGTTGTCATGAACCACAAGAAGCTGCGCCGGCTGTACGCCGAGGAACGCCTGCAGGTTCGCCGGCGCGGCGGCCGGAAGCGGGCTTTGGGCAGTCGGGCGCCGATCGCGCTGCCGCAAGGGGTCAATCAGCGCTGGTCGCTCGACTTCGTGTCGGACGCGCTGACCGACAGCCGGCGCTTCCGGATCCTGGCTGTGGTTGACGACTTCACCCGGGAATGCCTGGCCCTGGTGGCCGATACGTCGCTATCAGGCCGGCGGGTTGCCCGTGAACTCGATGCGATCATGGCGCTTCGGGGCAAGCCGCTGACGGTGGTCTCCGACAACGGCACCGAACTGACCAGTACGGCAATCCTGGCCTGGTCGCAGGAGCATGGGGTCGGCTGGCACTACATCGCCCCGGGCAAACCGCAGCAGAACGCCTTTGTGGAAAGCTTCAACGGCCGACTGCGCGACGAACTGCTGAACGAAACGCTGTTCACCTCGCTCGCCCAGGCCCGGCGTGTCCTGGCCGCCTGGCGTGACAACTACAGCCGCGTCCGGCCGCATTCCGGCCTGGGCGGTGCGACCCCGGCCGAGTACGCCGCCAGATTGCCGCCGCAACCGGGTCCGGGGCATGCCCCGGACCCGGTTGCCATTACCCCAAACATCGTGATTCCATCAACCCAAGGACTCCAGCTCTGAACGGGAGAAAGTTCGGGCTCAGGTCAGTCGGCATCACGGATAGAATCACGGACGATTAAGCCCGAGCAACAGGCCAACTGGCGATGTGGGTAATTGAAAGCCTCGCCGGACGAATACCCGCCCGGCGCTCAGCGCCTGGCCGGTGCCGGCGGCGCAGCCCAGCCGTCGGCTTCGTCGACGAACGCGGTCTGGCTGGCTTTGTCGAAGAGACATAGTCTGGCGCGATTCGAACCGCGCGTCCGATCGGAGATCAGCATGGCAACCTTGCCGACGCGATCGTCGAAGCCGACGATGGTCGAGGCCCGGGCGTTCTTGATTCCGCTTGCCGCCACGCAGCTGCGCGTGACGTTCCGATCGAATTCGGCCCAGGCCTGATCGCTGGAGGCAATGGCAGGCTGCGTGGCCGAGAGGGCACCCGCGACGGCGGCAACTGCAAGCATGGCGGTGACAAGGCGCATGATGATCTCCTCTCCGGACCTTCAGCGTCCCGGATATGGTCCGCCGGATCAGCTAAACATCCGAGAGCGGCGATTGGCTGCATGCCGGCGGACGGTCGATCGTCATCGCACCACGCCTGACTGGCGCCAGGCCTTGAACAAGGCTTCGTAGCGCTCGATCGGCGTGTCCTGGTCGATCAGCGCCGGGACGCGCGCGGCAATCTCGGCGACGCAATGGGCGCGGAATGCCGGGTCGCGCGCCACGCGCAGGGCCAATGCCACATACGCGTCGAAGGTTGCCGCGACCAGGTCGGTGAATCCCATCGTGCGATACATGCTGAGCGTCATTCGCCCCCGCATGAATTTGCCGGCATGGGTAACCACGGGCAGGCCGAGCTGCAGCGCCTGGAACGAGGTGTTGCCGCCACTGAAGTGAATGGAATCGAGCATCACCGAGGCATGGCGGATCAGGGCGAGATAATCAGGCAGGTCCAGTCTCGGCAGCACCACCAGGCGGTCGGCCAACCGGCCGAGATGGTGGCGAAGGCGCGCAATCGGGGCGCGGCCCTGCTCGACCGGCATCATCTCGAACAGGACGACCCGCGCCGCATCGTCCTGGCGCAGGATCGCGGCGACGATCGCGTCGAATTCGGGGTGCAGCTTGTAGGTCGTCTGGGCACAGACGTAGATGTGCGCATCGACCGGAAACGGCAATGGCGGCAACCGGTCTGCCGGGCTGGCAGCCAGCCGGGGATAAGGCGTTATCTGACCTTCCAGACGGATCAGCCGTTCGGTGTAGTGACTGTCGCCATCCTCGGGTTCCGCCTCTCCCGAGGCGATGAAATAATCGATCGTGTCGAGCCCCGCGGTTTCCGGATGCCCGGGCAGCAGGGCCTGCACCGGTGCCAGCCGGGCGGCTGCGAGGAGGTAGTAGTAAAAATCCATGTGGATGTCGGTATAGATCAGGATGTCGAGCCGCAACTCGGCGATAGCCTGGCGGGCGGCCCGTATATCGATCGGCAGGATTTGCTGGCGGGCGGCGACAGGTTGCGCCGGGGGCATCGTGCCCAGCACGACGACGTCGAACAGCCCGGGGTCGAGCCGTTCGGCCAGGGGCTTGAAGTAATGCACGATCGAGGTGATGTACCAAGACCCGCACAATCCGATCCTGATGCGGCGTTCGCCCTGGTCGCTGCGCACCGTATCGAGATGCGGGCTGGCCCAGCGGAATTCCGGAATGATCCGCTCATAGAGGCGCGTCGCCTGCTCCAGCAGCGGCCGGTCGTCCTCCCCGTGATAAGCCAGAAGCATCAGATAGGACATGAAGCCGCCGTAGCGGCGCACCAGGTCCAGTATCAATCCCTGCCGGCCGGACAGCTCCTCAATTCCTCGCTGCAGCCGCGCGCGCGTTTCCGCGATGGCTTCGACCGACACTTCGCTGTAGCGCATCAGTAGGCGCTGCATGACCAGCGCAGCCGGGGCCCCGGCCCCGCCGGCCACGGCGATGCGTTGCAGGAAACGGCCGGCGACCGGTATCTCGGCAATCTGCAGGGCCGCAATGGCGACCCAGCGCAGCAGTTCCTCGTCGGCCGGGTCGCAGGCAAGGGCCATGCGGGCGATCCGGAACGCAACCCCGAAGCGCCCGGCACCGAAATGCCGGGTCAGCAGGGGCATGACGGCCTGGAACGGGCGGGCCACGAACGGCAGGGCGGCGGCGATGAACTGCCACGGCTCGAACACCTGGTCGCCGTGCCGGATGACGCTGTCCGACCTGATCAGGAGATCGGCGATGGCCAGCAGCTGGGCGGGCGAACGGTCGCCCCGCAACATCAACTCGAATTGAGCCCTCGCCTCCGGCGGAGCCTCACGCTGAGCCATCTCGATCCTCTGGGTCGCACAGTCCGAACACGCCCCATCCTATAATGCCCTTCGCCGGATTGAGCCATGACCGGCCGCTGCCTTCAGGCGTTGACGGGTGGTTTTTACCCGGGTATAAAAAGGGGATGTCCTACGCCATGATCAACGGCATCACCATCGCCTACGACTGCATCGGCACGTCCACGGGAGAGCCGCTGTTGCTGGCCTCCGGCCTCGGCGTGCAGATGATCCGCTGGAAGGATGACTTCTGCGCGCTGCTCGCGGCGCAAGGGTTCCGGGTCATCCGCTTCGACAACCGCGATGCCGGCCTCTCGACCCACCTCGATGACGCGCCGCCGCCCGACATGGCGGCGCTGATGGCCGGGCAACGCATCGCGGTGCCCTACACCCTGTACGACATGGCGAACGACGCGCTGGGCCTGCTCGACCATCTCGGCATCGCCCGGGCCCATGTCGCCGGCCGGTCGATGGGCGGCATGATCGCCCAGATCCTGGCGGCCGTTCATCCGGGGCGCATCGCCTCGCTGACCTCGATCATGTCCTCGACCGGCAACCCGGAGCTGCCGCCGGGGCAGGCCGGGATGGCGGCGCTGATGCGGCCCCCGCCCGATCCGCGCCTCGACAGGCCGGGATACTTCGATCATGCCGTGGCGGTGGCGCGCGCGATCGGCAGCCGTGCGCCGCTGTTCGACGAGGCGGCGGCCCGCGCCCAGGCCAAGGCCGAGCTCGACCGCGCCTACAACCCCGGCGGCTTTGCCCGGCAGATCGCGGCGATCGCGGCCGCCGGCGATCGGCGGCCGCTGTTGCGGACCATCACCGCGCCGACCCTGGTCATCCACGGTACCGACGATCCCCTGGTTCCGCCCGAATGCGGCCGCGATACCGCAGCCAACATTCCGGGCGCCCGGCTGATGCTGATCGACGGCATGGGTCACGACCTGCCGCCGGCGCTCCATCAGCCGGTGGCGGCGGCGATTACCAGGGCAGCGGGCCATCCTCGTTGAAGAAGCCGCCGGTCGGGCCGTCGGGCCCGAGAGTGGCCAGCCGGATGGCGATGGTAGCCCCCTGTTCGGTGGTGCGCGGCCCCTGATGGCCGTTCAGGTCGGTGGCGACGTAGCCCGGGCAGGCCGCGTTGACCTTGAAGCCCGACGCTTCCAGCTCCTTGGCGAAACAGACGGTCACGCCGTTCAGCGCGGTCTTCGACGTGTTGTAGCCGAGCAGGTTGGTGGCATAGGCGACCCAGTTCGGGTCGGAATTATTGGCGATCGAGCCCAGGCTGGAGCTCATCATCACGATCCGCGGCCGGTCCGATGCCTTCAAGAGCGGCAGGAAAGCCTGCGTCGTGCGGATCGGGCCGAAGACGTTGACCTCGTAGACGGTCTTGACGTCGTCTGCCGGCTGCTGGCTGGGCGGCAGCCGGGCCTGGCCGCCGATGCCCGCGTTGTTGACCAGCGCGTCGAGGCGCCCGGTCTGCTGCGCCAGCGCCGCCGCGGCGTCGCGCACGCTGGCATCGTCGGTGACGTCGAGGGACAGCAGCCGCACCGTCACCCCGTCGGCCGCCAGCGCCGCCACCGCCGCCTCACCCCGGTCGCGGTCACGGCAGCCGATCCAGACGTCGTGGCCCAGCGCTGCCAGCCCCCTGGCGATGGCAAGCCCGATTCCCTTGTTGGCGCCGGTCACCAGCGCCGTCCTGCGGTCGTTCATGTCGTGGTCGCTCCTTGATCGTTGCTCTCGCAATATCGGCATCGCCGCCGCCGGCCGCGCGCCCGATCCTGCCGCAGTCTTGCCCGATCCTGCCAGGCCCTTGCGGCCCGGCCCCGACCGTCCGATCTTTGGGGGATGGATATCGATCTCAGCGACCTGTGCGGCCTGGCGCTGCGCCATGCCCGCGGCCGGCGCACCGAAACCGCGATCCCGCGGATGACCATCGGCGTGATGCCCGAGCCGACCGAGGCGGTGCCGGCCGTCTATTCACCCGGCTTGTGCCTGGTGGTGCAGGGCGCCAAGCAGGTGATGATCGGCGATCAGTCGATGCGGTACGACGCCGCCAGCTATTTCCTGGCGGCGGTCGAGGTGCCGGCGATCGGCCGCATCGTCGATGCCTCGGCGGTGACGCCCTATGTCGGACTCGCCTTGGCCCTCGATCCCGCTCTGGTGGCCGAGCTGGCGCTGCATCTGCCTCCGGCCGCGCCGGCGGCGGGCCCCGGTTTTGCCATCGGCCCGTTGACATCGGACATGGTCGAGGCCTGGACGCGCCTGCTGCGGCTGCTCGATACGCCGCGAGATGTGGCGGTGCTGGCCCCGCTCTACGAGCGCGAGATCCTCTATCGCCTGCTGCAGGGGCCGCTCGGCCCTCATCTGCGCCAGGTCGGGCGCAGCGACAGCCAGCTGTCGCGCATCCGGCGGGCCATCGCCCGTATCCGCCGCGATTATGACAAGCCGCTGCGCATCGGCGAGATCGCCGAGGTCGCGGGCATGAGCGTCTCGTCGTTCCATCGCCACTTCAAGGCGGCGACGGCGATGAGCCCGCTGCAATACCAGAAATCCCTGCGGCTGCAGCAGGCCCGGGTGCTGATGATGGCGGGCCCGCGCGATGCGGCGGGGGCGGCCTTTGCCGTCGGCTACGAAAGCGCCTCGCAGTTCAGCCGGGAATATGCCCGCGCCTTCGGCGCCCCGCCGGCCCGCGACATCGCGCGCCTGCGCCAGGTGGGGGCGACGGCCGAACCCGTCTGACAGGTTCGACCCGCTCCCGACTTAGGAACCGGGATCGGCGGCCCGGCGTTTGCCGTTGATGCCGCTTCCCGCCGCCGCCCCCGTTTCCACCGTTCCGGCCCTGATCGACGCTGCCCAGGCGGTCGCCGATCTCGCGCTGGCCGGCGCCGCCGCGCTCGACCGCGACGATGCCTTTCCCGAACACGAAGTGGCCCGGCTGCATGACACCGGGTTGCTCACCGCGCCGTTGCCGCCGGCTTACGGCGGGGCCGGGCTCGATCACGGGCCGGAGCTGGCCCTGATCCTCAAGGCGCTCGGCAGCGGCAGCCTGGTGCTGGGGCGCCTCTACGAAGGCCATGTCAACGCCGTGCGGCTGGTCAATCTCTACGGCGAGCCGGCACTGCGCCGGCAATTCGCCCGCGATATCGCCGCCGGCGCCCTGTCGGGTGTCTGGAATACCGAAGCCGGCGACGGCGGCGTCGTGCTGGTGTCATGCGTAGGACGGTTTGGGCAGTCGGGTGAACCTGCGACCTGATGCGACCAGGTGAGACGTGGTGCGACAAGACCCGCAGAAAACTGGGGATTTTTGCCCTGATCGAGGGGGAGGCGCTGGCGCGACTGGTGCGGCGGCCGATTTGGGCAGTTCCGTCCAGAAATCGGCGACGCGCAGGGAGATTTGGGCACCGAGCCTGTCCGCCGATGGGCGAATTGAATCTACAACTTTACGCTACTTGCGCGCCGGCACGCTTGTGCTAGGAATCGATCACTTCTCGACCGCCAGCGGTTGAGGAGGAGGCGCCAGGCCATGGCTGGAACCTAGGCCGGGCGCCTTCTACGGGACGCATTCCCCCGATCACCATCGTCGGCCGCCGATTGCGGCGCCTCCCCATCACCGCGCGGGTGACAGGGCGAGTGTAACTGGTCAGGGGTGTTTGGTGCGTAAAAGAATTCAACTGCGGCAGAAAGCTCGCCTGGTCACGATTTACGTAGAGTGTGGCTTTGCGCCCGATGAGGCCCAAGCACAGGCGAGCGGGATACGCCAGCCGGTGTCAGCAACTAAGCAAACGGCAAAAATTCATTACTTCCCCGACGCCACAGGTCGCACAATCGCCTTGCGCCGTTCGTCAGATTGCGCGCGCGCCTGTTCATCTTCGACCCAAGCATTGTACGACTGCTCGTAGATTTCCGCCGCCACCTTCGCGAGGCTTCGGTCTGTAATTTTCACTGGCGGCGCGCCGCGAGCTGCACGCAATTCGTTGCCGCGCTCCAGCGATAACTTCGCTTGCTCATAGGCGTCTTCAAGCAGCTGCCAATCCATCTCGATTGGCTGCGGCCCCCGTCCGGCAGAAGGCGCTCCTGCAGGTAGCCGAGGCGTCATCGAGCCCCGTCCGGCCAACAGCCACTCAAGTGACACACCCAGGGCATCCGCAAGCTTGACCGCCTTGTCGGCCCCAGGGACTGATCCGGTAAGGTATTTTCTCACCAGGGTGTATGGGAGCCCTGTGGCAGTAGCCAGCCAATGCGGGTTCCGATTACCAAGCGCCTGTTGAACCCTATCACTCAAGGTTTCGTCCGAACGGTTTGCCGCAACATCTGTTCGATCCGAACCGTCCAAGGCTATCGGCCGAACAGTTTCATCAACTGCTTGATTTTCCTGATTTTTTTGCTCGTTCATTCGATCAGGCGCGCACACTTTACCGTTCGACGACGCGCAGCGCATCGGCACTAAATGTAGTGTTGACGGTGTAACACCACAGTGTTAGCGTCAGCTTCCATGAATGGCATCACGATAGCTGACAACATTCCGACCGATCCGCTGACGCGAGCCGCCTGGGTCCAGGCTCGGCTCAAGTGCGCAGGCTCCTCCTTTGCCGACATTGCACGGGACCTGGACGTCCATCGCCAGACCGTCTCGCAGACGATGTGGCGGCCGAATGCCCGGATCGAACTGGCCATCGCCCAGGCGGTCGGCGTCGAGGTCACGACCCTCTTCGCCGACCGCTTCGACGCGGCCGGTAATCGCCTCCACCGCGTTCGCGGCGGCAGTGCCGAGAGTACCCCCGCCACCCCCTCCCCGAAACGTCAAAAGCGCGAGGCCGCTTGAACATGATCGACAACCATAAAGCGTCAGTTAACCCGAAGATCTTGGCAGGCATCCGGCCATCGCGTCCGACTGCCAAGCCCCCGACCGCTTTCAGGCAGCTCGACGTGTGGGCTGACGTCTTTTGCGCTCTGTACGCCCAGCACACAAAGGATGGTGACGAACACGCTGTAGCCCGGGACCGTGCCACCGCAGGTGCGGACGCGGCGGTGATCGCTGCAGGCATCGTGGTGGGGGCGAGCTGATGCGCAAGCTGATCGTCGCCCTGCTGCGGCCTTTCGTGCTTCAGATCCTCAAGGAGGAGATGGAGCGGCTGGGGTTCTCCGACCGGGTGTTCACCGCGGTGTTCTGTCGGGTGTTTGATTACCGAGCAGGATCGCCCGAATATTCCCGGTCGGAAATTCTTGCTCACGTCGCCTCTCTAGGCCGGCGGAAATCGTGAACACGCCCGCGGCAATGTCGGGCGGTGGGCATTTGCTGCCCCTTATCCCTCTCCTCGCGGCGGCAATCGCCGAGGCGACGAAGCGGCGTCCAGCATCTGGTGAAGACGAAAGCGCAAAAACGCCGCCGCGTCGGCTGCGGCTGTCGAAGTCTGGTGGTTCGGTAGGGCGGCAAACATGAGTTCGGTCGTGTTGTCGATGCGCTCCCGCATCAACGCGATGAATGCCTCTCGATCGTCGTGGAGGTCGATCGCTACGCCCAGCACTAAGACCGCCATGGTGTGGGCAACCTGGATCTCCAACGACGCCTTGGCTTGGTCACTAGCCCAAACCGGATACTCGTTACCCACATTCTCCTCCATCGTTCGAGTCGCACCGATGATGGTAAGGGGCGCGGGGGCGGCCGTCGACCGCGATAGGTTGACGGTCGCCTACCGCTGCCAACCGGTGACGATCCGGACGGCCTCGGCCACGGCGGGCCGCAGTTCCTCAACCTCGGGGTCGCGGCCGAGGAAGCGCAGCCGCGCGATGATTTCGTCGGCGCCGATGATGCCGCGCGCCACCAGCACCTGCCCCACGGCAGCACCAATCAGCATCGATGCCACCACAGCCTCGTCCGTCTCGCCCATAGCGCCCCCCGTCAGTCGGTTGGTCCCGATGGTGGGCGCGGCGGGCGCCAATGTCATCCCTCCATTGGCGCCCGCCACCGCCGGGACCGCGGCCTGATCATGGTGCGGTTGAAGGGCGACGATCGCACGCTGGACCTGCTGGGGCGGGAGATCGCCCCGGCGGTGCAGCGGTTCGACGACACGATGTTCCGGCTGGTGTCGATCCCGGGCCGGATCTGCCGGGCGCTGAAGGGCGCGTTGACGGGGCTGGACCGCGGCCAGGTGGCGGCGGCGATGAGCGCCGAGCTGGGCCGCAGCGTCTCGAAGAACATGCTGGACCGCTACGCCGCCGAGGCGGCCGAGGAACACACCATCGGGCTCGATCGGTTCATTGCGCTGGTCCGCGTCACCCGCGATCCCCGCCTGTTGCAGTTCATCGCCGACGAAATCGGCTGCATCGTGATCGACGCACGGGAAGCGCATTGGATCGAGGTCGGCAAGTATCAGGACGCCGCCGAGGAACTGGCCCGCCGGGCGAAGGCCGCCAAGAAGCGGGCCAAGGCGGGTGGCGCATGAAAGCGTTCATGACGGCGGCAGAAATTGCCGCCGCCCGGCTGCCCGGATTGCCATGGTCGAAGTCTTCGGTCATCGCCATTGCAACGCGCGAAGCATGGCCTTCGCGGCAGCGCCAGGGGCGCGGCGGCGGGCGCGAGTACCTGACGGCGGCCTTGCCCGAAGCGGCGCGGAACGCCCTGTTGAAGCGCACTTCAACCGCCCTTGAACCCGTCTCCAAGCCCGCCTTGCCGGCGCCGATCGAGACGGCGCAACTCGCCGGCTGGCAGCGCCAGACGATGGACGCACGGGCCGCGCTGCTCGACTACGCGGCCGAGCTTGCGGCCGAGGCCGGTGGCATGCTGAAGGCCGAGCATCGCGTGGCCGAGCTGGCGGCGGCGGGCGCGTTGCCGCCTGGCCTGCAGGCCCTGGTGCCGGCCGCCAACGCCCGGAAGGGCGAGGGCCGGGTACTGAGCGCCAAAAGCCTGCGCAACTGGCGCGCGGCACGAGACAAGGGCGGCGTCGCGGCCCTGGCGCCCAAGGCGCCCGAGGGCAAGCCCATGCCGGCCTGGTTGCCGACCCTGATGAAGCTGCGGGCGCAGCCAACCGAGCCGTCGATCGCCGGCATCGTCGGCACGAAGCTGAAAGCCGCGCTGCCGGAAGGCGTGGCCATGCCGAGCCTTCGCACTGCCCAGGCAGTGGTCGCCAGCCTCGGCACCGTCACCCGCCATCGCGGCCGTATCGGGCCGCGCGAGCTGAAGCGGTTCCGGGCGGCGAAGATCCGCGATTTCTCGCACCTGGAGCCGCTGGACGTGGTTTCAGCTGACGGGCACCGGTTCAAGGCCGAGGTGGCACACCCGATCACAGGCCGGCCGAAGCGCCCGGAAATCGTCACCATCATCGATATCGCGACCAGGCGGGTGATCGGCTGGTCTGCCGGCCTTGATGAAGGCGCCTGGCTGGTGGCGGACGCGCTGCGCGCGACCTGCAGCCACACCGGCATCCCGGCGATCTGGTACACGGACAATGGCCCCGGCTTCGTCAACGAGGTGATGAACGGCAACGAGGCCGGCACCGTCGTCGGCCTGCTCGGCCGCATCGGCATCACCCACAAGACCAGCATCGCCTACAACGCCCGCGCACGGGGCGTGATCGAGCGGCTGAACGGCACGCTGTGGGGCCGGGCCGCCAAGGAACTGCCGACCTATGTCGGCGCCGACATGGACCGCGAGGCGCGCCAGCTCGCCTACCGCATCACCCGCCGGGATCTCCGCGTGGTCGGTTCGTCGCGGCTGCTGATGCCCTGGTCCGAATTCTGCGACTGGGTGATCGAGCAGATCGCCGCCTACAACGCCCGGCCGCATTCGACGCTGCCCAAGATCCGCGACGCCGAAACCCTGCGCATGCGCCACATGACCCCCGATGAAGTCTGGGGCGAGTTCGTCGCGAAGGGCTGGGCTCCGATCATGCCCGAGGCTGACGAAATTGATGACATGTTCCGGCCCTACCTCGTGCGCACGGTCAAGGCCGGCCGCGTCCAGCTCGGCGACAAGTGGTACGGCTCGGCCGCGCTCGACCGTGCGGACCTGCACGGCGCCGAGGTCCAGGTCGGGTACGACATTCGCGACCCGCGCCAGGTGTGGATCCGCGACCTGGAAGAGCGACTGATCTGCACCGCCGCCCTCGACTGGGGCAAGACGCCCTACATGCCGCTGTCCGAGCTGGACAAGGCGCAGGCGCTGCGCACGCGCCAGGCCCTGGCCCGCGTAGAAATCAAGGCCGATGGCTACCGCGCCGAACTGCGGCCGGTCATCGACGTGGAGATCCCCGAAGACGACGGCCCCGTGCCCGAGCCGCTGATGCTCGAAGCGCCGGCCGAAGAGATCAGCGACGAAGACCGCTGGTACGCCCGCGCCTGCTCGATCGAGCTGCACATGGACCGGATGGAAGAGATCAGCCCCGAGGAGCGCGAGTGGCTCGACTACGCCATGTCGTGCAGCTGGTATCAGGCCCGTCGCGCTGCAGCCCTGCAGCTGATCGGCACGGAGCCTCAAGAAGACTTCAGCCCGCCGTTACGAGCGGCGGGCTGAGGAAGCGTCAAGGCAAAAACTCAGTGAGGACTTAGAAAATGTCGCAAACCGATCTCCCCGTCAATGGCGCCGTCGCGCAGCTGAAGAACCTGGTCCTATTCGATGACTTGGTTCGCCGCCTGGTCGGCCGCGCCCCGCACCTGCCCGGCCTCGGCGTGTTCCACGGCTTCAGCGGTTACGGCAAGTCGTTCGCGGCCGGCGCGGCGGTCGTGACGCATAGGGCGCACTATATCGAGTGCAAGTCCGTCTGGACCCCCAAATTCTTCGCCGAGAAGCTGGCCGTCGTCGTCGGGGTGAACGCGAAGGGCAACATCCCGACGCTGATCGAGCGGGTCGGCGAGCAGCTCGCCCGGCAGAATAGGCCGCTGATCATCGACGAAATGGACCATGTCTTGGCCAAGGGCATGGTCGAGATGGTGCGCGATCTCTACGAGAGCAGCCAGGCCGCCATCGTCCTGATCGGCGAAGAGGCCCTGCCGCAGAAGCTGGCGAACGACCGCTACGAGCGGTTCCACAACCGCATCCTCGCCTGGGTAACGGCGCAGCCCTGCAACCGCACCGATGCCGCCGCCCTGGCCAAGGTCTACTGCGGCCAAGTCGAAGTGGCCGAGGACTTGCTGGACGTGCTGGCGCATCAGTGCGACGGCCGCGCCCGGCGTATCTGCGTCAATCTCGAACGGATCCGTGACCTGGCCCGCGCCGAAGGGCTGAAGACGATCGGCGTCAAGGAATGGGGCGCGCGCGACTTCTACATCGGCGTCGCGCCGGGCATGCGCGAAGCCCTGAAGCCGCAGGCGCGCAACGCCCGGCCGGGGGCGCGCTGATGGGTAACAGCAAGAAGCCCGCGCCCGGGAAGCCCGGCCGGAAGAAGCCGCCGGCCGCACCGCGCAATACCGGGTTGCCCGATCTGCTGTGGGCGGCGATCCGCAGCGGTTCGAAGCCCACATACATGGACCTGTCCAAGCGCTTCAAGATCAACCATTCGACCGTGCACCAGGCGGTTGCAGGCTGGATAGCGGCAGGCTTTGTCGCGGTCGAAGATGGGCGAGCCGCCGCCAACCCGGCGATCGTCAAGCGCCTGGTGCTGGTCGCGGAGAAGGATCCGGGCGTGGTGGCACCATCGGTCGACCGGCGCGGCCAGCTGAAGCCGGACACCGACCAGGAGAAGGTCTGGCGGGCGATCCAGGTGATGGAGACCTTCACGCATCGGGACCTGGAAGTGATCGGCCTCAAGGGGTCGACGGTCATGACCTACCTGAAGCGGCTCGCCGATGCCGGTTATCTGTCGGTCACGATGCGGCTCCGCACCAATACCTATCGCCGCATCAACGCGATGATGACCGGGCCGCGGGCGCCAGTCGTGATGGTGGCGCAGGGTGGCGCCATCTGGGACCGCAACCTGGGCCGCATCGTCAAGGTGGAGGCGCGCAATGTCTGACGCCAGCTACTTGGACAAGGCTGCAGCGGCGTGGGGCGAGGCAATGCCCGAATGGGTGCGGGTTCTGGCCGAGCGTGCTGATGCGCTCGGCATGGCCGCGGTGTCGGCCCTACTCGAATACGGTCCCAGCAGCCTCTCGACGCTGATCGCGAACAAGTATGGCGCCTCGCCGGGCCGGATCGAACAGGCGGTGCGCGGTGCCTTCATGGGTCTGCGCGTTGTCTGCCCGGTCCAGGGTTCAATCGGCCGCGAACAGTGCATCGCCGATCAACGCAAACCCTTCGATAGCAGCAATCACCTGCGCGTGAAGCTGTTCCGCGCCTGCCGCAGCGGCTGCGCCCACGCCCATGCAACGGGAGGCGACAATGCTTGAGCAACGCATTCCCGACCCGCGCCTGCACCCGGCCGAGGCGGTCGCCTACCTGGCCGAGCGCGTCTCGGCGGCGGCCGGCGGTGCCGACCTGGTCACCCTGCCGGCCGGCGAGCTGCTGGCGCTGGCCGGGTGCCTTCGCCTGGTGTCGATCGAGGTCGAGCGGCTGGAAGGCCGGCAGGCGGTTGCTCATGGCTGAAGGTCAGGTTACTGCCGCCTGGGCGATCCGGTTCCGCGCCGAGTGGCTCGCCCGCCAGCTCGACGAGCTTGCCTGCGTCCAGGCGGCCCAGCAATGCGCCGACACTCATGCGGCCACGGCCATATGCTCGGCCAAGATGGGCGACGCGCTGGCCTCGGCCGCGGGCCAGAATAAGGCGGACGCGGCTCTCCGCATCTATCTCTCGCGCCTTGCCTTTCGGTTCCGCGATGTGGCCAGGGCGCAGCCCTGGGCGCCGATGACGGCCGGCGAGCTGCGCGAATGGGCGGATAGCATCCGCAGCCTGGTCATGGCTGCCAGGGCACTGGATCAGGCCGTGGCGCAAGCCCGGCCGGAAGGCGCGGCATGAGCGCCGCCGGATCCCCGCTCGAGGAAATCGCCGTGCGGGTCGCGGGCCTCTACCAGGTCGCGCCCGCCGCCCTGGCGGCGAGCACTGGCCAGACGCTCGCCAACCGCGCCCGGCAGGATGTGCTGCTGCTGATGCGGCTGACGACGCGGGCGAGTTTCCGCGGCCTGGGCAAGCGGTTCGGCCGCCGGCCCGACCAGGTGCAGGCGGACGTTGATGCGGCGGTGCTGCGCTGCCTCGCCAACGACCGCCATGCCGCCGGCCTCATGCGCGTGCTGATCAACCTGGACCAGGCGCAGCCGCGCTTCACCGAAGAGGTGCCCCATGGGTCTGAACCTGACCGACCGCCTGTTGCTGTCGGGTGTCCTGTCGTGCCCGCCGCGTCGGCGGCGGCGAAGCGTCCTCGCCTCTCTCTCAAAACTGCTTAGGAGCCTGTTCAAATGACGTTCGAAACCACCATCGTGCCGGAAGGGTACTGGCGAGACGCGAAAGGGCGCCTGGTGCCCGACAAGCTGGTCAAGCCGGCGGACAAGCTGGTTGACCAGACGGTCCGCAAGATCCTCGGCTATGCAATCGAGCTTAACGCGCAGATCGCGCGCTTCCGCGGCCACACCTTCGACGACATCGTTACCTGCATGTCCCTGCTCGCCGAGCAGTACGGCGCGAAGCTGGGCGGTGAAAAAGGCAACGTCACGCTGTCGACCTTTGACGGCTGCATGAAGGTACAGGTTCAGGTCAGTGACCGCATCACCTTTGGACCCGAGCTGCAGATCGCCAAGGCCCTGATCGACGAATGCATCGCGACTTGGTCGGCCGACGCGAACGACAATATCCGCGTCATCGTCCAGGACGCCTTTCGCACCGACGGCGACGGCCGGCTCAACCGCGACGCCATCCTGTCTCTACGCCGGCTCGACATTGAGGACGATACCTGGGGCCGGGCCATGCAGGCCCTGACCGACAGCATCCGGGTCGAAGGGAGCGCGACCTATGTGCGGTTCTACGTCCGCCAGTCGCCCGCCGATGGCTGGACCGGCGTGACCATCGACCTGGCGTCGGCCAGGGCGCCCAGCGCGCCCCAAGCGCCCGCGGACGCGGCGTAGGAGGCGACGATGAGTGACTTGAGGGTCTTCAGCGTCTTCTGCCCGGCCTGCGCAGCCGTGTATAGCAAGATGGCAGACGCCGGTTTTGTCCGGATCATCGATCCAGACGATTTTTCGGAAGGGGCGCCAACGGTCGACGCTGCGGGGCGCCCCGTCATCTTCGGGGTCGCGGGCGACGCCGCCGCGCTGCTCGCCGTCACCCGCGAACACGATACGGCCCTCTATAGCCAGGTCGGCACGGCATGACCAACCTTAGCCGCCGCTACGTGGCCGACCGCCTGGCCCATGCCTGGAACGAGAAACACCCTGTTGAAAGCGTCGTCATCTGGTTCGGGCCTGATGGTGACGTCGACGAGATGCGGGAAACCATCGTGACGGCCCCTGCGCGCGTCGTGGCAGGCTCGGCGACGATCCTGGTTGGAATCTCCGACCGGGGCGACCCCGTGCCCCTCAGCAGCCTCTACGGCGCCGCCGAGCTGCGCCGCGAAATCGAAGCGCAGATCGCGCGGGAAGGTGTCGCATGACCGCAGAGGCGATCATCAACGACGGGCTGGCGCAGTTGCGCGCCGACCTGCTGCGCCGCGCGATCGGTGAGCGGGCGACGTTGGCCGAGGCGCTCGACCTGGCCCGCGAAGCCTGGTCGTTCTTGGTCGACGGTGGCAACGGCAGAGCCGAGGAAGCATCGCCTTCCTTTCCCGAGTTGGCGGCCGATTTCAAGCAGCTCGGCGGTGAGGGCCAGGGAAGCGGGTCGCAGCCGTCTCCGTACCGCGTCGCGCCTCGCACGAGCGAGGAGCGACTTGCGGCGAACCAGCAGGTCAAGACACCAGCAATGATCGGCGGGCCAAATCGCAAGACATGGTCGGCCGAGGAAGACGACGCGCTGATCGAGATGCGCATCAAGGGGGCATCGGGTGGCGAGATCGCCCGCGCGCTCGGTCGCGGGCCATCGTCGGTCTTCTCGCGCATCGACCGCCTGAAGTCGCTCGGCCGCCTGGTCGAGCCGGTCGGATCGATCGCGGGCGACCAATACAAGGTCAGGGATTAGGGGGCGACCAATGAACAAGCGCAAAGCCGACAGCGTCGCGAAATTACTCGAAGCGGTGGCGGATGCCACCCCGCCCGACGTTGTCACCGGAGACAACTCGGCTACCGAGAACGAAGACGAGCTGTATGACGCGGTCAAGCGTCTGTTCCAGCTCGATGCTGAGATCAAGGCACGGAACGACGCCAAGGCGGCGATCTTCGCCACGGCCAAAAGCAAGGGCCACGACATGGCAGCCCTGCGGGGCGTCATCGCCGACCTGCGCCTGGACAAGGCCGCACTCGCCAAGAAGCAGGAAGCGAAGGCCGAACAGCAGCAGCTGGCCACCAGGTATCACGAGGCCATCGCCAGGGCGGCACGACGCGCGGGCGAGAACCTTGGCACGCTGGTTGCTACGCGCGCAGGTGCAGGTGCACGAGGCGGTGCGTAGCCATGACCCGCGACCGCCTGATCCTGACGAGCCTGGTCCTTGCCGCCATGCCCTACGTGCGCCGGGGCGAGCAGCGGGTTGGCGAAACTGCCCGCCATCGTCTGCTGCGCGAGACGCTGCGCGAGGCGATCGTCTCGCTCGGCGGCCGGCTCAACGATCCGCTCCAAGCCCATGATGCGGTGCCCCCGGCCCCGCAGCTCGGCCGCATGCTCGTACAGGCCGCGCTCGAAGCGGCCGACGTGCTCGGCGTCGACCGCGTCGACGTGGCCGTGATCTTCAACGCCTACGGCCGCGGGCGCCCGGCACCCTATCGACCCGAAGGAACCCAATGATGGAAGCTACTGCCGCCGCGTCCTCGGTGACGCTTTCGTTCGTCTCGATGCTGCCGTGCCCGGCCTCGGACATCGGCCGGAAGATCTTCGCCCGCGTCTTCGTCGGGCCGCGCCATTGGGCCGATTATCGCGGCCCGCTGGAACGTCCGCTCGGCGACGTCATGTCCTGGCTGGTGCCGGGTCATGGTTGGGTGAAGGCAATGGTCGAGCAGGAGGTTGGAAAGCCGCCGCGCCTGATCTTTGCCCGCCCGGCCGACTACCAGGCGGTTGCAGCTGCCGCGAACCGGCACGGGGCCATGCTGTTCACGCCGCAGGCCGGGGTATGCCATGACTGACGCCGTTGTCGATACCGGTACGATCGTCGACGAAGGCGCGGGCGAGCGCGTGTCGTCAGCCGAGTTGCAGAAGATATGCAAAGAGGCCGGTGAGCGCCTGACGAAGGCAGGCAGTCGCGAAGCCATCGCGCTCTCGTTCGCCTATAGCCTCGTGCTCTCGCCGTTCATCTATCCGCATCCCGCGCCAGAGTTTCGCCGCCGCGCAGAAGAGGCGATCGAGAAGGCGGTCTATCAGGTCCGGGAGTGGGAAACGCATATGCGTTTCGTGCGCCGCTCCGAACGGCTGGGCGCGATCCTTCGAGCTGTCGAAGCCGGCACCTACAAGGCGCCGCGCAAGCGCCGCAAGGCCAGGAAGCGGAAGGTCGCCAATGGCTAAGCCCCGCTTCGCCGCCGCAGGCTCGCCCGAGGGCAACAAGCGGGTGATCCAGGCGATCCAGGTGAGCCGCCGCAAGGTGGCGGGCCTGGCCGACGACGACACTTGGCGCGCCTGGCTGAAGCGGGAGATCGGCAAGGATAGCCTGCGCGCCATGTCGGCACGCGAGCTGGCCCGCACGCTCGACAAGGTCCGCAAGCTGGGCGGCACACCCAGCGCCGGCCCGCAGGCATCGCGCTATGCCGACGACGATCAGCACAAGATGATGCGCGGGCTGTGGATCGAGCTGGCGGACTTGGGCGTGGTCCGGGACCGTTCTGAAACCGCCCTCGATGCCTACATCAAGCGCATGTCCGGCCAGGAGCTGGGAGCGCTTTCGCCCAGTGGCGCAAACAAGATGATCGAAGGGCTGAAGGCGATGCGTCGGCGTGCCCAGGAAGGCGGTGCCGAATGAGCGCGACCGACCGTGACGCGCTGCTGGCGCGTATCCGCAAGCTGATGGCGATGACGACGGCCGCCGGCTGCACCGAAGCCGAAGCGCTGGCAGCGGCCGAGAAACTGCGACGGTTGCTGGACGAACACGGCATCGATCCGGCGTCGCTCGAAGGCCACATGGTCGAAGAGGAAGACGTGGACCTGGGCCGCAGCCGCCGCAACCAGCTCGATCGCCTGTGGCCGACGATCGCCTGGTATTGCGACTGCAGCATGTATATCCGCCATGGCGCTGGCCCGATCCACGTCGTTTACGCCGGCCTCGAACCGCGGCCGATGATCGCCCGCTATCTGCACGACCTGTGCGAAGGTGCCGCGAGTTTCGAGGTGCGGCGGTTCAAGGCTGGCGACTTCTACAAGAAGCGGCGCACGATCAAGACGAAGCGCCAGGCTATAGCTGCTTTCCTCGCCGGCTTCGCGATGGGCGTGGCGTACAAGCTCCGCGGCACGAAGGACACGACGCCTGAAGGCGAGCGTCTGATTGCGATGGCCGATGCCGAGATCGATCGGCGATACGAAATGTCCAACGCCCGCGCGCTAGCACCGGTCCAGAAGCGCTACGATGCGGCCAGTCGGGCGGGCATTCATGCGGGTCTCGCGACTGAGATCAACGATGGTGTCGCCGAGGCCGGACGCCCGGTCGCCTTGATCGGGCGGGATTGAACATGATGCGCGCCATCACCGAGACGATGGTTCGGGAGGCATTACGGCCGCAGGTCCGTGAGCTTGCGGACCATCTCGGGCTGGAGCGGACGATGCGCCTGGTCGACACGCTGGGCGGTCTGCCTACCTACGTTCCGCATGTCGTCGCGGCGGATAGTTCGATCTGCCAGCTGATCGACCAGGGCCTGGCCGAGGCGCTTGCGCCGATCTACGGCGGCGACTATCTGGTGCTGCCGTTGTCGCGCCGCGCCATGGTGCTCTGGCTGGCGTCGAAGGGCTTGCCCTCGGCCCGGATCGCCGCGAAACTCCGCTGCGGGCAACGCACCGTCGTGCGGATGATCGCCTCGGCCGCAGGCAGCGCTACCAGCAGCGGCTGCGACGAGCCAGCCGCCCCAGTGCCCAGCCCCCAGCTCGATCTGTTCGCATCGCCGGTCTGATCCCCCCGGCCCCGGTCACATGATCGGGGCGCCCGCCGCCGGGCAATGTGGCGGGCATGATCGAGAACCCCTGGCTACTGACCGCACATCTGCGCCGCGACCGGGCCACGCCTGGTGAATTCCGGCTGACCGACCCGGCCGGGTCGCCCGTCCTGGTTGGCACCTGCCTCGGCAAGGCCGACAACGAGAAGGCAGCCAAGGTCGGCAATGCCGCGCGCGATCCGCTGAAGCCCTACGGCGATACGCCGGTCGGCGACTACGCGCCTGCGCGCGTGACGACGTTCAAGCCCCCGCATCCCCGTCTCGGCCTGTACGGTATCGAGCTGATCGGCGAGGCCGGCCAGGCGCTCGGCGCCATGGCCGAGCGCTCGGGGCTATGGGTGCACGGCGGGCGCGGCGACGGGCGCCTGGTGCCGACCTACGGCTGTCTGCGCCTGCTCGACCGGGACATGGCTGCCGTGGCGCGCCGCGTCGGCGATGACCTGGTGCGCGTCACCATCGACCTGGTGCCCTGATGCTGCCGGTGATCGCGGGCGTTATCGGCGCGGCATCGGCCGTCGTCGACCTGTTTTCGGCCGGCAAGCGGGTCTACGAGCAGGTGACCGGGACCACGTCAGCGGCGGCGACGCCGGCCGAGCTGCAGGCCGAGGTCGAGGCTATGCCGGCCGACAAGCAAGGCGCCTGGCTCGCGGTCATGCAGACCGAAATCCAGAACTATCGCGCGCAGACCGAGCGCCTGGTCAACGAACAGGGCGAGGTTACGCCCGAGCTGTTGCATGCCCTGACACCGGAGGCGGCGGGCGAGGTTGCCTATCTGCGCATGACGACGCGCCCTCGCGTGGTGCTGCGCATGAGCCACGTCATGCTGGTTCCGGCCTATGTGCTGCTGATCGACGCCATCGTGATCCTGCTGAACGGCGTCGTCGCCTGGTTCGGCAGCGAGAAGACATTGCCGCTGCTCGGCCCGGCCCTGTTCGGCGAACGCTCGGTCTATCGCTACCTGTTTGACAGCGCCGTCTGGCCCGCGACCACCATCGTGCTCGGCTACATGCTGCTGCGCGAGGTTTCGAAGCGCACGGGCAAGGGCGAAGACGATGCCGGCGTCGACCTGGTCGCCCAGCTCGGCAACGCGGTCGGCTCGATCAAGAACCTCTTCACCCGGAAGAAGCCCTGATGCTCGAGGAAATTCTCAAAGTCGCCAACCAGGGCGTCGGTCTCCTTCTCGGCCTCGGCGGCCTGGGCTTCGCCGCGCTGCTGTGGCGCTTGCGCGGCATCTTCACGTCGCGCGGTGACTTCGAGGCCATGCAGGCCCGCATGGAAGCCATGGCGCGCCAGCTCTCGGCGATCGAGGGTAATGGCAAGGCGGTCCAGCAGCTGGACGGCCGCATGGACGAACTGTCCGAAAAGGTGGTCACGCTCGAAGCCGAGATGAGGGTGATCCACGCCGAGCTGGAGCACCTGCCGTCCAAGGACGACGTCGCCGCAATCTCGACGACCCTTGCCGAACTGAAGTCTGGCCACACGCACCTGGTGCAGAGCCAGGCGCGCATGGAAGGCGCCGTAACCCGCATCGAAGACTACCTGCTGAAGGCCCGCTGAAATGAGCTTTGCCGAGCATCTGAAAGCCGAGCGCCGCCGCATGCTGCTGCTGACGCTGCTGGACCTGGACGGCCACGGCAATGAGCGGTCGTTGCTCACTGCCCTGCATCTGGACGGCCATATCCGGGAAACGAAGGAAACGCTGCGCGAGGATCTCGAATTCCTCCGCGATGCCGCCTTGATCACGACATCGATGTTCCAGGAGACCGTCATGGTCGCCCGCATCACCGACCGCGGGATCGACTGCGCGAAGGGCCGCGTCACCGTCGAAGGCATCAAGCGCCCGCAGATCGTCGGCTGACGCGATGGCCCGGCCGACCAAGATCGACAAGCTGCCCAGGCGCATCAAGGCGCTGATCACCGAGCTGCGCGAGCAAGGCGCCTCGATCGACGAAATCATGGCGGCAATGCGGGAGGAGCTGCGCGTCCTCGGTCTGTCCGAAGCCAGCATGCCGTCGCGCGCGACGGTCGGCCGCCACACTCAGGAGTATGACGCCTTCATTTCGATGATGCGCGAGGTTCGCGGCGTCAACGACACGCTGGCGGCCGAGCTGGGCGATGGCGACGATGATCGCGTGCGCCGCGCCAACCTCGAAGCGCTGGACATCTTCGTCAGCAAGATCATCGCGAAGATGGCCCGGGGCGAGGTGCCCGACGTCAAGGACATCAAGTCCCTGTCGGAGATCCAGAAGAACATCGGCATTGCCGCCCGCACGTCGCTCGACGTGGAGATCCGCAAGAAGCGTGAATGGGAGGCGGAGCAGAAGCGGAAGCTTGAAGAGATGGCCGCCGCCGAACGAGCCGATGGCAATGTGCTCGCCGCCGAGTTCGCCGAGCGCGCCTTGCGGCACCTGGGGCTTTGAGCCTTGAGCCTGATCCGGTTCTATCCGTACCAGAAACGTTGGATCGGCGACGATGCCCGGTTCAAGGCCGGCATGTTCAGCCGCCAGTCCGGCAAGACCTTCTCGACGTCGGGCGAGCTGGTGAAGGATTGCATCCTGGCAGAGATTACCCGCAGGCGGACCCGCTGGGTCATCCTGAGCCGCGGTGAGCGCCAGGCCGCCGAGGCGATGAACGAGGCGATCAAGCCGCAGATCAAAGCCTTCTACGAGCTGTATCGGGGTGAGCTGGCCAAGGTCGCCCGGCAGTGGGAGCCGCACTTTTCGGAGGTCGATTTCAGGGGCGAGGAAGCCGTTTACAAGGCGCTGGAGGTGACGTTCCCCGGCGGGAGCCGCATCACCGCTCTGCCGGCCAACCCCGATACCGCCCGCGGCTTCAGCGCCAATGTCATGCTCGACGAGTTCGCCTTCCACAAGGATAGCCGCGCCATCTGGGCCGCGGTGTTTCCCGTGGTGTCGAAAGACGGTCTGAAGCTGCGCGTGATCTCGACCCCGAACGGCAAGGGCAACAAGTTCTACGACATCATGTCGGGCACCGATGCGATCTGGTCGCGCCATGTCGTGGACATCTACCAGGCGGTCGCCGACGGGCTGCCGCGCGATATCGACGAATTGCGCGCCGGTTGCGGCGACGAGGACACCTGGCGCCAGGAATACGAGCTGGAGTGGCTGGACGAGGCGTCGGCCTGGCTGACTTATGAGCTTATCGGCGCCTGTGAGGACGAGAGGGCCAGTTCCTCGGGGGAAGGCTATCTCGGCGGCCCGTGCTATGTGGGCGTCGATATCGGCCGCCGCAAAGACCTGTTCGTCATCTGGGTTTGGGAACAGGTCGGCGATGTGCTCTGGACCCGGGAGATCATCGCCCGCCAGCGCATCCCGTTCTCGGAGCAGGATGCGCTGCTCGACGACGTCATGCGCCGATACAACGTCGTCCGGGTGGCGATGGACCAGACCGGCATGGGCGAGAAGCCCGTGGAAGATGCGCAAGCGCGCCATGGGTCGCTGCGCGTCGAAGGCGTGATCCTCTCGTCGTCACGGCGCCTGGACGTAGCCACCGCCGCCAAGCAGCAGTTCCAGGACCGCAAGGTCAGGATCCCGATGGGCGATCCGGTCCTGCGATCCGATCTTCACCAGCTCAAGGCGAGCATCGGTCCGACCGGCGCGCTGCGCCTGGCCGCGGAGCGCGATGCGAACGGCCACGCCGACCGGACCTGGGCGGGTTTTCTCGGCATCGCATCGTCGGTCGGCGGTTCCCAGCCAGCTGCTGGCGAGACCGTCGATGAAAATGCAGGCAGCGGCGATGCCGATGAGCTTGAGCGCGTCGGGGCGGGTCGCGGTCTCGTCATGGGGCAATCGTTCCGCCGTCGCCTGCAGATGTTTGGGAGCCATTGATGAACCCGTTCCGCTGGATCGGCGACCTGTTCACCTGGGATACCGGGACCGCCGCGGCTCTCCTCGAGGAGACGAAGCCGGCGCCCGCACCCGCGCCTGCCGCCGCGGCGACGGTCCGCCTCACCGAGGCGGCGGGGAAGACGATCGATGCCGACGAGGAGGGCTGGCGCCGCCTGTCGGGCGACGACGGCCGCGACCTGTCGCCGGTCACTCAGGCCCGCATGCAGCAGATGGCCTACTTCGTGTGGGAACGCACGTTGCTCGGCCGGGCCATGATCGAGCTGCCGATCGCGTTCCTGCTGGCGGGCGGCGTCCGGCTGAAGGCCGAGGATCCGGACGATCAGAAATGGCTGGACCGGTTCTGGCACGACCCGATCAACCGGATGGACGCCAAGCTGCCGAAGAAGGTCCGGGAGCTGTCCCTGTACGGCGAGGTCTGCTGGCCGGTCTTCGTCAATGAGGCCGATGGTTTCGTGCGGCTGGGCTATCTCGACCCAGCGCTGATCGCCGAGGTGGTCTACGACCCCGACAACACCGAGCAGCCGATCGGCATCGTGACGATCCGCAACAAGCGGCAGCAGCAGCGCCGGCTGCGGGTGATCATCGCCGGGCCGGAGGATGTGTTCACGCCCCGAACGCAGGAGATCCGGGCGCAGTTCGGCGACGGCGAATGCTTCTACTTCAAGGTCAACGACCTGAGCAATTCGAGGCGCGGCCGCTCGGACCTGCTGGCCGCGATCGACTGGATCGACGGCTATGACGAACTGCTGTTCGGCGAGTTGGACCGGGCGCGGTTCATGCGGTCGTTCTTCTACGACGTCACCCTGAACGGCTCGACGCCGGAACAGGTCAAGCAGCGCGCCAAGGAGATCGCCCCGCCGAAGCCGGGCGCCGTCCGCGTCCACAATGACGCCGAAGTCTGGAAAACCGAAAACCCCGAGCTGGGCGCCTATGACAGCACGCTGCTGGCCCGTCTGCTGCGCAATCACATCCTGGGCGGGCTGTCGTTGCCCGAGCACTGGTTCGGTGGCGGCGGCGACGTCAACCGCGCGACGGCCGGGGAGATGGCCGAGCCGTACCTCAAGACCTTGGAGATGCGCCAGGCGCTGATCGGGCTGATCCTGCGGGAAGTGGGCAGCTACGTGATCTGGCGCCGCCGCGACCAGTTGGGCCAGGGCAAGCGTAACGCGCCGATCGTTGTCACCGCCGAGTTCCCCGAGTTGAGCCGGAAGGACACGACCGCCTATGCCGCGGCGCTGCAGCAGGTGGTGGCCGGCGCGATGACGGCGGTGCGGGAGAAGCTCATGTCCCGCGAGACCGCCGTGGCGCTGATCGCCGCTATCGCCGAGCGGCTGGGCGTGACGATCGACCCCGAGGCCGAGCTGGCGAAGGCCGAGGAGGAAGCCGCCCAGGACGCCGAGGCCGATGCCTTTACCGACCTGGCGCCCAACCCGGCGGAGGATGACCCGCCGGTCCCGGAGGCGGCATGAAGGATCGCGGGCGCGACCGCGCCTTCGCCGAAGCCCGCCGCGTCCAGCTGAAGCGCCGAACGGGGCTGATCAAGGGTGCGATCGAGGCGGTGCAGCGCCATCTGGATGACGCTTCGAAGGCCATCAAAGCGATGCTCGAACGCCAGCCGAGCGACTACAAGCGTTGGTATCTGTCGCAGCTCTCGACCGAGGTCGACCGGGAAATGGCGCGCTTCGGCGAGGCGGCCGGGCGCTCGGCCACCGACGCGGCCAGCCTGGCGCGCCAAGCCGGCGTCGCCCTGGTCGACGTGCCGATCCGCGCCGGCCTGGCCGTCGAGCCGGCCCGGCAGGCCGGGTTGCAGCTGATGGCGGCGCTACCGGCGATCGACCAGGAGCAACTGCTGGCGATGCAGACCTTCATGGTCGACCGGCTCAAGAACGTGAGCACCGAGGCCGCGGGCCGGATCCGGTCGGACCTGGGCCTGGTGGTGATGGGCGTGCAGGCACCCGAGGAGGCGGTGGCCAGCGTCACCCGCGTCGTCGAAGGCGGCCGGGCGCGGGCGACCGCGATCGTGCGGACCGAGATAGGCCGAGCCTATTCGGTGGCCGCGCAGGAACGGCAGCTGCAGGCTACCGACCTGCTGCCCGGCCTGAAGAAGCAATGGCGCCGTTCGGGCAAGCGGCACTCCCGCGTCACCCACGACCTGGCTGACGGCCAGCTGCGCAAACCGGCCGAGCCGTTCGACGTGGGTGGCGTCCAGATCATGCACCCGCGCGACCCGAAGGCCCCGGTCGGGGAAACCATCAACTGCGGCTGCGAAAGCCTGCCGATGATGGCGAGCTGGGAGGTGACGCATCCCGGCGCCAAGCCCCACACGCCGGACGAGCTGGCCAACCCCGGCGCCCGCCAGGCGGCCGAGGTGCAGGAGCGCGATGCGGCCGACTGGGCGGCAGATGTTGCCAGCGGCCAGCAGCGCGCCACCGGGGAGGCGCGGACGATCGGCAGCCTGGCGCCCGCCGTCACCGAGTTCCTGGCCCGCAAGGGCGTCGGCCTGGTCACGCGCGACATCGGCATCGGCGACCGCCAGATCGCCCACATGTTCAGGGCCTCGAAACAGGGCCGCGGCCAGGCCCTGCCGGCGAGCCAGGCCGGACGCTTGGCCGACGTCCTCGGCCGGCCCAAGGCGGTGCTGTGGGAAGGCGGTGCGGACCCGCAGCTGCTATACCTGTTCGACGTGCCGGGCGAGAAGCGCCTGGGCAAGCTGGTGGTCAAGCTGCGTGACCGCGACAAGCGGCTGGAGATCCAGCGCCACAACTGGATCGTGACTGGCGGCCTGGTCGATGGTCGCCGTCTCGGCATAGGGCCGGGCGCGCAGTACGAGCTGGTGTCGGGGCAAATGTGACCGCCGCGTCGGGTCGCAACACCCGCTTCCTGCCTGCCGGATGGCCCGGCTACAGCCCACGGTCGGACCGAAGCCCGAGCGCAGTACGGCAACACCGATTTCACCGCTGCCGCGGCGGTCACTCCTGGAACATAAGCGCCCGGACCCGAAGGCGCAATCCGGTACGGTTACTTGGCCAGCCACTCTCTCAGCCCTTTCCGGCTTGCCGACCATCGGACGCGAAGGTAGTCCCACAGCCGGATGCGAACGTGCCGATAGGCAATACGACCGCCAGAAATCTCGACTAGGTCATCCTCTCCCGGCACGGATCGAAGACTTTTGAAGAAGTCTGGGGGGAGGCGATGCCACTTCGTCGAATCAGGCCGCCGCGCAAAGATAGGAGCCGAGCGCAGCAGTTCCTCCCGCCAGTGATAAACCGGGTCGTCTGGGTCAAGGCGGTCAAGAAGTCGTTGGAAGGGAGAGTTCTCGAACGCTTCGTACATCCAACGAGCCGCGGTCATCAGGCGCAGTTTCACAAAGAATGGGATGGCTGCCCCGATCACCAGCAACGCGACACCGGTGACGAACCACGGCCAACTTGATTGGAGATACGAGAGCAGCAATACCCCAACCCCAGGGACGAAGAGCACCACCCACTCCACCACCTGCCGTGCGAAGAACAGTGCTGCGCCCGCAAGCTGCAGCCATTTGGTCACTTTTTCCATGTTGCCCCTCGGGGGGTCAGCCCCTTCTGGATGATGTGAACGAGGGTGTCACAGCCATGAAAACCGGGATATTGAAAATTAGCCCCGTGCAGCCGCTTCCGGCGCTGGCCGCGGTCAGCCCCCGGAAAATTCCGACCTGCCAGTTTGGGGCGGTTTGAGGCGGCCTGCCGGCGAAGATAACCCGCCCGCCCGCGTGACCGTCCCGGATGATGGTTGCCACCCTGCCGAAACGCCGGTCGACAGGTCGGCGGCGCCGCGCTAGCCTCCCCCGACCAGTCACCGGGCCTGACATTGGCTTTCGCGCCAAACTTTCGCCCCCTGGCCCCCGTCACATGATCAGCGCCTCGGCCCGTCGATAGGGTCGCTCCAACGTCCACCTGGAGCGCCCCATGGCCAAGCCCCCCGTCGCCACCACCTCCGAAATCCCGCCCGCCGACCCGCTTGCGGCCCAGATCGTCCGCATTGACGGCCTGGTCGAGGGCCTGGCCGGCCTGACCGCCAGGCTCGATGACATGGCCGAAGTCCTGGCCGGTCTCCCGACCCGTGACGCCTTCAATCTGACTGAGCGGGGCTTTCAGCAGCTTCGCGAGGACTATCCGCGCTTGGCCGCCGGCATGGACAATCTGCGCCAGGACCAGGCCGAGCTGCGCCAGGACGTGGCCGACCTGCAGGCCGGCGGTGTGGTGGCCCACCTTGTCGGCGAAACCGGCCCGGCGCTCGGCGCCGTCCGCGAACTGCGCGAGGGCGTCATCGGCGTCGACCTCGCCCGCGTCACCCATGCCGAGGCGGCCGACGCCCTCGGCATCGCCATCGACCAAGTCTTCAGCGCCAAGCGCCGGGCCGATGGCCGTGTCGGCGTCGTGACCGTCGACGGCCGCAAGCTGATCGAGGGCGAGCATCGCGGCGGCGACCAGGCCGACGCCCAGGGCGGCGGCGAATGAAGATCCTCCCGGCCAGCGGGATCTGGGGCGAAGTCGCCCTGCGCGAGGCCGCCGCGGGCGACTTCCAGTCGATCATCGACCTGTTGCGCGAGGCGCTGCGGCCGATCGTCGGCGACATGTGGGCCAACATCGTTGCGGTGTTCCCCGATGCCGTCGTGACCCAGAAGGGTGCCAGGCTGTACCGCTACCCCTACACCATGGGTGAGGACAACCAGGTCACCCTCGGCCAGCCGGAAGAGGTGGTACGCAACTTCGGGCCGGCGGGCAGTGTTCGCGTCACGGAAGCCCAGGCGATCCGCGAGGCTGTCGGCGGCGACGGGACCAAGCCCGCCAAGGGCTGGCGTATCCGCGTCATCAAGGCCGGGTTGAGCGGCAACGGCGTCTTCTATCCCGACACGGTGCTGCGCGAGGCGGCCCCGATGTTCAACGGCGCGCGCGTCTTCAACAAGTCCGACGACGAGCACCTGAAGGCTACGGGCAAGAGCTTCGACAACCTTATCGGCCGCCTCACCGAAGCCCAGTTCGTCCCGGGCAAAGGCCGGGACCAGGGTGAAATCCAGGCCGTCCTCGGACTGATCGAGCCGGCCGGGGGCATCGCCGTCAAACTCCGCGAAGCCTGGGATCGCGGCATGGCCGACCTGTTCGGCTTCTCGATCGACGCCAACGCCCGCGCCGTCAAGCGCCAGGTCGGCACCCAGCGGATCCTCGAAGCCCAGCGGGTGACGAAGGTCCATAGCGTCGACCTGATCATCGACCCGGGCGCAGGCGGCGAGGTGATCCAGCTGCTCGAAGCCCAAGCCACTACCACCACCACCGGAGACATCATGGACCGCGACGCCATCATCAAGCTGCTGGAGGCGCGGCACCCCCGCGCCGAGCTGCTCAAGCTTTCCGACGACGAACTGCAGCTGCGCCTGACCGAGGCCCTCAACCCGCCGTCGCCCGGCCCGAACAAGAAGGCCGGCAACGACCAGGACCAGATCGTGACCCTGGCGCATCTGCGCCTGGTCGAAGCCCGTGCCGAGGCGCGGACCCAGGTTGCGGCCTCGAAGCTGCCCCAGGCGGCGAAGGATCGCGTGCTGGCGGCGCTGCTCGCCGACGACGACCTGACGGATGCGCGCATCACCGAGGCGATCAAGGCCGAGGCCGACTATCTCGGGCAGTTCGCGAAGAGCGGTCGGGTCGAGCTGGGCGATCTGCCCGAAGCCCGCATCACCGAGGGCCAGGACGAGAAGGTGAAGGACCGTCTCGACGCTTTCTTCGATCCGGCTCACAAGGACCATCGTGCGGCCGGGTCGTTCAAGTCCATCTATGTGGACGTAACCGGCGACAGCAACGTCACCGGCCAGATCTCCCAGGGCAGCGAAAGTCGTCTGCGGGAGGCGCTGGGAACGGCGAGCTGGGCCAACGTGCTGGGCAACTCGATTACCCGCCGCCTGCTGGCCGACTACCGCCAGCCGTCGCAATATGACGTCTGGCGGGAGGTCGCCAGCATCGTTCGCGTGGCCGACTTCCGCACCCAGGAGCGCACCCGCATCGGCGGCTATGGCGATCTGCCTGCCGTCGCCCAGTCCGGCCCCTACAATGCCCTGACCAGCCCCGGCGACGAGAAGGCGACCTATGCCGCCTCCAAGCGCGGCGGCACCGAGACGGTCACGCTGGAGATGATCGCCAACGACGACGTCGGCGCCATCCGCCAGGTGCCGATCAAGCTGTCGCGCGCGGCCAAACGCACCCTGGCAAAGTTCGTGTTGGATTTCATCCGCTCGAACGGCGCTATCTACGACACCAAGGCGCTGTTCCATGCCGACCACGGCAATCTCGGTTCGGCCGCCCTCAGCTCGACGTCGCTGGCTGCGGGGCGTCTGGCGATGCTCAGCCAGCCCGAACTGGGCAGCAACGAACCGCTCGGCATCGGTCCGAAGTCGCTGCTGGTCTCGTCGACCCTGGAACAGACCGCCGTCGACCTGTTCAACCGCAACACCAACAACGACAAGACCTTCGTTCAGAGCCTGACGCTCAACGTCCTGCCGATCTGGTACTGGACCGACCCGAGCGACTGGGCGCTGGCGGCCGATCCGCTCGACATTCCCGGCATCGAAATCGGCTTCTTCAACGGTCAGGAAGAGCCGGAGATCTTCGTGCAGGATCTGCCGAACGTCGGCTCGCTGTTCACCAACGACCAGATTACCTACAAGATCCGCCACATCTACGGCGGTGCCGTGACTGACTGGCGCGCCTTCTACAAGTCGGTCGTGGCGGACTGACCATGACGCTCGCCGCCCTTCGCACCCTGGTCGCCGACCGCTACCGCGCCTCGGCCGACACCGTGTCGGACGAGGCGCGGGATCGCGCCATCGACGGCGCGATCAAGCGCTATTCGCTCGATCGCCCGCGCACCCTCGTGGTGGCGGCCAGCGCGGCGGGCGGCGCCTTCCTTGTCCTGCCCGAAGGCTGGGATCCCGAATTCTCACAGGTCGCCGCGGTCGAGTGCCCGCCCGGCCAGGTGCCTGCCGTCAATCTCGACGGCGTCGAGCTGCGGCAGACGCCGACCGGCGTCGTGATCGCGCTGCCTGACGCGCTGCAGGCCGGCACCGACTACTGGCTGCACTACACCGCGCCGCACCTGGTCGATGAAGCCAGCTCGACCATCCCTGCTGCCGATATCGAGGCGGTCGCGTCGTGGGCCGCCGCCACGGTTCTGGACCAACTGGCCGCCGCCAGATCAGGCGACACCGCGCCGACGCTCGACGTCGTCAAGGTCGACCAGGGTTCGACTGGCCGGGACTACGCGGCGCGCGCCCGTGATCTGCGCAAGCTGTACCGCGACCATGTCGGCGTGCGCGACGATCGCGCCGCGCCGGCCGGCGTCGTCGTCTCGTTCGATCGCGAAGTTGCCCAGGGCTATCCGGGCCTGCTGCGCCCGCGGCGCGGCTGGGGCTGGTACTGATGGAGATCCGCGTCCAGGGCAACGCCGGCATTGCGCTCGATGCGCTGCCGCAGACTGCCCAAGCCAAGCTGATGGCCGGCGTGCTGCAGGTCCAGTTCCTGCTGGAGCGTGAGACCAAGGAAACCGCCCCGCGCGCATCGGGCATGTTCGGCCAGTCGATCAGCTCGCAGCCGATGGAGATCGTCAACGGCGTCATCGTCGGCGCGGTCGGTTCGTCGCTCGCCTATGCGGTGCCGCTCGAAGAGGGCTCGAAGCCCCATATGCCGCCGGTTCAGCCCCTGATCCCGTGGGTCAAGGTGCGCTTCGGCGTCAAGCCGGCCGAGGCGGTGTCGATCGCCTGGCGCATCGCCCGCAAGATCGCGAAGAAGGGCACGCCCGCCGCCAAGGTGTTCGCCAAGGCCCTGGCCAAGCATGCCGGCCAGGTGGAGCGGATCCTGAACCAGGCGCTCGCTGATGCCCTTGCCGAGGTCGCGCGCAAATGACCGCCCCGACGGTCAACCAGATCATCGCCGCGATTGCGGCCAGGCTGCAGGCGCTGCCCCAGGCCGGCGTCGTGCATCAGCGCCTGCGCTATGCGACCGACCACAAGAAGCTGCTCGCCCTGTTCGGCTGGAACGGCACGGTCCGCGGCTGGACGATCCGCCGGCGGGCGACGATCGAGACCAGCCAGGGGCGCGGCCGGAACCACGTTCAACACGTCTTCGAAATCGTCCTGATCGCCGGCTTCACCGACGACGACAGCCAGGTGGAGTTCGACCGGCTGATCGAGGACGCGCGCGACGCCTTCCGTGTCGACGACACCCTGGGCGACCTGGTCGCGACCACCGGCACGGGCGATGGCCCTGGCTCGGTGATCGGCCTGCAGCTCGAAGAAGCTCAGCCCGCGATGTTCGCGGGCATCCTCGTCCACCTCGGCCAGATGACCCTGGCCACCCGCCACCACGTCTAGGAGACAGCTATGGCCCGCAGCGGCGGCACCTACCTCTACAACCCCGAAACCGACAGGGAGGATCTGGTGAAGGACAGCCAGACCGCCATGCCCTCGATCGCCGAGCGGCGCGAAGCCCGTGAGGCCGCTGCAGCCCCCGCCGCGGTGTCGAGCCAGCCGAAACGCAAGACCCCGCCTGGTCGCCGCGACCCGGTCGAGAAGGAGTAACGGCGATGCCGATCACGAAGCGTATGAACAAGCGGATGGTCGTGGGCATGGTCGAGCCCAGCTATGCCGACCCGTCCGCCACGCCCACCAGCGCCTCGAACATGTTCCTGATCAAGGAAGCCGACCTTACGCCGATCGACGGCCAGACGGTCGAGCGCGGCCTGGTGCAGCCGACCCTGGGCAACCAGGGCAAGATGTACACGGGCAACCACACGAAGCTCACTTTCAAGGTGGAGATCGCCGGCTCGGGCGTTCCCGGCACCCCGCCGGCATACGACCCGCTGCTGCAGGGGGCGGCCCTCGCCCCGACCATCTTTGCCACCGGCACGACCGCGGCGGCGGCGGTCCCGAGCGAGACCGCCCTGGGGCGGTTCACCTACACCACCACTGCGGCCTATACGGGCGCCGTCGACCGGACGGTCACGCTGACCTGCACGACGGGCGGCGCGTCGGGTGTCGCGGCCTTCACCGTGTCGTCGCCCGCCGGCCTCGGCCTGGCCGCGGTCAATGCGGCGGGCGTGGTCATGACCACCGGCACGCCGTTCGCCCTGGCCAACAGCGCGACCATCACGCCGACCGCCATCGGCACTAATTTCACCGCGGGCGACGTCTTCACGATCGAGCTACGCTCGCCGCGCGTCCGCTACCGGCCCGTCAGCGCGCTGTTCTCGTCGGTGGTCTTCTTCACCTTCGTCGACGGCATCCTGCATCGGATCCGCGGGTCGCGCGGCACCGTGGGTTTGGAGTTCACGGTGCAGCAGATCCCGATGTTCTCGTTCGAGTACACGGGGCTCTATGCCGAGCCGGTGCCCCAGGTGTCGGGCGCATTCAACCGTACCGGCTGGGTCAATCCGCTCGAAGTGTCCGACCAGAACACCCCGGATTTCCGCCTGGCCGGCCGCGACATGATCCTGCAGTCGCTGCAGCTGAACATGGCCAACGACGTGAAGTATCTGAACCGCGTCAACCAGGAGGAAGTCCAGATCAGCGACCGCAAGCCGTCAGGCTCGATCAAGGTCGCGGCCGAGGATATCGGCGACTTCAACCCCTACGCCTACACCGTCAATCACGACCCGGTCCCGTTCTATCTGCGGCACGGCCGCACGGCCGGCAACATCGTGATGCTGAGCGGCGGCCGCAACCAGCTCGGCCGGCCCAAGTACCTCGATCAGGACGGCGACGTCTTCTACGACATCCCCTACGACCCGCTGCCCGACGCGGGTGACGACGACTTCCAGTTCGAAGTCGCCTGACCCCAACACGCTTCACCACACAGACAGAGAGAGCACCAATGGCTTACGTCCTTACCCGCGGCCGCACCTTCACCACCGACGTCGTCGTCAAGCGGCCGATGGATGACAACAAGATCAAGCGCGAGGTCATGCGCGTCACGTTCGAAATCGGCCAGCGCTCGGCCTTCGACGACACGCTGGCACGGGAGCGCGAGTTGAAGAGCCAGGGCGAGGGTGCCAACGGCCGGGCCATGTGGATCGACCAGGTGGTCAAGGAAGTCAGCAGCCTGATCGACAAGGATGACCAGCCCGTTGCCTGGAGCGACGAGGTCAAGGCCGATCTGCTGGATGACCAGCTCGCCGTCGATGCGTGCTTCAACCACTACTGGGAGTGCATCAACAACGGCAAGGCCAAGGTGGGAAACTAGAAGCGGCGGCCCGGCGCTGGGCTCGCGGTTCCAAGGATGACGTCGCGAACCGCGAGCGCGAGCGGGCGGACAAAGTCCTCCAGCTCGAACAGATGGAAGCGCTCATCGGGCCAGAGGCTGCCGCCGAGGAACTGGCCGCGTTCGATGCCGAGACCGATCGTCTCAAAGCCGCGCAAAACGTAGAGATCTGGGCGGGCGACTGGAAAGCCTGGATCCTCTTCCTCCGCTGCGGTGAAGCCTGGTCCTACATCCCCGGCATGGAGCCGATCCCGCAAGGGTTCGACTGGGACAGGGTCAGGACGATCGGCCGCCTCGAAGGCATCACGCTCACCCGCCGCCGCTACCGGCTCATGAAGCATATGGCCGGGGTCGCATGCCAAGAGTTCGACCAGATCCGTAAGGATCGGTCCAAGCGGAAGCGCGAGACGGAAGGCAATGACGACTAACAACCTGGCTCTCCGGATCGAGGTGACGGCGGACGCGTCGCAGGCCAATGCGAGCCTCGCGACCGTCCGGCCGTCGCTCGAGGAAGTCAGGTCGAGCGCCAACGACACCGCCACCGCGGCGCGCACCGCCGGCCGGGCTGTCCAGGATGCCGCCGCGGACATGGCAAGCATCGCCAGCGCCACCGATGCCGCCGCGACCGCCATGACCGCGCAGGCCGTCGCCGCGCGGGCCAGCGCCGCCAACGTCGTGCGCGCGGTCAACGATGAAATCGACGCCTATGAGCGCCTGGGCGAAGCGATCAAGCCGATCGCCAGCATGCCGCCGTCAACGGCACCAATCGACCCGCGCGCCGCCGCTGAAGTCCGCCGTCTGGTCGCCGACATCGACCCGCTCGCCGCCGCCTTCGAACGGACGTCGACCGCCCAGGCTAAGCTCGACCAGGCGCTGAAGGCCGGTTACCTGACCGAGGAGCGCCATGCGCAGCTCTCGGCCATGCTGACGGGGCAGCTGGAGCGCGTCGCCAGGCAGACCGATCAGACGGCGACTTCGCAGGAACGTGCGGCGAGGCAGGCCAACCAGGCCGCCACCGCCAACGACAACCTCGCGCGCTCCACCAAGGCGGTGGCCCTTGCGAACGACAACATGGCGAAGTCGGACGGCCTCGCCGCGTATCAGAAGCGCCAGGTTGTTATCCAGGCGACCGATGCCGCGCAATCCCTCGCGCTCGGCATGCCGCCGCTCCAGGTGCTGCTGCAGCAAGGCCCGCAGGCAGCGGACGCCGTGGGTGGGATCGGCAAGGGTTTCAAGCTGCTGGGCAGCGCCTTGCTGGCGATCCCGGCCTCGGCCGCCGCTGCCGCTGCCGCGATTGCCAGCGTGGCAGTCGTCGGCTTCAGCGTGATCAGCCGCGTCGCCGACCTGTCGGCCGAGACCCGGGCCTTCAGCACGACCCTGAAGGGCATGGGCCAGGACGCCTTTGTCACGACGCAGCAGCTGCACAACATGGTCGAGACCATGCGCGATGCCGGCGTCGACAAGGACGAGGCGCGCGGCACCGTCGTCAACCTGCAGCGCAACCAGCGCCTGACGCAGGCCGACCGGGGCCGCATCGCCGGCCTCGGCGCCGACGTGGGAGCCGGCCTCGGGGCGTCGGCGGCTGATGCCGCCAAGAAGATGGCGGACGCCTTCAGCGGCGGTTACGCGGCGCTGAAGAAGTTCGATGACGGCATCAATTTCCTGACCGCCAGCGAACGGTCGCAGATCCGCACGATGATGGAGCACGGCGACCAGGCGCGGGCGCTGGAAATCGCCTATGCCGCCCTAGATCGCCGGTTCAACGGCCTCAATGCTGGGGCCATGTCGCAGGCCGAGCGGGCCTGGCTCAACCTCGGCCGCGCCTGGTCGCGGTTCATCGACGCCGTCGCGACCAGCCGGCCGGTCATCGCTACCATCGAGTTCCTGGCGGGGGCGGTTGGCAAGATCGCCGATTTCCTCGATCGCGGGGCCAGCAAGGGCAGCGCCCAGGACGCTGCTGTTGGCGACCTGGAAGCGCAGATCGCCGCGCGCCGGGCACGCCTCGATCGTCTGCGCCAGCCGGCAGCGGATGATGCGGCCAGCGCCATCGATCCGAACAAGCGCGACCAGTATGCCAAGGTCGAAGAGGCGGCTCTTGTCAGCCTCGAAGCCCAGCTGCGCAAGGTCCAGGACGCCCGCGCCGGGGCCAAGGCGGCCGAGGCGGCGAACGACAATGAGCGGCAGAAGAAGGAGGTCGACGACGTCGCGGCCTCGGTTTCGAAGCTCGCTGGCGTCTACGGCACGGAGAAGAACGCGCGCGAAGCGGCGCGTGCTGCAGCCGAGGCAAAGATCGAGGCCGACGAGAAGGGCATCAAGGGCGCCGAGCGTACCCGCCTGATCCAGTTGCGCGTGACCGAGGCGACCATGGCCGACACCGCGGCCGTCCGGGACCGCGACAAGGCCAGCCGTACCCAGGTCGCGACCGCCGATGCCGTGACGGCCGCCTACCAGAAGTCGCTGCGCGAGGGGCTTAAGGCCGATGCCGCCCGAACCGCCAGCCTGGAGCAGCTCGACAACAAACAGGTCAACGTCGGTAGCCGCACGCGCCAGCTGCTTGTTGAAGGGGCCAAGGCGGCCGGCGAAGCCACCGCCAAGTCGATCGGCGCCAACGAGGCGGAGATCTACCGCCTGGGCCTGGTCGCCGAAGCCGCCAAGGGCACGGCCGCCGCCTATCACGATACGCAGCTGCAGGTCGAAGCCCTGGCGCAGACGTATGCGGACGTCGAAGCGGCTCGGGCCACGGGTGACGATGCCGCCCTGGCGGAAGCCATCGCCAGGCGTGAGGCGCTCACTGCGCAGATCTCGGAAGAAGACCGTCTTAACCAGACCATAAAGGCTCGCCGGGAAATCTCGGATGCCGAGGGGGATCTCGAAATTGCCCGCCGCGAGCTGGAGCTGGCCAGCGCGTTGCCTGACGTTCGCGAGCGCGAGCTTGCCATCATGCGGGAGAAGCTGCGCATCCAGCGCGAGTTTCCCAGTCTCGGCGAGGAGGAACGCCAGAAGCTTCTGCAGATCGCTGCCGAGCGCTCCAAGATCAAGGTGGCGGTCGAGCAGCAGCAGCGCGCGGCCGAGGAGACCAACCGGATCTGGAGCCGGGCGGCCGAAGGCATTCAAGATGCTCTATCGAGCGCTTTTGAAGCGGCGTTCGACAAGTCGAAGCGCGCCGGCTTCAGCTTCGGCCAGGTGCTCAAGTCCTTCCTGCTCTCGACCGCCAGCCAGATCGCCACCGCGTTCGTATTCAAGCCGGTAGTTGGCGGCATTCTCGGCGCGGTCGGCGCGCCGCAGTCGTGGCTGGCAAGCCAGGGTTATCTGTCACCGACGTCCTCGGCATCGCCGGTAGCCGGGGCGGATCGCGGCGGCGGGTTCTCGATGCCGAGCATCCCCGGCTTGGACCGGCTCTTCGGCACCGATCAGGCGACGTCGGCATTCTCCGGCGTCACATCAGCGCTCGACCAGTTCGGGACGTCGCTGGGCTTCGCCAGTGCCAGTCTCAACGCGTCGGAACTGATGGCGCTGGGTAGCACCGTCACCGGCCCCGGCGGCTTCCTGGTCGGCGGTGGCGCGCAGTCCATCGCGGCGACGCCAGGCGCGCTCTTTGGCGGCACCACCTTCAGCAGCTTCCTGGGTGGAGCCGGCGCGGGGTTCGGCGCGGGCATGTTGCTGAACGGCCTGCTGGGCGGCGACGAGACCGGAGGCACGATCGGCAGCGCGGGCGGCGCTATTGCCGGCGCCATCATCGGCTCGATCTTTCCCGTGATCGGCACCTTCCTCGGCGGCCTGATCGGCGGTGCCGCGGGTGGCGTGCTGGGCGGCCTGTTTGGCGGCGACAAGGACGATCCCCGGGGATATGCCGGCGGCCAGATCGACGATAGCGACAGGTTCAGCGCGTCCAGCGTCCATCAGGCGTCGCTCGATGGGTACAACAATGCCCAGGACCGCGACCAGATGAAGAAGTTCGCGTCGGCCATGAACGACGCGATGGACAAGTACGACCTGTCGTTCAGTGTCGACCGTGATTTGATCAACGCCAACGGCGCCTATAACGGGCTGCTCACGATCGGGTCGATGTACGGCGGCGCGAAAGACGCTGACGAATTGATGCAGCGCTGGTTCACGACCAACCGGACCAAGGCCGCTGGCGACCTGTCCAACGAACAGAACCTGTCGGAGTATGCCTACCAGCAACAGAAGGGGATCACGACCTGGTACGACCGTGAGAACGGGACATCGTACTACGACGCCAGCGGGAAGGCGGTCGACAGGGAGACCTATTGGCAACAATTCCAGGATTGGCAGAAGGAGCAGAAGGAAGCGGCCAACAAGAACCCGGCGGATAGCGGGTCGCTGTTCAAGACGGATAACGTCTCGCTTCAGAAGGTGCTGGACCGCCTGGCCAGCGGCGCGCTCACGGTCGATAGCTCGGAGACCTTGACCAAGTATCTGGATTACGGATCGACCTTTGACCGGTCGAAGGCGCTGTCGGCCGCCGGTCAGGGCACGCGCGAAGCCCAGATGCTGACGTTGAAGTATGGTGCCGAAGATCAGGCGAAAGCCCAGGCCAAGGGCATCAAGGAATACATCGACACGGCGGAAACCGTCTTCGGCAAGGATAGCCAGGAGCTGAAGGACGCGCGCGTAGCCGCCAGGCAGCAGGCGCTGGCCGGAATGGACACGATTACGGACGACGCCAAGAAGCCGTTGACCGGTTTCGCGGCCGATGTGGCGGGTGTCCGTGCGGCCTTCGAGGCTATGACGCCCGTGCTGAAGGAAGCGGGCTTTACGGCCGACCAGGCCGCGCAGGCGATCAGCACGAAGCTGACGGCACGCCTGGCTCAGTTGGAGAAGGATTGGTCGCAGAACCTCCGGGATCAGCGCGACAGCGTCCAGGATCCCCGCGCGCTCGCACGCCGCCAGATGGCCGAGCAAGACAAGCAGGTGCGCGCCGAAGCGGCACAGCTTGGTACCGACAGCGCGAAGCAGGATGCCGAGGACTTCATCACCTGGCGCACGAAGCGTCAGGAGGATGCCTGGAAGGAGCAGGACGCTCGTGTGACGGCTGCGCTCGATCAGCGATCGCTGAACGCTGCTGTCGCGACGAACCCGTCTCATGCCCGGGAAGCGGAGGACAAGGCCAGGGCCGAAGCTCAGCGCCAGGAGCTGGTCGACGCAACGAACAACGGCGCTACCTTCGCACAGCTGGCCAAGATCAAGGCGACCCAGGAGGTCGAGACCGCGGCCGTCACCGCGACGCGCGAGCGCGCCGACAAGCGATCGGCCGAGGACTATTCGCTGGCGCGGGACGCCTACGCTGCTCAAGCCGGCGATCTGTCGCAACGCGACTTGGAGGATCGGCAACGCGCGGCTCGCCAGCGCCGTGCTGTCGAGGATGCCGCCACGGACGCCGAGGCCAAGGATATCCAGCAGACCAACGACGCTGAGAACACCGCGGTCGCGAAGGCGCGCCTCAAGGCCGACAAGCGCTCGACCGAGGACCAGGCCCTGTCTCGCGAGGATCTCTATGCCCAGATGGGGCTGATCTCGAAGGAAAAGGCTGAGGACGACCAGCGCCGTATTCGCCAGCAGCGCGCCTTGGAGGATGCGACCACCGCTGCCGAGCGCGCTGAGATTACCCGAACCAACGCCGTCGAGAACGCCGCGGTCGCCTATCAGCGCAGCATGGAGGTCTACAACCAGCAGATCGCGCTGGAACAGCGGCGTGGCCAGGCAGCAGCCTCGATCCTGCGGACCGTCGGCGGGGCGCAGAACGCCGCTGCTGCCGACGTGATCGATCGGCGCCTGCTCCAGATCCAGCAGGAGCAGGAACTGGCCACCGTCACGGACGTGACCGTGCGCGCCCGCATGCTCGAAACCCAGGCGATGGAGGCCCAGGCCCTTGCCGTCCAGCAGGCCGCTTCGGCCGCCAGCGAGGCAAAGGACAATTTTAAGGCGTTCGCCGACGATCTGAAGAAGTTCCGGGACGGCCTGCGAACCGGCAATCTCTCGCCCCTGGAAGGCATGGCCAAGCTGGCCGACGCCAAGACGCAGTTCGATGCGGTCGCGGCGCGCGCGCTGGCCGGCGACAAGGATGCGCAGTCGGAAGTCACCGGCAAGGCGCAGACCTATCTTGAGCTGGCCCAGGCGGCATACGGCGGCAACCAGGAATATGCCGCGATCTTCAACCAAGTCGACGGCGTGCTGTCGTCGCTGCAGGTTGGAGCGAATACCCAAGCTTCCATCGCCCAGCAGCAGCTCGACACGCTGGCAGGCCAGGCGGTAGCGCTCGGCGCCGTCGCATCTTCGCTGGGCAATATCGAGAAACCGATTGCGACGCTCGCCAACACCGCAGAGCCGGCCCTGACGGCGGCGAAGACCACAGCCAGCGAGGCGGAAAAGATCGCGATCTCGGCGAAAGATCAACTGGACGCCCAGAAGGGCATCGCGACTGACGCCGCCGCCTCAAAGCTGAAAGCCGACAGCATCGCGGCGGATACTAACGACATGTTGCAGAAGACGGGGGCGATGGCCGCCGACACCGCCGCGTCGAAGCTCAGCGCGGATAGCATTGCCGGGAGCATGCGCGACCAGCTCCTGAAGAGCGGTGTCATCTCGGCGGCAAGCGAGCGGACGGCGAGGGCCAGCGAGCGCGCTGAGAGTGCGATTGGCGACCTGGCCGCCGCCCTGAGGTCCATGCCGCCGCCGATGGTGCTGGTCACGGTGGTCGCGCCGCCGACGCCGGCCTTCGCCGCCGGTGGTGACCATGGGGGCGGTTGGGCGCTGGTCGGTGAGCGCGGTCCAGAGTTCGCGTATTTCGGCGGCCCGGCGCGGATCTACAACGCCGAGGAGACCCGCTCGATGCGCCAGCCGGCCAACGACACCCGCCTGGCCGCCCTGGTCGCCGGGCTCGGCGAGCGCCAGGGGGAGACCAATGAATTGCTGCGCGCGCTGCTCGGCCTGACCGGCGACGTTGCCAGCGTTCAGCACGATAGCGACGTCACGCTGATCCGCACGCTGGGCGGCCTCGCCCGCTCGGCCGAGCTGTCGGGCTATATGACGGTGGCCGCATGACGAAGATCTACCTGTTCGAAACTGCGGTGGCGATCGACGCGGCCGGCACGATGGAAACTATCAGGTGGGCATCCGGCGAGGGCTACAATCACCCTTCGGCGCCCGGCCCCTATGACAGGCGCTTGTTGCAGTCCGCCTCGTATCGCCGGGACATCTTCGGGGCGGGCAGGATCGGCGGCGGCAGTGATATCGGTGGCGGCGGCGTCGAAGTGCGCAATGACGATGGTGCCCTCGACGCGCTGATCGACGCCGGTTGGGCGGGCCAGCCGTTCCGTGTCCTGGTTGGCGACGACCGCGCTCCTTACGCTGCCTTCGTGCCGCTGCTGTCCGGTATTGCGGAGCAGCCGACGCCGACGCGCACACAGCTGGCGATCCGCCTGCGCGACCGCGAGCAGCTGTTCGCCAAGCCGGTCTGCAGCAGCAAGTTCACGGGCTCGAATGGTGGTCCGCTCGGGGTTGAGGGCCTGGCCACGGACATCAAGGGCGACCGTAAGCCCAAGGTCTTCGGCAGCGTCCGCAACATCGCGCCGAAGCGAGTGGCGACCATGCCGATCTACCAAGCCAACGACGGTGAGCTGGCGGACTGGCCCGGTTTCTATGCTGAAGGCGTGCCCTGGGAGCGCCAGGCCAACTATGCGTCGGTCGCTGACATGCTCGCCAACCCGCCGGCCGAGGGCAAGTATCGGGCCTGCCTGGTAGGCGGCTATGTCCGCGCCGGCTCGGAGCCGGTCGGTACGGTGACGTCCGACGTCGTCGAAGGGGTGACGGCCGCGGACCGGACCGGCGCGCAGCTGACAAAGCGCCTGGCCCTTGCTTCGGGCGCGGTGTCGGCCGAGGCGATCGTGGCGGCCGACATTGCGGCGCTCGATGCGCTGCAGCCCGCCGAGATGGGGATCTATGTCACCGACGAAACCAGCTTCGCCTCCGCGCTCGATCGCCTGGCCGAGACCTTCGGTGGATGGCGGGGGTTCGACCGGCTGGGCCAGTTCCGGCTCGCCCGGCTGGACGCGCCCAGCGGGCCGCCGGTCGCGACCTTCAGGTTGTCCGAGCAGCGCACCACCTTCGCGCTCGGCGAACTGCCGCTGCTCGCCCTGGAAGCCCGGCCTGCAGCCGTACCGGCCTGGGCGTCACGCCTGGCCTTCGACCCTAATCCCAACGTCATTGCCACCCCTGGCGCCTCGGTAACGGATCCCGAGCGTATCGGCTGGCTGCGCACCGCCTGGCGCTGGGCGAGCACCGAGGATGCAGGTGTCAAGCAGCAGCACCCCGGCGCGACCGAGCTGGTCTTTGGCGACAACTTCGAACAGGACGCGGTCGGATCGCGCGTGGTCGGCCCTTCGACGCTGTTTCTGTCCCGCACCGCGGCCGAGGCCGAGAACGTGCGGCGCCTTGCGCTGTTCGGCCGCCGGCAGCGCTTCCGCGCCACCGTCGCGCTCGACGAGGACACTGCGACGGTCGTCGAGCTGGGGCGCGTCGTGAAGATCTGCCATCCCCGCTATGGATTGGCCCTTGGAAAGCTCTTCAGGGCAACGGGCATGGAATACGACGCGCGTAAAGGCATTGCCTATCTGGAGCTGTGGGGATGATCAGCAGCCGCACGGTACGAAATTGCGTGTTCGCGATCCCGCGCTGGTCGCCCGGGGCGGCGTGGGACGGCGACGCCGCCTACGCTGCACCCCTCTATCCGCTCGACAATCTTGGCACGTTGCCCCTGGTCTATGTCTGGCGCTCGTTGGGCTGCGATGCGGGTCGTACCTGGTTCGGCGGCACCCTTGACCGGCGCAGGCCGGTCCGCTGTGTCAGCCTGGTGGCTCACAATCTGACGTCCGTCGCGACCTTCGAGCTGGAGCTTTGGGACAACGCAGAGCGCACGGGCGCGCCGATGTACACGCTCACCGACGACATCTACCCACCGATCTATCCCTGGGGCGTGCGGCGCTGGGAAGACCCGTATTTCTTCGGTGGCAGGCCGAGTGACAGCGAGCTTGCGGCCTATCGGCGTATCCGGCCCATCTGGTTGCCCGAGACGTTCCGCGCCCAGTCGTGGCGCATTCGCCTGATCGACGAGCAGAACCCGGCGGGCTATCTCCAGGTCGGGCTGTGCGATGTATCGTGGGGCTGGCAGACCTCGGTGAATTTCAACTGGGGCCACCAGTTCGGCCCCAGTGTCGGTACCCGCATCGAAGAGACCGAGAGCGGCGAACCGATCTTCGATGAACGGCCCCAGCGCCTCACTCACCGCATCAGCTTCGACGACATGCCCCGCGACGAGGTGATGGTTCGCGCCTTCGACCTCATCCGCTCGTTCGATGCCGTGCGCCCGTTCACGTTCATCCCCGACCCGGGCGAGCCGCAGCATTGGCTTCGCGACGTCATCTTCGCGCGCCTCATGCCCCCCGAGCCGTTCACCCGGCGCATCGGTAATGGCGCGTCTTTCTCTTGGACCTTGAAGGAGTATTGAATGCCGGTCGATAGCGTCACCTATCCGGGCGGCCGGAGCTTCAATCGCCGCAACTACGATCCGGCAACCAACCCGGACGGCATGGCCAACGGGGGTACAGACGTCAACTGGTTCGACATGTGCCAGGCCCATATCGACGTCGGGGCCGCGGCACTCGACGCGGCTACGACGGCGGCCGGCGCGGCAACTACCGCGACCGCGGCTGCTGCGGCGGCACAGTCGTTTGCGATCACGTCGACCACGTCCGCTTCTGTCCTGACGATCGGCGTCGGCGCGCAGAGCGTGGCGATGGCCGACCCGCTGCCGCTCATTCCCGGGACCTGGGTGACGGTGGCCAGCAATGCGTCGCCCGCTAACTACATGATCGGGCTGATCGCGTCGCGGGTCGGCACCACGCTCAACATCACCGTGCCCATGGGTCTGTCGTCGGCGATCGGCGGCGCCGGCACGTTCGGCGCCTGGAAAGTCCAGTCATGCGGTGCGCCAGGCGCGACCGGGGGAAAGGGCGACAAGGGCGATGCTGGTGCGGCGGGCCTTTCAACACTCGCGGATCCGCGCGGCCAGGCGTTGCTGGCGCACATGTCGCGTATCCAGTCCTTCCTGCCCTGACCATCCTGAGGAGACCAACCAATGGCTTCGTTCGCCAACAATGTCGTTCACCAGCGGCTTTACGTCACCAGCATCATCGCTGCCACCGGCACCCGCGCCCGGATGCTTGTCGATCAGGCGCCAGGGGGGCTGCGCTTGCCCGACAGCACCCTGATCGAGACGCCAGGCACGGCTGCGCCTTCGGGCACGCCCATCGTCACCCGCGGCGGCCAGCGCATCATCGGCGGCACGATCGCCTCGACCGACGGCACGGCGCGTGACGTGATCGTCTATCGTGGCCAGGTCCTGACCACGCAATCGGCCGGTGCCACCGGCACGCTGCAGGCCGCGACGACGTCGAGCGGGACACGGGCCACCGGATCGTTCGTCACCGATGGCTGGACGGCGGGCGACACGATGATGGTGTTCGGACCCGGCCCGACCGTGCTGGGTGGCCAGGGCACGCCGGAACATTCGAGCACGCCGACCGCGCTGGCCAGCGGCGGGGTCGCGGTCCAAATCACCGCGGTGACGGCCACGACCCTGACGGTCAACGGCACGCCGTTCACGGTCGAGACCTGGCCGGGTTGCCGCCTGATCCGCGTTGCCCAGGTATGCAGGTTCACCGTTGCGGCGAGCGCCGGCAATGCGGCGGCTACGCCGGCCGTCGCGCTGCTGGGCAATAGCAACGAGACCGATATCAACAGCCTGGCGGCGGCCGACCGTGGTCTTTCGCTCGGCCCCTCCGACGTTCTGATCATGGCGACGCAGGCGGCCGTCTCGGCGCTGCCGGCGCGGCTCGATTTCAACGCGTCGGCGCTGCTGTACTGAGGCCGGCGATGCAGCCACGGGTCATCAAACGCGCTACCGCCGTGCCGATGCTGCCGCAGTTGGTCGGCATCGGCCGGACCTCCGATGCGGTTGCTGCCATCGCGCCAACCCCAATCCTCTCCACATCGTCGAGCGCGACCGCCGTGCCGTTCGGTGCTCGCAAGGTGCGCCTCATGGCGGTGGGCGGTGGCGGGGGGTCGCGGAACGGCTCCAACTTGTCGAGCGGCGGTGCCTCGGGCGGATCGAATGCCTCCGGCGTCTATGACATTACGCCAGACCTGTGGGGCACGACGATCAGCTGGACGGTTGGTGCCGCCGGGTCGCCCGGGGCTGCTGGAGGTACGACGACGATTTCGTGGCCGGCAGCCAAGCTGACGCTGACTGGACCAGGCGGGGTCACGCCATCGACAAGCGCCGGGGCGGTCGGCGTGCCGGCCAGCGGCGGGCAGGTCAACAATACAGGCAAGACCGGCTCGGCTGGTGGCAGCGGCAACGATGGCGGCGGTGGCGGCGCGGCCGGGGGCCTGGAATTCGCGGCGGGCGGCAACGGTGCCAATGGCAATACGGCGGCGGCCAACGTCCTTGCCGGGGGTGGCGGTGGCGTCGGCGCCTATGGCGGCTGGACCGTCTATCCGTCGATGAGCCCGACGATACAGGCAGCAAATCCACCGGATGCCGGCGTCCGAGGCCCGGGAAACCAAGGCGTCTGCTTTGCACAGAATGTTTGGGTGAACACGTCTGCAGATGGCGGGTGGGGTGGTGGTGGCGCTGGCCACTATACCGGGGGCGGAGCGCCTCTCACGTCGGGTTACGGCGGCGTCTACATCCAGTTTACGTCATAGGAGGCAAGGGCTGTGGCTCATCGTTGGATCAAGATCATGAACGTCTCTGCGGCGATCGAGACGGTGCTGAATGTCGAGATGTGGCCGGCCGATGGCGCGCCCACGCCGACGTCGCCCGAGGCCAGCGCCATGTCCGTGTTCTACGCGGACGGCGAGGACGAAGGAGGCAATCCGTTGCCGGTAGGACCGGGTTTTGTCCGCTGCGGCAGCGCCTACTACTCCCCGAACGGGACGCTCGTCTATGCCCCGCCCGGGATCACTGCGGCCGATCTGCTGGCCGACCAGGTCGCGGCCCAGTGACAGGTTCCCTCGTCGCAAATGACGGGGGCAGGGGCGCAGGAACGCCCCTAACCGCGGGATTGCAGCCCGCACAGCCTAAGCTGCCCCGCCTACCGTCGCGACGGCGGGGGATTTATGGATGTTCAGTAGTGAAAGAGTCGAGTCAGAAATCGGTCCGATACACGGAAGTCGCCCCAGCGTCGCCCGTCGCAGGCTACATCGGAGGAAAACGCAATCTCGCCAAGATCATTATCCCGAAGTTGGAGGCGATCGCGCACGAGACCTACGTTGAGCCCTTTATCGGAATGGGAGGCATTTTCTTACGCCGTGGGACAGCACCAAAGACGGAGGTGATCAACGACATAAACCGGGAAGTCGTAACCCTTTTCCGCGTGCTTCAGCGGCACTATCCGTACTTCCTGGACTACTTGAAGTTCCACGTTACGAGCCGAGCTGAGTTCGAGCGCTTGCGGAGGGTCGATCCCGACACACTGACCGATCTTGAGCGAGCTGGTCGGTTCCTCTACCTGCAGAGGCTTGCCTTCTCCGGGACCGTCTGGGGCTCGTTCGCTGTTCACCCAGGGGTTGCCGCGAAATTCAACATCCTAAACCTTGCCACAACCCTGGAAGCCGCTCATCAGAGGCTTGCCGGCGTTACGATCGAGTGTCTGCCGTGGGAGGCTTGCATTCGGCGCTGGGACCGGCCGACGACATTGTTCTATCTGGACCCACCGTACTGGGATTGCGAGGACTATTACGGCAACGGGATCTTCAGCCGGGATGACTTCGCGCGCCTTGCCGAGGTGCTCAGTGGGATTAAGGGGCGTTTCGTGATGAGCTTGAACGACACGCCCGGGGTTCGAAAGACCTTCAAAGCCTTCGCAATCGAGGCTGTCGACGTCGTCTACACGGCCCACAAGGGTGACAAGAAGAAGGCCGGCGAGGTGCTGATTTCAGGGCCGAAGCGCCGCTAGATGTTGATGTGGCAGCGGTCAGGTGAGGCGAGCAAAATTGCCCAAATCTCCTTGCGCCGCTGCCCAAATCGCTCGGCGCGCTACAGCTGGGCCCCGGTTTCATGCTCAACGGCGCCAAGATCCTGGCCTCGGGTGCTGGCCGGGTGGCGCGGCCGCTGATTACCGCCCGGCGCGGTGACGAGCTGATGATGGTCGTACCGCGGCTGGAGACGGGTACGCGTGCCGACCTGTCGGGCTGGACCGCCCAAGGCATGCGCGCCTCGGCCACCGGCCGGGTTGATTTCACCGGCTTGGCCATCACGCCGGAGCAGATCCTGGGGCAGCCCGGCGATTATCACCGCGAACCGCATTTCTCGGGCGGCGCCTGGCGCTTCCTTGCCGTGCAGCAGGGGGCGATGGCCACCTTGCTGCGGCTGGCCTGCCGCCAGTTGCGCGTGGCCGGGCGCGACCGCGATCCGCATCAGCGCGCGCGGATCGGCCAGGCCGCCATTGCGGTCGAAACCGCCGATCTCTGGGTGATGCGCGCGGTCGCGGCCGAGGATGCGCCGGAAGAGGCCGGCGTGGCGCTGGCGGGCCTGGCCCGGCTGGCGGTCGAGCGTTGCGCCCTCGACCTGATCGAAGCCGTGCAGCGGTCGATCGGCCTGTCGGGTTTCCTGCGGCCCCATCCGATCGAACGGGTCGCGCGCGACCTCGCCACCTATCTGCGCCAGCCGGCGCCCGACCGGGTGCTGGACAGGGCCGCCGGCTTCGTGCTGGCGCGCGGCGGGGCGCTGCCATGATCGCGGGCGAGTTCCTTGCTGCCGCCGAACGCTTGCCGCTGGTCGATCTCGACATGCTGACGCCCGACGGCGCCATTCTCGTGGTCGCCCCGCATCAGGACGACGAGACGCTGGGTTGCGGCGGGCTGATCGCCGAGGCCGTCGGCCGCGGGCGCCGCGTCGAGATCCTGTTCGTCAGCGACGGCGGCGCCTCCCATCCCGGCTCCCGCCTGTGGCCGCGACCGCGGCTGCGCAACCTGCGCGAGGCCGAGGCGACGACGGCTGCCGCCATCCTCGGCCTGCTGCCGCAGGCGCTGACCTTCCTGCGCCTCCCCGATGGCGGCCTGCCCAGTACCGGGCCCGGTTTCGACAGCGCGGTGCAGGCGATCGCCAGGCGGGCCCGGGCCTGCGGGGCCGGCACGATCTGCGTCACCTGGGGCTGCGATCCGCATCGCGACCATCAGGCCGCCCACGCAATGGCCGCCGCCGCCGCCCTGATGCTCGGCATTCGCCTGCTGTCGTATCCGGTCTGGGGCCATACCCTGCCGCCGCAGACCCCGGTCGCCGATCGCCATCCCCGCGGCGGCCGCCTCGACATCGCCCGGCACGTGGCGCGAAAGGCGCGGGCGATCGCGGCCCATCGCTCGCAGCTCGGCCTGGTGATCGCCGACGACCCGGAGGGGTTCGTGCTCGACCAGGACATGCAGGCGCGTTTCGTGCGGCCGTTCGAGATCTTCCTGCAGTGAAGTCCTCGCTGCCCGCGGCCTATTTCGACGCGCTCTATGCCGCCGATCCGGATCCCTGGGACTTCGCCACCAGCGACTATGAACGCGGCAAATATGCGGCGACGATTGATGCCTTGTCGCATCGCCGTTATGCCAGCGCGCTCGAGGTCGGCTGCTCGATCGGCGTGCTGACCGAAAAACTCGCCAGCTGGTGCGACGAACTGCTCGCGGTCGACGCCTCGGCCCTGGCGCTTGGCCATGCCCGCGCGCGCTGCGCCGGGCTCGAGCACGTCATGTTCGGGCAACGCGTGCTGCCCGCGGCATGGCCCGCCGGGGCCTACGACCTGATCGTGCTGTCGGAGGTGCTGTACTACTGGGACCGGGCCGATCTTGAGCGCATGGCCGCGCTGGTCGGGCGCGATCTCGTGCCGGGCGGCGAAGCGCTGCTGGTGCACTGGACTGGCGAGACCGACTATCCGCTGTCGGGCGACGAGGCGGTCGATCGCTTCGTCGCTGCGCTGCCCGGGCTGACGGTCACGAGGCGGCGGCGAGAGCCCGCCTATCGCCTGGAAAGGCTGCGGCGATCTCGCTGATCGCAGAACCGGCGCGCAGCATGCCGAGCAGGAATTCCACCCGCCGGCTTTCCCGCTCCAGCGCCTGGGGCGGCAGGGGCCGCCGGCGCAGAACCGGACTCGCGATCTCGATCATGTCCCACGCCTGGCCGAACTCGCGCGCTGCCGACACGCGCCGGGCCAGCGCATCCGGCAGCCCGAGGCAGGCCACCCACTGGCCGGTCGGATGCAGGCCGTCGCGGGCATGCAGGCCGCGCAGACGGCCGCGCCACCAGGCGCGGCGGGCGGCGCGCAGGCCGGCCTCCAGCATCGGATCGCAAGGCGCGCCGGGTTTCAGGCTGTGCAGGCGCATCGTATCGGCTGCGCCGCCGCGGGCCCGGCCCTGCACCCGGCAGGATGTCGTCACCCGGACGCATGGATCATGGCGGATCCGGGCATCGACCGCCCGCAGCGCGGCGACCAGCGCGCGATCCTCGCCCACCGCGACCTGCGGCAGCCCGCCGATACGGCAATAGGCCTGCAGCGTCAGGCCGAGACTGGCGCCCGATGCCATGCGATGCCGCGGTAGCGGATCGTGTTCCTGCGGGTCGAGGCGGGCTTCGAGTTCGGCCAGCATGCCCTCATAGGCCCGCTCGGCCGCCAGCCGCTCGATCATGTGGTTGGGCAGCCGGTGGCGTTCGATCGCATCGGTCTCGACGAAGCCGGCCACCGCATCGGCGCCGGCGCGGAAGGCGGCGAGATTGGCCGCCAGCCAGTTGGAGGCGACGCGGCTGTCGGCATCCGTCGTCAGGATGATGCCGTCATGCCGGCCGGCAGCGGCGTGCAGCCGGGCCGCCTCCTTCATCGCCAGCGCGCGCGCGGTGCCGACATGGGCTTCATGCGGGGCCAGTTCGACACGCAGCGCATGCAGCCGGAAGGGCAGGCCGGGGCGCATCGCCATGGCGATGCGTTCGGAGGCGTCGGTGCAGTTGTTGAACAGCAGGATGACGGCCATGTCGTGGGCCTGGCGCTGGGCGGCGAGCGCGCCGAGGCAGGGGGAAAGCCGCTCGGCCTCGTCCCGCACGGGAATGGCGACGATCGTGCGCGGACCGGAATCCTTGTAGCTCTGCATCGACCGCCTCCCTACAGATGGACGGCCAATAACGTTCCGCGCGCGTTCAGCGTTCCAGGCGGGCGGCGATCTCGTCGACCGTCAGCACGTCGCCGAACTGCTGGATGAAGGTTTCCAGCGCGGCGCGGTGCTCGTCGTCGGACAGCGCGGCGCAGGCGTCGGAAACCATGACGGTGCGGAAATCGAGCATCATCGCGTCGCGACCCGTGGCCTCGCAGCAGACATTGGTCTTGGTGCCGGCGATGAGCAGCGTGTCGAGCCCGAGGCTGCGCAGCAGGCGCTCCAGGGGCGACGAACCCTGGATCAGCGCGCTGTAGCGGTTCTTGAAGACGACGAGGTCGGCCGCATCGGTGGTCAGCCCCGACCACACCCGCTGGCGGCCGGGCGCCAGGCTGTCGATCGTGCGGGCCTTCACCTCGTCGGCGACGACGTTGTCGAAGAACAATTCCCAATCGCTGCGCCCCCGCCAATGGGTGTTGGCGTGCAGCACCCAGATCACCGGCATGAAGCGGGCACGGGCCAGTGCCGTCAGCCGGTCGATCGCCGGCACGATGCCGCGCGCGGCCGGCACCTCGGCCGCGGCGCCGGGTTCGCAGAACGTGTTCTGCATGTCGATGACCACGACCGCCGTCGTCTTCGGGTCCAGCCGGTCGAACCAGTGCAGCCGGCCGCGCCGGGCGATGACGCGGTCGACGATTTCCTGGCGGATCACGGGGTGGGACATCGAATCCTCGGACATACTCTCTGGTTGCGCGGCCATGGCTACCGCACCTGGCTTGACACTGCCCGCGATTTTTAGGTAAATCGATTTAGTAAATCGATACACAAAAATCCACGGGGAAGGAAAACCGCCATGTCGCTCACCCGCCGCGGCCTCATCGGGGCCGGTGCCGGCCTTGCCGCCACGTCGCTGCTGCCGGCGCCCGCCGTCCACGCCCAGGCGCCGATCGTGTTCCGCGTCTCCTCCTCCATGCCCATCGATCCCAATGCCGCGCACCATGTCTGGTTCGAGCGGTTCTCGGCCGCGCTGCGGGCCAGGGTCGGCGACCGCATCCGCCTCGACTTCTTCCCCAACAGCCAGCTCGGCAAGGAAGCCGACGTGGTCCAGCAGGTCATCATCGGCTCGGTCGACATGATGATCGCCGGCTCGTCGATCTGGGCGACCGCGGTGCCGGAATTCGGCATCCTCGACCTCGGGTTCCTGTTCGACAGCTACGCTCACGGCGCCAAGGCGCTCGATGCCGGGGTTGGCGACACGCTCGGCGGCCTGCTGATGGACCGCAAGGGCGTGGCCGTGCTGGGCTGGGGTTTCCATTTCGGGGCGCGTTGCGTCTACACCCGGGCCAGGGCAGGCGACCTCGCGGGCTTGCGCAACGTCAAGCTGCGCGTGCTGCCGGCGCCGGCCTTCATCGAGACGTTCAAGATCATGGGCGCCGTGCCGGTGCCGATCCCGATCAACGAGCTCTATACCGCGCTGCAGACCGGCGTGGTCGACGGCTTCGAGCACGACGCGGCGACGGTCCTGTCGAACCGCTTCTACGAAGTCGCCAAGTTCTGTCTGCAGACCGACCATCTGTTCAGCCCGATGACGGCGACGATCGGCAAGCGCGGCCTGGCCAAGATTCCGGCCGAACTGAAGGCGCCGTTCATGGCCGCGGCGCGCGAGGCGACGGTAGCCGAACGCGGCGTCGCCGACGTCAAGGCGACGGAAGCGATCGAGGAATTGAAGCGCCTCGGCGTCGCGTTCACGCCCTTCCCCGCCGCCGACCGCGCGGCGATGGTCGCCCAGCTGTCGGAAAAGCTCTATCCCCAGTTCGCGGCGCAGTACCCGGCCACCAGGCCGCTGTTCGACACCATCGCCAAGGCCCGCGGCTGAACCGATGGCCGCCACAACAGCCGCCGTGCCTTATCTCCGCCTGGGGCCGGCCGGCACTGGCCTCCGCAATGCCCTCGGCGCGATCGAACATGTGGCCGCCGCGGCACTGGCCGTCGACGTCGGCGTGGTCTTCGCCTCGGTGATCTATCGCTATTTCCTGCACGACCCGCTCGACTGGGCCGAGGAGGTGGCGCGGGCCCTGATGGTCATGCTGGTGTTCTTCGGCGCCGGCACGGTGCTGGGGCGCGGCCAGCATGCCGGCATCGACGTGCTGCGCCAGGCCTTCCCCGCGCCCTGGCGGCCGGCGATGGCCCAGGCCGGACGCTGGGTCGTGGTGATGGTGGCCGCGGCGCTGGCCGTCACCTCGGTCTTGGTGGCCGGGGAGAGCGCGGGCCAGACCACGCCGCTCGGCCTGCCGCACGGCATCTATGCCTGGCCGGTGGTGGCGGGCAGCGTGGCGATGACCGCCTTCGCCCTGGCCAACGCCCTGGAGGCGCCGCTGTCACAGGCGATCGGCACGCTCGTCGCCCTGGCCGCGCTGATCGCGCTGGCCTGGGGCTGGAACCTCCTGGTGCCCGGCCTGGCCCTGTCGCCGCTGATGCTGCTGCTCGGCAGTTTCGCCGGCGGGCTGATCCTCGGCGTGCCGATCGCCTTCGTGCTGGCGGCGGCCGCACTGGCCTATTTCATCGCCGATCCCTCGCTGCCGATCGTCATCTATTCCCAGCAGGTCGCGGCCGGTGCCGATCACTTCGTGCTGCTGGCCATCCCGTTCTTCGTGCTGGCCGGGCTGGCGATGGAGGCGAACGGGATGTCGTCGCGGCTGATCGAGCTGCTGCTCAGGCTGATGGGCCGCATGCGCGGCGGCATCAACCTGATCATCATCGTCGCCACCGCGGTGTTCTCCGGCATCTCCGGCTCCAAGCTCGCCGACATCGCGGCGGTCGGCGGCATCATCATGCCGGCGGTGCGGCGCAGCCGGCAGAATCCGAACGAGGCGGCCGGGCTGCTCGCCTGTACCGCCGTGATGGCCGAAACCATTCCGCCCTGCGTCAACATGATCATCTTCGCCTTCGTCGCCAACGTCTCGGTCGGCGGGCTGTTCATGGCGGGGCTGGTGCCGGCGGCGTTCCTGGCGCTGCTGCTGGCCGCCGTGGCGATCTGGGTCGGTGGCCGGATCGATCCCGCCGGCCTGCAGTCGTCCGACCGTTCGCTCGGCCAGCTCGTGGCCGGCTCGCTCGTCGCCCTCGTCATGATCCTGATGGTCGGGCGCGGGGTCACCGCCGGCATCGCCACCTCGACCGAGGTATCGGCCTTCGCCGTGGTCTACGCGCTGGTGGTCGGCGGCCTCGCCTTCCGCGAGCTGACCACGGCCGGCGTGCTGCGGTTGTTCGTTCAATCCGCCTCGATGGCCGGCGGCATCCTGTTCATCGTCGCCGCGGCGTCGGGCTTCGCCTATGCGCTGACCATCGAACAGATCCCGGCGGCGATCTCGCATATCCTGGTCGATTTCGGCCACCACTACGGCAGCGTCATGTTCGTGCTGGTGGCGACCGCGGTGATGATCGTGTTCGGCGCGGTGCTCGAAGGGGCGCCGGCCCTGATCATCTTCGGGCCGCTGCTGACGCCGATCGCCGCCCGGCTCGGCGTCGACCCCCTGCATTTCGGCACGGTGATGGTGGTGGCGATGGGGCTGGGGCTCTTCGCGCCGCCGGTCGGCCTCGGCCTTTTCGCCACCTGCGCGATGACCGGCACGCGGGTCGAGGACGTCGCCCGGCCGATGGCCAAATACCTTGCCATCCTGCTGGCGGGGATCGTTATACTGGTGCTGTTCCCGGCGTTCTCCCTGTGGCTTCCGATGAAACTCGGCCTGAACTGACGCGCGCATGACCGTTTCCACCATCAGCGACGTCGCCCGCCTGGCCGAGGTTTCGCCGTCCACCGTCTCCAACGTGCTGAACGGCCGGACCGAGCGGATGAGCCGCGAAACCCTCGAGCGCGTGCAGCGCGCGGTGGCCGAGCTCGGCTTCCGCCCCAACCGCACCGCCCGCCAGCTCAAGACCGGCCAGGTCCAGCTGCTGGGTCTTCTGGTGCCGTCGATGGGCAACCCGAGCTACGGCCTGCTTGCCCGCGAGATCGAGGCGATGGCGCGCGAGCATTATGGCTATCGCGTCATCGTCGCCAATACCTGGCGCGACCCGGGACAGGAACGCGCCTTCGTCGACGACCTGTGGTCGCAGGGCGTGCGCGGCGTCATCGTCATTTCGTCGCTGGCCGACGAACGCCATTTCGAGGAACCGGTCGAACGCGGCCTGGTCGCGGTTTCCTACGACAGCCATGCCCGCCGCGATCGCCGGCCGATCCTCGATTACGTCTCGGCCGACAATGTCGCGGGCGCGGCCCTGGCCGTGCGCCACCTTGCCGACCATGGTCATCGTACCGTCGCCTTCCTGACGCCTTCGGCCCGGACCTTCAGCCGTGCCGAGAAGCGCGAGGGGTTCCTCGCCGCGGCTGCCGAGACCGGCATCACGCCGGTCGTCATCGCGGGCGCGACCGCTTCGGCCTATGCCGACGAGGAAATGGCCGAGCTGGGCCAGAGCCTGGCGCGGCCGCTGATCGACCACCCGGCCCGGCCCACCGCCGCGGTCGCCATCAACGACATGATGGCGATCGGGCTGATGGCTGGCCTGCGCGAGGCGGGGCTCGACCTGCCTGGCGACATGTCGATCGTGGGCATGGACGGCATCCCGCTCGGTGCCTATGCCGCGCCGCCGCTGACCTCGATCGCCCTGCCGCTGCCCGAACTCTCCCGGACCATGGTCGATCGCATCATGCTGCGGCTCAAGGCGCCGGCCACGGTGCCGGGCGAATTCCGCTTTGCTTCCGCGCTGCTGACCCGTGCTTCGGTATCGTCATGCGTATCTTCCTGACCCACACCCCAGACGCCTTCGCGAATTACTACGGCGAGGAGGCGCTGGCCGCGCTGTCGGCGCAGGGCGCCGGGGACGACGGCTGGGAGGAGCTCTTC
>JAEYTW010000053.1 GCA_023433835.1 Pseudomonadota bacterium | reverse complement strand
CCGCCACGCCGCCGACGCGGTCGAGGCGGCGATCGCCATCGTGGCGGCCTGCGCCGCCTGGACGGCGGAACGCGAGGCGGCCGGCCTGGTCTCCGTCCGCATCGGGGTCACCGTCGCCGCCGGCACCGTCATCTTCGGCGCGGTCGGCGATGCCAGCCGGCTCGAGATCACCGTGATCGGCGATCCCGTCAACCTGGCCGCCAAGCTGGACAAGCAATGCAAGGTCGAAGGCTGCGCGCTGCTGCTGCCGCTGGCCACCTATGCCCTGGCGCTCGACCAGGGGCTGGCGCCCCCGGACGGGGCCGAAACCCTGCCCGGCCGGCTGGTCGAGGGCATCGGCCCCCGCCTCGATCTCGTCCGCCTCGCATGAACCTTTACCTCGCCCGCGACAGGAGGTAGACCGGACCGATGAGCGACGCCAAGGCCTCGACCAAGACCAAGCAGGGTGCCGTCCGCGCGACGGCCGGCGGGGTGATGGGATCGACCTGGATCGGGGTGGCCGGGGCGCTGGCCCTGCTGGCCTATGTCTTCACCCACGAAGGCGACGCGATCTATTACCTGAACCTGCCGGGCGGCATCATCGTCGTCGGCGGGGTGGCGGTGGTGGCGCTGATCGCCTTCCGCTGGTCGGAGATCCGCAATGCCGTGGCGGCGATGTTTGCGATCTTCCGCGAGGAAAAGTCGCTCGATGCCGATATCCGCGACCTGCTCGACGTTTCCCGCCTGATCTACGAGCGCCGGATCCAGGCCGCGGACGAGCGGCTGCGCCGGGTCGGCAGCCCGTTCCTCAAGCTCGGCCTGCAATTCGTCATCGACGGCGCCAATCTCGAAGACACCCTGCAGATCATGAACTGGCGCGTCCAGAAGCTGATCGAGCATGAGCACGGCCAGGCCCGGCTGTTCCGCACGCTGGCCAGCTTCGCCCCTGCCTTCGGCCTGCTCGGCACCCTGGTCGGCATGGTCGGCATGCTGAAGGAGCTGGGCGGCGGCGATATCGGGCGGATCGGTACGGCGATGGCCGTCGCCATGCTTGCCACCCTCTACGGCCTGATCCTCGCCAACCTCGTGTTCAAGCCGATCGCCATCAAGCTGGAGCAGCGCACGATCCGCCGGGTCGACATGCTGAACGTGCTGCTGCAGGGCATCGTGCTGGCCCATCTCGGCCGCTCGCCGACGCTGGTGGCCGAGGCGCTCGACCACATGCTGCGCGAAAGCGGCGACGAGGTCGCGGGTGCCTGACTTCACCAACTGGCGCAGCGGCAACGGGCGCGACGCAGCCGGCGGCGACCCGCGCCGCGAGGCCGAGCAGATGCTGGCCAATTTCCGCCGCCAGCAGGGCGCCAGCCAGCAGAAACTGTCGAACCAGCTGCCGCCCGGCGCCGAGGAGGCCGAGGACTGGGTCGTGTCCTACATGGACATGATCACCGTGCTGATGATCGTCTTTCTCGGCATGGTCGCGATCCAGAGCCTGAAGGGCGGCCTCAACATCGTTTCCGAGGAACACGGGCCGGTCAAGGGCGAGGCGACCGTCGCCGGCGGCACCATCCTGCCCGGCGGGGGCGGGGGCACGATCCTGCCGCTGCCGCCGAGCCGGCCGCATCCGGATACGGATACCGCCAACGGCAAGCCGCTGGTTGCCGCCCCCGCCCCGCGCGGGCCGGATGCGACGCGCGAGGCTGCGCCGCGCTTCTTCGAACCGCCTCCGCCCCAGCGCGACGAGATCTCGCCGGCCAATGCCGCGCTGCTCGCCAAGCTCGAGGCCGCCGGCCTGCCGCCCGACGTCGCCATCTCGGCCACCTCGCGCGACCTGACCATCGCCATCGGCGAAAAGGTGCTGTTCGCGCCGGGCCAGGCCGAACTCTCCGAGATCGGCAAGCGGGCGATCGCCAAGCTCGCCCCGACGCTGAAGGACCTGTCGGGCCAGATCGCGGTCGAGGGCCATACCGACGACGTGCCGATCAGCTCGGCCCGTTTCGCCTCGAACTGGGAATTGTCCGCGGCACGGGCCACCGCCGTGCTGCGCACGCTGATCGAGCAGGGCGTGCCGGCCGCGCGGCTGCGCGCCATCGCCTTCGCCGATACCCGGCCCGCGCAGTCGGGCCCCGAGGGCCGCGCCGCCAACCGCCGGGTCACGCTGACGGTCACCGGCGTGCAGTAACCCCTTGCCGCCCAAATCCCGGTTTGCCTATAGTTTGGTCGCCGGCCGGAATTCGCCGCCGGCATATTGACGTTCTCAGGGCGGGGTGAAAGTCCCCACCGGCGGTAATGGCGCACGAGCGCCTAGCCCGCGAGCGCCTCGATGATCCTGTCGGATCATTGGGGGTCAGCAGATTTCGGTGCGATTCCGAAGCCGACGGTTACAGTCCGGATGGAAGAGAACGGGGTGATTGAGGTGCAGGCCGGAATCCGTCCATGGCGGATATCGACCCGTGCCGCTTGGTCCCGTGTGCCCTGATTCTGGTCCTATGAGAAGGATGGCCATGAATCAGTCTTTTGCGACCCCCTCCCACCAGCGCATCGCTTTCATCCAGGCCTGCTGGCACCGCGACATCGTCGACCGGTGCCGACAGTCGTTCCTGGCCGAACTCGGCCGCCGCGGTTTCCCCGAGGCCCAGGTCGATGTCTATGAAGTCCCCGGCTCGTTCGAGATCCCGCTGCAGGCCAAGCTGCTGGCCAAGAGCGGCCGCTATGCGGCCATCGTCGCCTCGGGCTTCATCGTCGACGGCGGCATCTACCGCCACGACTTCGTCTCGACCGCCGTCATCGACGCGCTGATGCGGGTGCAGCTCGATACCGAGGTGCCGATCCTGTCGGCGGTGCTGACACCCCAGCGCTTCCATGAACATGACACGCACACCGCCTTCTTCCGCGAGCATTTCGTGGTCAAGGGCGTCGAGGCGGCGCATGCCTGCCTTGCCACGCTCGAGAACATGGCGCGCCTGGCCCGCGACGAACGCGCGGTCGCCTGAGCCCGGAAGCCGGGGCGCGGATGCGCCCCGGATCTCCATTGACAGGTCCGTATGGGCGCGCTTAACC
>JAEYTW010000651.1 GCA_023433835.1 Pseudomonadota bacterium | reverse complement strand
CGGCGGCACCGGCGCGCGCCACGGCGTTGCGGGTCGGACGCGCCGCTTCGCCGCCGTCGAGGCCATAGGGCGGGAACTTGACCCGGTCGGCGCGCAGCTGCAGCGCGGCATCGGGCGACAGCACGCGATAGCTGCGCCGGATGCCGAGGCCGCCGCGGAAGCGCCCCGCCCCGCAGCTGTCGGGGATCAGCGCATATTCCTCGACCCGCACGGGATGCTGGGCCTCGAGCGTTTCGACCGGCGAGTTCGACAGGTTCTGCGACGGGTTGGTGATCGCCTCGATCCCGTCGCGGTCGGGGCGGCCGCCCCAGGCGCCGCAGACCATGTCGACGATGATGAAGGGCTGGCGGTCGGGTCGCGCGCCCGACAGGCAGACCACGGTATTGCCGCCCTCGCCCGCCGCCGGGATGCGATCGGGCACGATCTGGGCCAGTGCCCCGAACATCGCATCCATCACGCGATAGCCGGTCAGGGCGCGGGCGGCGACCGCCGCGGGCGAATAGGGATTGAGCACCGAGCCCTCGGGCACCAGCACCTCGACGCAGCGGAACACGCCGGCATTGTTGGGCACGTCGCCCTTCAGCGCGCAGCGCACGCTGAGATAGGTGCAGGAATTGGTGTAGGAGCGGGTCGAGTTGATCGCCGCCCGCACCTGCGGCGACGAGCCGGCATAGTCGACCGTCACCGAATCCTCATGCACCGTGATCGCCACCTTGATCGCGATCGGCGCGTCCGACAGGCCGTCGTCGTCGATATGGTCGGTGAAGGTGAAGGTGCCCTTGGGCCAGCGGCGGATCTCCTCCCGCGTCAGCCGCTCGGCATAGTCGATCACCTCGATCATGTAGCGCTGCATCATGTCCGGGCCGTAGCGGTCGACCAGCCCGGCCAGTTGGCGGGCACCGACCTGGGCGGCGGCGTACTGCGCCTTGAGGTCGCCCAGCACCCGGTCGGGCACGCGCACGTTCAGCGCGATGATGCGTTCCAGCGTGTCGTTGACCCGGCCGCGATCGTAGAGTTTCACCACCGGAATGCGCAGGCCTTCCTGGTAGATCTCGGTCGAATCGCTGGCGTTCGAGCCGGGCACCCGGCCGCCGACGTCGGTGTGATGGCAGATGACGACGCAGAAGCCGTGCAGCCGGTCCTGGTGGAACACCGGATGGAACAGGAAGATGTCGGGCAGGTGCATGCCGCCCTGATAGGGATCGTTGACGACGATGGCGTCGCCGGGATGCAGGTCGTCGCCGTAGCGCGCCATGACCGCCGCCATCGCCTCGGGAATCGCGCCGAGATGCAGCGCGATGGTCTTGGCCTGGGCGACCATGCGGCCCTGCGCGTCGCACAGCGCGGCGGAATAATCCATCACGTCCTTGACGATCTCCGACCGCGCGGTGCGCACGACGGTGTAGGCCACCTCGTCGACGATGGAATCCAGCGCATTCTTGACCACGGCGAAGGTAATCGGATCGAACATGGGGCGAGGCTCCTGCTTTCCGGGTCGCGTCAGGCGAGGTCGATGATCAGGTTGCCGATGGCATCGGCATGGACGCTGGCGCCGGGCGGCACCAGGATGGTGGTGTCGTAGGATTCGATGACCAGCGGGCCGGCCAGCCGCTCGGGCCCGACCTCGCCGCGCGCCATCAGCCGCGTCGGCACCGGGCCGGCGGCACGATCGAAGGACACCGCGCGCTCGCCATGCGCGCCGGCCACGGCGCGGGCGTCGAGGCGCAGGGCGGTGAAGTCGAGCCGATCGGCCGACAGGCCGCGCGCGGTCAGCCTGATATTGACGAGTTCGAGCGGCTCGTCGTTGCTGTAGCCGAAGGTCGCGAGATACTCGGCCCGGAAACCGTCGACCAGCGCCGCGATGTCGGCGTCGTCGGGCGCCTGCGCGGTGAACGGCACGGAAAGTTCCGACGACTGGCCGAGATAGCGCAGGTCGGCGGCCAGGTCGAAGCGGCGGGCCTCGGCCGCATAGCCTTCCGCGGCCAGCACCGCATCGCCCTCGGCGACCAGCCCGCCGATGACGCCGGCAAGATCGGCGGGCGCGCAGATTCCGAGCGGGCGCAGCACCGCGCGCACGAAGCTGTGCTCGACATCGGCGGCCAGCATGCCGACGGCCGAGAACAGCCCGGACATCACCGGCGCGATCACCCGGCGCACGCCGAGCAGCCGGGCGACGTCGGCGGCATGCAGCGGCCCGCCGCCGCCGAAGGCCATCATCGTCAGCTCGCGCGGGTCGCGCCCGCGCTCGATGGTGACCGAGCGGATCGCGCGCGCCATGTTGACGTTGGCGACCTCGCGGATGCCGTGGGCGGCATCGTGCACCGACAGGCCCAGCGGCTCGGCGACATGGCGGCGGATCGCCTCTGCCGACAGGGCCGGATCGATCTTCAGCGACCCGCCGGCGAGCCCTGCCGGATTGAGATAGCCCAGCACGACATTGGCATCGGTGACGGTCGGCCGGTCGTTGCCGCGGCCGTAGCAGGCCGGGCCCGGATCGGCGCCGGCCGATTGCGGCCCGATGGCGAGCAGCCCGCCGGCGTCGATCGCCGCGATCGAGCCGCCGCCGGCACCGACCTCGGCGATGTCGATCGCCGGCACCTTCAGCATGTAGCCGCCGCCCTTGATGAAGCGCGACGGCGCGCTGATGCCGTCGCGGAATTCGTATTCCGAGGTCAGGCTGGGCTGGCCGCCGTCGATGATCGACGCCTTGGCCGTGGTGCCGCCCATGTCGAAGACGATCAGGTCGCGCTCGGCCGAAGCGGCACCCAGCCGCGCCGCGCCGGTGACCCCGCCGGCCGGGCCGGACGCCACCGCGAACACCGGCTTCCGGGCGGCCAGCGCCGCCCCCATCATGCCGCCGTTCGACGCCATCACCTGCAGCGGCGCCTCGACCGCCGCGGCCTTCAGGTTGGCGCGCAGCCGGTCGATATAGGTCTGCATCGCCGGCAGCAGATAGGCGTTCACCACCGTCGTCGAGGTGCGCTCGTATTCCTTGATCTCGGGCAGCACGTCGCAGGAGGCGGCGATCAGCAGTTGCGGAAAGGCTTCGCGCAGGATGTCGCGCGCCGCCTGCTCGTGGCCCGGGTTGGCATGGCTGTTGAGGAAGCAGATCGCTACGGCCTCGATGCCCTCGGCGGCGAAGCGCTCGCCCGCCGCCAGCACGTCGGCGCGCGACAGGGGCCGCACCACCGAGCCGTCGGCCGCCATGCGCTCGTCGACCTCCAGACGGTGGCGGCGGGCCGCCAGCGGTTCGGGCTTTTCCCAGGTCAGGTCGAACATGGTCGGCGTGCGGATGCGCCCGATCTCGAGCACGTCACGGAAGCCGCGGGTGGTCAGCACGCCGGTGCGGGCGCCGACCTTCTGCAGGATGGTGTTGGAGCCGACCGTGGTGCCGTGGACGATTTCGCCGACTTCCCCCGGCGCCATGCCGAGATCGGCGAGCAGCGCGCGAATGCCCGAGACGACCGCCGCGCCGGGGTCGGCGGGGGTCGAGGAAACCTTGGCGACATGCACGGCACCGTCGGCGTCGCGCAGCACGATGTCGGTGAAGGTGCCGCCGATATCGACGCCGATCCGCGCCCTGCCCAGACCCGTCTGCATCGAACCCATCGTGCCCGTCTCCCATGTCGCGATTTATTTGACTAACTAGTTAGTACTAAAAATCACGACGTGGGCAAGCGGAAAAATTCCGGGCGCGCGGACGCGCCGCTACGAGAGTGAATGCACGGGTATGGACGGTTCGGTGGCTCGACCCGGGCTGCTGATCAGGCAGGAGCAAGCGACCGTCGCGACCGCGAAAGCGGGGGCACAGGGCGATAACATCGCAAACGACACGGCGCTTTCCCTGGGCCCCGGGTCAAGCCCGGGGCGACGATCGGCACTTAAAACTACCGCTTCGGTCTTCGGTTGGCGGCGATATGGATCAGGCCCGGCTAACGATCGGCCGCTTACTTCTGGTCGTCGTCGTCGACGTAGGGGTTCTTCTGCTTGCGCAGGACGACGCGGATCACGGTGCCCGGCATGTCGAAGACCTCGCGCAGCGAATTGGCGAGGTAGCGGGCGTAGGAATCCGGCAGTTCGGCGGGCCGGGTGACGAAGAAGGCGAAGGTCGGCGGGCGGCTCTTGATCTGGGTGCCGTAGCGCAGGCGCAGGCGGCGGCCGTTGACCGCCGGCGGCGGGTGGCGCTCGGTCACTTCCTCGAGCCAGCGGTTCAGCGCGCCGGTCGAGACGCGCTTGTTCCAGGATTCGTAGATCTGGATCACGGCGGGCAGCAACCGTTCGGTATGACGGCCGGTCAGCGCCGAGAGCGTCACCACCGGCAGGCCCTTGACCTGGGGCAGCGAGATCTGCAGCCGGTCTTCGATGGCCTGCAGCGCCATGGCGCGGTCGTCGACCGCATCCCACTTGTTGACGGCGATGACCAGCGCCCGGCCTTCGTTGATCACGTGGTCGGCGATGGTCAGGTCCTGCTTGTCGATGCCGAGATTGCCGTCCAGCACCAGGACCACGACCTGGGCCAGCCGGATGGCGCGCAGCGATTCCGCGACCGACAGCTTCTCCAGCTTGCCTTCGACCCGCGACTTGCGCCGCATGCCGGCGGTGTCGACCAGCTTGAACTTGCGGCCTTGCCATTCCCAGGGCACCGCGATCGAATCCCGCGTCAACCCGGCCTCGGGCCCGGTCAGCAGACGCTCGGACCCGATCAGGTGGTTGATCAGGGTCGACTTGCCGGCATTGGGGCGACCGACGATCGCGATCTGGATCGGCCCGCCCTCGGCACCGTCGGCCTCGTCCTCGTCATCCTCGACGGCTTCGGGCGGCAGTGCCCCGACGATGGCGTCGTAGAGATCGCTCAGGCCGTCGCCATGCTCGGCCGAGATCAGGATCGGCTGGCCCAAACCCAGTTCCCAGGCCTCCATCGCGCCCATCTCGCCCTGGCGACCCTCGGTCTTGTTGGCGATGAGCAGCACGGGCTTGTCCTGGCGGCGCAGCCAGTCGGCGAAATGACGGTCCATCGGCGTCAGCCCGGCGCGGGCGTCGACCATGAACAGGGCGACATCGGCATCAATTACCGCCGTCTCGGTCTGCTGGCGCATCCGGCGTTCCATCGTGCCCTCGTCGGCCTCCTCGAGGCCGGCGGTATCGATGACGTCGAAGCGCAGGTCCCAGAGCCGCCCCTCATGGATCCGGCGGTCGCGCGTCACGCCGGGCGTATCGTC
>JAEYTW010000016.1 GCA_023433835.1 Pseudomonadota bacterium | reverse complement strand
CCCGCCTGATGGTCGAGGAAATGCGGCGGGCGCGCGAGGAGGTCGAGGAAATCCGCGACGGCGGCACCGGCTCGGTCTCGCTGGCGGTCTCCTCGACGGTGGCCTTGACCCTGCTGCCCCGGGCCTTCGCCGCCTTCCGCGCCCAGATGCCGCGCGTGCGCGTGGGATTTTCCGAGGCGACCCTGCCCTATGCCTTGGCCCGCCTGCGCGACGGCAGCCTCGATTTTGTCGCCGCTCATACGCTGCCGACGCTGATCGACGACGAATTCACCCAGATCAAACTGTTCACCGCAGCCCTGGTGGTGGGCGTGCGCGGCGGCCACCCGCTGGTCGGCGCGCGGTCGCTCGCCGCCCTGGTCGAGGCCGAATGGCTGCTGCCGGGCCTGGTCGGCTCGGGCGCCGACCTGCTCGGCGCGCTGTTCGAACGCCACGGCCTGCGCGCGCCCGAACGGGTGGTGCCCTGCCATTCGCTGAGCGTTGCCCTGGCCCTGATGGCCGAAAGCGACCTGATCACGCTGTTTGCCGCGCCGCTGATCCCGCTGGAGATGACGCCGCGCGGCTTCGTGCCGCTCGATCTCATCGAGGCCTTGCCCGATACCACCATCACCATCGTGATGCGGCGGGACGCCCGGCTGACGCCGGCGGCGCAGCGTTTCGTCGATTGCCTGAGGGCGGCGGCGCCGGGTTAAGCCTGCGACACCCGGTTGCGGCCGTCACCCTTGGCGCCGTAGAGCGCCTTGTCGGCACGGGCGACGAATTCGGCGGCGGTTTCCTTCGAGGCCAGCGTGGCGCAGCCGATCGAGACGGTGATCTTGCCGAGCTCGTCGCCGGTGGTCTTCTTGACCAGCCGCTTGTTCTCGAGTTCCTGCCGGATCTTCTCGGCCAGCCGCGTGGCGCCCGACAGCGGGGTTTCCGGCAGGATCACGGCGAACTCCTCGCCGCCGAAGCGGGCTGGCGTATCGCGGCCCTTGATCGAGTCGGAGAGGACCTTGGCAAACAGCTTCAGCACGAGGTCGCCGATCAGATGGCCCCAGGTGTCGTTGAAGCGTTTGAAATTGTCGAGGTCGCACAACAGGATCGACAACGGCTTGCGCCGCTTGCGGGCATCGCGGATGGCCGAGGCCAGCCTCGCTTCGAAGGCGCGGCGATTGCCCAGCCCGGTCAGGGGATCGGTCATCGCCTCGCGCTGGATACGGTCGACCGCGCCGCGCAGTTCGGTGATCTCGGCCCGTGCCTCGTCCAGCCGGCGCTCCAGCATGTCGACTCGGCCGATGGTTTCCTGGGTGTGGATCAGCATGCGCTGGATCAGCAGCGCCAGGCTCGCCCCCGACGGCGCCTGGCCTGCCTCCCCGGCAAAAGCCTGCAGCTGGCGGCCGAAATTCTTGGTATCGGCCCCGGCATGGGCAACGATGTCCGACATCTTGCCGATCATGTCGGCCAGTTGCAGCGAGGCTTCCGGCACCAGCGCGGCCAGCGCCGTATTGGTCAGGAAGCGGTCGTGCAATTCGTCGCAGGCCTCGGCCGTCAGATGCTGACCCTGGTCCAGCACGGCATCGATCGCGGCCTTCAGCGCCGCGTTGCCGCCATTGTAATAGTCGTGGAAGACCGCGAAGCTCTGCGGCGTCGGCTCGATACCCATGCGCTCGAGCGCGGCCAGTGCCTGCTGGCTCGTTGTTTCGCCCCCGGCGGATATGTCCGGTTGCTTCCCGCGTATCATCCAGGCCCTTTCTAGGCGCCACTCCCCTCCCTAGATAGTAGCAGTTTTCCAGCCGATCAATGCGGTTTGGGGACGCAGCCGGGGCTGCATCCGCAGGAAAACCAATGATTTAATGTCAGGCGGGGCGCCGGCGGGATGCCTGCGGTATTCCATGCCGTAAACGCCGACCGATCTACGGCGTGGGCCGGAGATCGGGACGATGTCGGGAGGATCAGTTGGCGCCGGCGTCGGCGACGCTGGCGGCACCCGGCGGGGTCATGCCGATGACGTGATAGCCGGCATCGACATGCAGCACTTCGCCGGTGATGCCGCCCGAGAGCGGGCCCAGCAGGAACATCGCCGCGCCGCCGACATCGTCGAGCTGGATGTTGCGGCGCAGGGGGCTGGCGTCGCGGCTGGTGCGGTAGACGTAGCGGGCATTGCCGATCGCCGAGCCGGCGATGGTACGCATCGGGCCGGCCGAGATCGCGTTGACGCGGATCGCCTTGGGCCCGAGGTCGTTGGCGAGATAGCGCACGCTCGATTCCAGCGCCGCCTTGGCCACGCCCATCACGTTGTAGCTCGGCATCACCCGCTCGGCGCCTTCGAACGACAGGGTGAGCAGCGAGCCGCCCTCGGTCATCAGGCTTTCGGCGCGGCGGGCGATGTCGGTGAACGAATAGCAGGAGATCACCATGGTCCGGGCGAAATTGCCGCGGGTGGTGTCGACGTAGCGACCCTTGAGCTCTTCCTTGTCCGAATAGGCCAGCGCATGCACGACGAAGTCGAGCTTGCCCCATTCGGCCTTCAGGCTCGCGAACAGATGGTCGAGCGAGCCTTCATCCTCGACATCGCACGGCAGGATGATCTTGGCCCCCAGGGCTTCGGCCAGCGGCTTCATGCGCTTGGCAAAGGCGTCGCCCTGATAGGTGAAGGCCATCTCGGCGCCGTGGTCGCGCAAGGTGCGGGCGATGCCGTAGGCGATCGAATGATCGTTGGCCATGCCCATCACCAGGCCGCGGCGGCCGGCCATCAACAACTCCCCCATGGTCACTCAGCCCTCGAATTTGCGGAAGATGAGCACCGCATTGGTGCCGCCGAAGCCGAAGCTGTTCGACATTACCTGACGCAGGCCGGCATTGTCGCGCCGTTCGCGGACGATGGGGAAGCCCTCGGCACCGGGGTCGAGGTTCTCGATATTGGCCGAGGCGGCGATGAAATCGTCGCGCAGCATCAACAGCGAATAGACGGCCTCGTGCGCGCCGGTCGCGCCCTGGCTGTGCCCGGTCAGCGACTTGGTCGACGAGATCGCCGGCACCTTGTCGCCGAACACGTCGCGGATCGCGCCGAGCTCGGTGATGTCGCCGACCGGCGTCGAGGTGCCGTGGGTATTGATGTAGTCGATCGGCTGGTCGTTGCCGGCGAGCGCCAGGCGCATGCAGCGCACCGCGCCTTCGCCCGAGGGCGCGACCATGTCGGCGCCGTCTGATGTGGCGGCATAGCCGACCAGCTCGGCGATGATCGTGGCGCCGCGCGCCTTGGCGTGTTCGAGTTCCTCCAGCACGACGGCGCCGCCGCCGCCGGAGATGACGAAGCCGTCGCGATCCTTGTCATAGGCGCGGCTGGCGCGCTCGGGCGTGTCGTTGTAGCCAGACGACATCGCCGGCATCGCGTCGAACAGGACCGACAGCGTCCAGTCCAGTTCCTCGCCGCCGCCGGCCAGCATCACGTCCTGCTTGCCGAACTGGATCAGCTCGAAGGCATTGCCGATGCAATGGGCCGAGGTCGAGCAGGCCGAGGAGATCGAATAGGACAGGCCCTTGATCTTCAGCGCGGTCGAAAGATTGGCCGAATTGGTCGACGACATGCAGCGCGGCACCATGAACGGGCCGACCTTCTTGGGGCCCTTCTCCTTGGCGGTCAGCGCCGACTGCACGATGTTGCGGGTCGAGGGGCCGCCCGAACCCATGACGAGGCCGGTGCGCGCGTTGGAGATGTCGGCCTCGCTCAGGCCGGCCATCTTGATGGCTTCCTGCACCGCGACGTAGTTGTAGGCCGCGCCGTCGCCCATGAAGCGGCGCAGGCGGCGATCGACGACGGCGTCGATGTCGAGCTTGATGGTGCCGGCAACCTGGCTGCGAAAGCCGAGTTCCTTGTATTCCGGCATGGCCACGATGCCGGATTTGCCGGCCTTCAGGCTCTCGGTTACCTCATCGGCATTGTTGCCGATCGAGCTGACGATGCCGAGCCCGGTGACGACGACACGACGCAAAGCCATGATCTAGCCTCTCTGGCAGTCTCGGATAAACGGCGCCGTTCAGGCGCCGGCGGCCGCCGGGGTGGCGTCAGGCTGGAACAGCCCGACCCGCAGATCCTTGGTCTCGTAGATCGGCTTGCCGTCGACGCTGACCGTGCCGTCGGCGATGCCCAGGACCAGCTTGCGCAGGATGACGCGCTTGATGTCGAGGCTGTAGACGACCTTCTTGGCGGTCGGCAGCACCTCGCCGGTGAACTTGACTTCACCGACGCCGAGCGCCCGGCCGCGGCCCGGCGCCTTCATCCAGCCCAGGAAGAAGCCCAAGAGCTGCCACACGGCGTCGAGGCCGAGGCAACCCGGCATCACCGGATCGGATTCGAAATGGCAGCCGAAGAACCACAGGTCCGGCTTGATGTCGAACTCGGCCGTGACCGTGCCCTTGCCGTACTTGCCGCCCTGGTCGGAAATCTCGGTGATGCGGTCGAACATCAGCATCGGCGGCAGCGGCAGGCGGGCGTTGCCCGGCCCGAACAGCTTGCCATGGGCGCAATCCAGGAGGTCCTGGTAGGAGAAACTCGTCTTCCGCGTCACGATAGAGGCAATCCCGGTTCGACTGTGGCCGATCGTTGGTGGGCAAGTAGGGTCGGCAGGTCGCTGATGCAAGGCATTGCGGCCGGCGGTTCCAGCTCACGAAGTGTTACGGACTGTAGCGTATCCGGCGGGCGAGGCCAACGCGCTATTTGCGCGGGGCGCGTGCGCGGATGGCGAACATTGCATAATTTCCGGGCATCCGGCGGGGTTTTCGCGAAAAGGTGATCAGGCGCAGGCCGCGCGGACACAGGCCCTGAGCCAGCGATGGGCCGGATCGGCGTCGAGCCGCGGGTGCCACATCAGCGAAACGGTGATGTCGGGCACCGCGACCGGCAGGTCGAAGTCATGGAGGCCGGCCCGCAATGCGGCAGTATGCCGCGCCGGCACGGCGGCAATCAGGTCGGTGGCGCGCACCAGGGCCAGCGCCGCCGAGAAACCGCCGACGATTGCCACGATCTCGCGGGCCAGGCCGAGCGCCTGCAGCGCGTCATCGACCAGGCCGCGGTCGCGGCCGCGGCGCGAGACCAGCACATGCCGGCCGGCGGCGAACCGCGCCGGGCCGATCTCGCCCCGGGCCAGCGGATGGCCGGCCTGCACCACGCCGACGAAGCGGTCGCGGAACAGGGCCTGGGTCAGCAATTCCGGCCCGGCATCGTCGCCGACCACGCCGGTCTCCAGATCGACCCGGCCATCGCGCAGCGGGCTGGTTTCCTTGTCCGGCTTGGCCACGAAACGCAGGCGCACCCCCGGCGCCTCGGCCGTGACGCGGGCGATCAGCGCCGGGCCGAACGTCTCGACGAAACCTTCGGCACTGCGCAGCGTGAAGCGGCGCTTCAGCCGCCGCAGGTCGAGTGCCTCGGCGGGGCGCAGCATGGCCTCGGCCTGCTGCACCAGCCGGCCGACCTCGCCGCGCAATTCCAGCGCCCGCGGTGTCGGCACCAGGTCGCGCCCGGCGCGAACCAGCAGCGGATCGCCGGTGGTCTCGCGCAGCCGGGCCAGCTGCCGGCTCATCGCGGAGGGGCTGAGCCGCAGCCGGCGGGCGGCGCCCGCGACGCTGCCCTCGGCCAGCAGCACGTCCAGGGTGGCGAGGAGATTGAGGTCGGCCATCGATCGAGGATACATGGCGTTTGGTGCACGGATGAAGTGCAAATCGTGCGCGTTCCGCCATGCATGGGATGGGATCAGGCTGTCCACAGGTCAAAAAGTCATGTGGAAGATGCCGATGTCCGCTCTGTCGTCCCCCGTCCCTGCCGCGCGCTGGCCGCTCGCCGGCCTGTCGCTCGCCATGCTGCTCGCCTCGCTCGGCACCTCGATCGCCAATGTCGGATTGCCGAGCCTGGGCCAGGCCTTCGCCGCGCCGATGGGCGAGGTCCAATGGGTAGTGATCGCCTATCTGCTGGCGACCACGACCCTGATCGTCAGCGTCGGCCGGCTCGGCGATCTCGTCGGCCGCCGGCGCCTGCTGCTGGCCGGCATCGCGCTCTATACGGCGGCCTCGGTCGTCTGCGGGCTGGCCCCGACCCTGTGGCTGCTGATCGCGGCGCGGGCGGCACAAGGCCTGGGCGCGGCGGTCATGATGGCGCTGGCTATGGCGCTGGTCGGCGAGGCGGTGCCCAAGGAGCGGACCGGGGCGGCGATGGGCCTGCTCGGCACCGTCTCGGCGGTCGGCACCGCGCTCGGGCCGTCGTTCGGCGGCGTGCTGATCGGCGGCTTCGGCTGGACGGCGATCTTCCTCGTCGGCGTGCCGCTCGGGCTGGTCGCGCTGGCCCTGGCCTGGTACGGCCTGCCCGCCGACCGCGTGGCGGCCGAGCGGCCGGCTTTCGATCGGCTCGGCACCGTCGTTCTTGCGGCGACGCTCGGTGCCTATGCGTTGGCCATGACCGGCGGCGGTCCGGGGCCCGCGACCGTGCTGCTGCTGCTGGCCGCCGCGATCGGCGCCGGGGCGTTCGTCGCCGTCGAGCGGCACGCACCGGCCCCGCTGGTGCGGCTGGCCATGTTGCGCGAACCGCTGATGGTGTCGGCGCTGATCACCAATGCGCTGGTCGCGACGGTGATGATGGCGACGCTGGTGGTCGGGCCCTTCTACCTCGTCGGCGGCCTCGGGCTCGATGCCGCGTCGGCCGGGCTGGTCATGTCGGTGGGGCCGGTGGTCTCGGCCTTGTCGGGCGTGCCGGCGGGGCGGCTGGTCGACCGCCTGGGCGCGGGGCGCGCCACGCTAATCGGGCTGGCCGGCGTGGCCGCCGGGGCCTTCGGCCTGGCGCTGTTGCCGTCGGCCTGGGGCATTCCGGCCTATATCGCGCCGCTCCTGGTGATGACGCCGGGCTATCAGCTGTTCCAGGCGGCAAACAATACCGCCGTCATGAAGGATGTCCCGGCGGACCGGCGAGGCGGGGTTTCCGGCCTGCTCACCCTGTCGCGCAATCTCGGGCTGATCACCGGCGCCTCGGTGATGGGTGCGATCTTCAGCGTCGCGGCGGGCGCGGCCGATGCCGGGGCCGGCATGCACGTCACCTTCGCCGTGGCGGGCTCGATGGCCGTGGCCGGGCTGCTGATCGCTGTCGGAAACGGCGGTTTTCTGCGCTTCCGCACCAGGTTTTGATTGATTCCAAACAACATCGGCTTATATCTGGACGGATGACTACGACGCGCCGTCCCTTCGCCGACGCCCTTGCCCGGCTGCGCCAGGCTGGCCTGCGGCCGACGCGCCAGCGCCTGGCGCTCGGCCGCTTGCTGTTCGATGCCGGCGACCGCCACGTCACGGCCGAGATGCTGCATGACGAGGCGGTGGGGGCGGGCCAGTCGCTGTCGCTGGCCACCGTCTACAACACGCTGCACCAGTTCACCTCGCACGGCCTGCTGCGCGAGGTGGTGGTCGATTCGGGCCGCGCCTATTTCGATACCAACGTGTCCGACCATCACCATTTCTTCCATGAAGAGACCGGCACGCTGATCGATATTCCCGGCGCGGCCGTGGCGATCTCAGGGTTGCCCGACGCGCCCGAAGGCACGCGGGTCGCCCGCGTCGATGTCGTTATCCGGGTCCGCCCAGCCTGATGATAAATCGCAGTTTCAACCCTCTGCGTTCTTCTCTGGAAATATTCCAAACTGATTGACATCCGCCTGATGGCGGAGTCAGATGGGTTGTGGCCGTGCGGTTCCTTTTACCGTCCGCCGGCCTGCCATGACCCCCCGCCAATGTTCGTTTGCCCCCTTTTTTCAGTTCGGCGCATGCGGGGTCGGTACGTCCTTTGCGTGGTGCCAAGAACCGTGAACGAGGAGACGACCATGTCTGATCTGGCCAGCTCGAAGACCCTGAACAACCTCAAGGAAGCGTTTGCCGGCGAAAGCCAGGCCAACCGCCGCTATCTCTATTTCGCCCAGAAGGCCGATGTCGAAGGCTTCAACGACGTTGCCGCCGTGTTCCGCTCGACCGCCGAGGGCGAGACCGGCCATGCCCACGGCCATCTCGAATACATCTCCGAGGTCGGCGATCCCGCCACCGGCCTGAAGATCGGCGGCACCTCCGACAACCTCAAGGCCGCCATCGCCGGTGAAACCCACGAATACACCGACATGTATCCCGGCATGGCCCGCACCGCCCGCGAGGAAGGCTTCGACGAGATCGCGGACTGGTTCGAGACGCTGGCCAAGGCCGAGAAAAGCCACGCCGGCCGTTTCCAGAAAGCCCTCGACGGCCTCTGATCCTTCCTCGCTTCATCAGGTGGGCTCACCCCCGGCATTCGCCGGGGTGAGCTTCGCCTGGCCCAGCCAGCATTTTCAGCCAGCCCGGCGCGAGAAGGAAAAGACCCATGCGGGAAGGCAGTCTGGATGCCCCGACGCGGCATCCGATCGACTGGCATAATCCGGAATTCTATGACGAGGCGGCGCTGGATGCCGAACTCAGGCGGGTGTTCGACATCTGCCACGGCTGCCGACGCTGCTTCAATCTCTGTGATTCCTTTCCCAGGCTGTTCGACCTGGTCGACGCCTCGCCGACGGAAGAGCTGGACGGCGTCGGATCGGCCGATTTCAAGCCGGTCGTCGATGCCTGCACGCTGTGCGACATGTGCTTCCTGACGAAGTGCCCCTACGTGCCGCCGCATGAATTCAATCTCGATTTCCCGCATCTGATGCTGCGCTATCGCGCGGTCGAGCTGAAAAAGGGCGATGCCGGGTTCTGGGACCGCCAGCTGACGGCGACCGACCGCAACGGCCGGCTGGCCGGTCTGGTGGCGCCGATCGCCAACTGGGCGACGGCGCAGGACAATGCGATCACCCGCCCGATCCTCGAAGGCATCGCCGGCATCCACCGCGAGGCCGACCTGCCGAAATTCCACGGCAAGACCTTCGCCGCCCGGGCGCGTGCCGACGGCGTGACGCCGAACGAAGCGGCCCCGGGTTTCGGGCGCAAGGCGGTGCTCTACGCCACCTGCTTCGTCAACTACAACAACCCCGGCATCGGCGAGGCGGCGCGCCAAGTGCTGGCCCATAACGGCGTGGAGACGCAGGTCGTCTATCCCGCCTGCTGCGGCATGCCGCAGCTCGAACACGGCGACCTCGCCAAGGTCGCCGACCGGGCCGAGACCGTCGCCCGCGAGCTGGAGCAATGGATCGACGACGGCTACGACGTCATCGCGCTGACCCCGTCCTGCGCCTTGATGCTGAAATTCGAATGGCCGCTGATCGTGCCTGATGACGCCAAGGTGAAAAAACTCGCCCAGGCGACCTTCGACCTGTCGGAATACGTCGTCGACATCGCGAAGAAGGAGGGCATGGCGCCCGGCCTGCAGCCGCTCGACGGTGGCGTTGCCGTCCATCTCGCCTGCCATGCCCGGGCCCAGAACATGGGGGCCAAGGCCGCCGACATGCTGCGCCTGATTCCGGACACCAAGATCGACGTGATCGAGCGCTGCTCGGGCCATGGCGGGTCCTGGGGCGTGAAGCAGGAATTCTTCGAGGTGGCGCTGAAGGTCGGCAAGCCTGCCGCCCGCCAGGCGGCAAAGGCCAGGCCGGCCTATGTCGCCTCCGAATGCCCGCTGGCCGGCGAACATCTGATCCAGGGCATGCAGCGTCTGGGCGAGGCCGAGAAGGCCGCGGCGCCCAGGCATGCGACCAACCCGATCGAGCTGATCGCCGCGTCCTATAGATTGACCAGGTAACAGGAGCACCCAGTGATGTCCGCCACCGACCGCCGGATCGATCGCAGCGACATCCTGCCGATGGCCGAGTACGAGGCCCACCGCCGGGCGCGGCGGCCGGCCTTCGTGGCGCAGAAGAAGCTGCGCCGGCTCGAAGTCGGGCCGGTCGCCACCTTCTATTTCGAAAGCTACGACACGATGTGGTGGCAGGTGCAGGAAATGCTGCGCATCGAGAAGGGCGGCGAGGAACAGATCGCCGACGAGCTCGCCGCCTACAACCCGCTGATCCCGCAAGGCGACGAACTGGTGGCGACGCTGATGTTCGAGATCGACGATCCGATCCGGCGCAACGTCGTGCTGGGCCGGCTTACCGGCGCCGACCGCCATGTCGCGCTGACCGTCGGCGGCGAAACGGTGCCGGGCGTGCCCGACGAACCGGAAGGTCGGACCAAGGAGGACGGCAAGATCTCCTCGGTCCATTTCATCCGCTTCCGCCTGACGCCGTCGGCAGCCGCGGCGTTCGCCCGGCCAGGCACGCAGGTGACGCTCGGCATCACCCATCCGGCCTACGGCCATATCGCCCTGATGCCCGAAGCGGTGCGCGAGGTGCTGGCGGCTGACCTCTGAGGTCGGCCGCACAATCCCGGGCTCGGACGTCGTCCCGATAACCGCGTAATATCGGCTGCTCATCGAAACTCTCGTGCAAGTTCTCGACGGCGACGATCTCGGCCACTTGGGTCAATATTGCCGATCCCCGATGTCGACGGCGTGGCACTGCGGGGTTGATCTGTTTCACATATTTTACTGATTTATGACGACGACAAAGTGGGACGCCATGACGACTGTCACGGTGCTGTAATTGACTTTTCGCGCGGCCTCTGCCACATTCTCTGACGAAGCTGAGCCAAAACTCAGAATTTCAGGTGTATCAATGTTCGCGCGTAGCGCACCCACTGCCCCGGCGCAGTCGTCGATCTTCCAGATGGAAGAAAGCCGTATCACTCTGTGGATCGTCGAAGGCCATCATTAGGCCGACGTTGCCCTAAATCCGTCGACTGACCAGCGCGGGCCATCGAGCCGCGCGGGCGCGACCGCATCCACAGTTCAAATCTTTTCGGATTCCGTATCATGACCGCCCTGGCCACCGGCCTGCGGCAGACCCGGGCGCTTGCCCGTGCCGCCGCCTACCTGCCCGAAACCACCTACTACGAGGCGACGACCCGCCGCCGTGCCGCCCCGGCATTGTCGGGCGACATCACGGCCGATGTCGTCGTGATCGGCGCCGGCTATCTCGGCCTGACCACGGCGCTGCGCCTGGCCGAACGCGGCCGGGACGTGGTGCTGCTCGAAGCCGGCCGGGTCGGGGGCGGCGCGTCGGGCCGCAATGGCGGCTTCGTGCTGCCGGGCTTCACCGCGGGCAACGAGGCCATCGCCAGCCGGCTGGGCGACGATGCCGCGGCCGACCTCTGGACCCTGTCGGTCGAGGGCGTCGCCGAGGTCCGGGAGCTGATCGCCCGCCACGGCATCGACTGCTCCTTGCGCGACGGCGTCTTCGTCGCCGCGGCCGAGGCCGGCCACGCCCGCAGCCTGCGGCGCGAGGCCGCCACCCTGCGCCGCCATTTCGGCTATCGCGGCCTCGAGCATCTCGATGCCGCCGAGGGCCGCGACGTCGTGGCCTCCGACCGCTATTTCGGCGGCAATCTTGATCATAACGCCGCCCAACTCCACCCGCTGCGCTATGCGGTGGGGCTGGCCGATGCGGCGCGGGCGGCGGGGGTGCGGATCTTCGAGCATTCGCCGGTGATCAGCCTCGACGACGATGCCGCCGCACCGGTCGCGCGGACCACGCTGGGCTCGGTCACGGCCGGCTCGGTCGTGCTGGCCGCCAATGCCTATATCGGCGGGCTGGCCCCCGATGTCGCCGGTCGCATCCTGCCGCTCCGCACCTTCATGGTGGCGACCGAGCCGCTGCCGGCCGCCATCGGCCAGAGGCTGTTCCCGGCCCGGGCCGCCGTCTACGACACCCAGGCGGTACTTGATTACTACCGCCTCGGGGCCGATGGCCGGCTCTTGTTCGGTGGCGGCTGTGCCGCCGGCGACTGGAGCCGCGAGCGGATCGCGCGCGCCATGCGCAAGAAGATCGCCCGGGTCTTCCCCGAACTGCGCGGGGTGCGCATCGACTATGCCTGGGGCGGGCTGATCGACCTGACCGTCAACCGCATGACCGATGTCGGCCGCACCGCCGACGGCATCTGGTATGCGCAGGGTTTCTCAGGCCATGGCGTGGCGCTGACCGCGCGCACCGGCCGGGCGCTGGCCGATGCGATCTGCGGCGACGGGGCGGACTACGCGCGGCTGGCGGCGATGCCGCACCGCTCGGTGGCGCCGCTGCGGCCGATCGCCGGCCTGGCGCTCAAGGCGGGGCTGGCCTGGACCAGGCTGCGCCAGGGCCTGGGCAGCAACGCGCTGATGTCGCTCTGATTATTTGAAGGTTTCGCCCGGGTAGAGGCCCCACAGGCCTTCCCGGGCCATGAAACCCTTGCGGCCGGCGACCTGGACTTCGCACCAGACCGAGTCGCGGCAGGCCAGCAGCCGGACCTGCACGCCGGGTTCGGCCTGCACCTCGACGTCGCCCACCGGGCTCGGCTGGTCGCGCACGTCCTGGATGGCGCCCATCACCAGCGCGCTGCGCTTGCCGGTCAGCATGCTCTTGTGCACCCAGCCCTTGGTGCCGTCCTGCTCGCGGATCTGGCGCCAGTATTCATGCTCGTCGACGATTTCGACCGGCAGGCCGCGGCGCTGATAGGACCAGGAAATCGGATAGCGCGGCCCGGGGCCGGTGCGCATGTTGACGCGGTCGGAGGCCAGCGCGACCCAGCGCGGCAGGGGCAGGCCCGAATCGGCACCGATTCCCGCCTCGACCGGCTTGCGCATCGGTGCCGGCGCGGCCTCGGCGGTGCCCGCCGCCCCGGCCTCTGCCGGCAGCAGCACGGCCGCCAGCGCGATCAGCGCGGCCGACAATGTCGCAACAGGCTTGGATGACGACAACACGTGGTCCCCTGACTTCAGATTCATAATCCCCTGCGTTCAGCTTTATGCCCCCATGGTTAAAGAAGGGTCAAGCGTACCAACGGCGCAGGCGATTTTACCCGCGAGGTAATGGCGGCGTGCCGATGGCACGCTTAAGGTCGGCCCTGCACTCATCAGGGAGAAACGCCATGCCCGCGACCGCCCAGGCCACCGCGAAGGCCATTGCCGAACCGCCCTTCGGTGCGATGCTGCGCCGCTGGCGGTCGTTGCGCGGCATGAGCCAGCTCGGCCTGGCCCTGGAGGCCGACACGTCGGCCCGGCACCTGAGCTTCCTGGAGACCGGCCGCGCCCGCCCCAGCCGCGAAATGGCGTTGCGTCTGGCCGAAAGCCTCGATCTGCCGCTCAGGGAGCGCAATGCCATGCTGGTCGCCGCCGGTTTTGCCCCTATCTACGGCAATCGTCCGCTCGACGATGCCGATCTGAGCCAGGCGCGCCGCGCCCTCGATTTCATCCTGGAACGCCACGACCCGTTCCCCGCCCTGGTCGCCGATCGCGGCTGGAACCTGGTGATGGCCAATCGCGGCATGATCGCGATGATGAGCCGGCTGGGTCTTCCCAGGGCGGCCGGCCCGCTCAACATCATCAAGCTCCTGGTCGACCCCGCGGGGATCCGCCCGGCGCTGGTCAACTGGGAGGAAACCGCCGGCCACATGCTGTCGCGGGTGGCCGCCGAGGCGCGCGCCCGCGGCGACGATCCGGTGCTGACCAAGCTCCTGGCCGAAGCCCGCGCCTATCCGGACGTGCCGGCCCGCGAGGTGGTCGATCCCGCGCCCCAGCCGCCGCTGCTGGAGCTGATCTACGAGATCGAGGGCCGGCGCACCCGCTGGTTCTCGACGGTGACGAGTTTCGGCACCGCCTGCGACGCCACCCTCCAGGACCTCAAGATCGAGGCCTTCCACCCGGCGGACGCGGCAACGGAGGCGGTTGCCCGGGCCTGGGCCGAGGCGGTCTGACGCTGCATTGCAACGAGGGAAATTGCCGCCTCGGGATGGTTCTGCTAGGAAGGGTTCAAGCAAGCAGCCCAAATTGGCAGAGTGAGGCCCATGTCGAAGAAAAAGCCCGTCGTCGTCGTCACGCGCAAGCTGCCCGATGCCATCGAGACGCGGATGATGGAGCTTTTCGATACGCGGCTTAACAATGACGACCATCCGCTGACCCAGGCCGAGCTGATCGAGGCGATGAAGACCGCCGACGTCCTCGTCCCCACCGTCACCGACAAGATCGATGCCGGCGTGCTGGCCCATGCCAATCCGAACATGCGGCTGATCGCCAGCTTCGGCAACGGCGTCGATCATATCGACCTCGGCGCCGCCCGCCAGCGCGGCATCACCGTGACCAACACCCCCGGCGTCCTGACCGAGGATACCGCGGACATGACCATGGCGCTGATCCTGGCCGTGCCGCGCCGCCTGACCGAGGGCGAGCGGGTGCTGCGCGAGGGGGGCTGGAACGGCTGGTCGCCGACCTGGATGCTGGGCAAGCGGATCTGGGGCAAGCGCCTCGGCATCATCGGCATGGGCCGCATCGGCCAGGCCGTCGCCCGCCGCGCCCGCGCCTTCGGCCTGTCGATCCACTACCACAACCGCCGCCGGCTGCATGCCGAGATCGAGGGCGAGCTGGAGGCGACCTACTGGGAAAGCCTCGACCAGATGCTGGCCCGGATGGACATCATCTCGGTCAACTGCCCGCATACCCCGGCGACCTACCATCTGCTGTCCGCCCGCCGCCTCGACCTGCTGCGCTCGCATGCCTATATCGTCAACACCGCGCGCGGCGAGGTGATCGACGAAAATGCGCTGACCCGCAAGCTGCGCAAGGGCGAACTGGCCGGGGCCGGCCTCGACGTCTTCGAGCATGAGCCGGCGGTCAATCCGAAGCTGCTCGAGCTGCCCAACATCGTCCTGCTCCCCCATATGAGCTCGGCGACGGTCGAGGGCCGTGTCGACATGGGCGAGAAGGTCATCATCAACATCAAGACCTTCATGGATGGGCACAAGCCGCCGGACCGCGTCTTGCCGTCGATGCTCTGACGGTCTTGCTGGCCGGTCATCCGTTCCGATTTCTGTGCGCCCGCCGGGCCTTTCCTTGATAGGGTGCCGGATCGCGGCGCCTTAACC
>JAEYTW010000633.1 GCA_023433835.1 Pseudomonadota bacterium | reverse complement strand
CGATCATGGAAATCGCGCCGCACGACGGCGCGCTGACACTGGTTGCCGGCGGCCCGTCCGCGGCCGATTTCCTCGACGACCTGCGCGGTCGCGGTCCGATAATGGTCTGCGGATCGGCCCATGACTGGCTGATCGGCCAAGGCGTGATCCCGCAGGCCGCGATCGTTCTCGACCCCCAGCCGCATGTCGCCGACTTCCTGCATTTGCATCATCCAGGCGTCGTCTACTACATCGCCTCGACCTGCGATCCCGCGGTCTTCAACCGCCTGGCCGGTCGTCGTGTGGTGGTCTGGCATGCACTGACCTACGACGATCAGGAAGACGAGCACCCGACACTCGCGTTCGTGCCGGGCGGATCGACGGTCGGGCTGCGCGCGATCAGCCTCGGCCTGGTGCTCGGCTTCCGGTCCTTCGACCTCTACGGCTACGACAGCTGCCTGCGCGGGCAGGCGACCCATGCCTACCCGGGCTCGGATCGCGGCAGTCCGCCTCGTGACGTCTGGCTCGACGGCCGGCGCTTCCGCTGCACCCCGCAGATGGCGCGCCAGGCCCTCGACTTCCGCGCGCTCTGCGCGGCCCTCGGCCACATGTTCGATGTGGCGATCTATGGCGACGGCCTGCTGGCCGCCATGCTGGAGCGAAAAGCCGCATGAACAAGCTCAACGCGACCACGATCTATGAATTCTTCATCGACCCCGTCGAGGACGCGGCGGCATCGATCGAGGCCGGCCGCCCGGTCTACCGCGACCGCGAGATGGTCCGGTTCATCAAGCGCGGCGCGGATGCGGCCACGCCGGAAATCGTGACCATGCGGGTTGCCAACATCCGTCCGAAGACGAAGCGGCATGGCAACGACAGCTGGACCGCGGGCGACCCGGCGCTGTGGGCCCAGATCCAGGGGCCCTATGATGCGTGGCGGTCGGGGCAGGAAGCGCCGCTGACGGGCACGCCGCTGTCGGCGGTCACGTTCATTTCGCCCGGCCCGCTCAAGACGCTGCAGGCGATGCATATCCGCACCGTCGAAGAGCTCGCCGAGGCCAATGAGGACATGCTTGCCGCGATCGGCATGGGCGGCCGGGCGCTCAAGCAGCAGGCGATTGATTATCTGCGCGAAGCCAGTTCGTCGGGCACGGTACTGGCCGAGCTGGCCGAGATGCGGCGCATCATGGATGAGATGCGTGAACATCAGCAGCGGCTGATCGAGGAGCGTGATGCGGCCGAGGCTCGCGCCGCCGAGGCCGAGGCAATCGCCCGGGCTGCGATGACCGACACGGAAGGCGAGGCGGCGCCCGCAGCGCCGCCCGCGAAGCGGGCGCGAGGCTAAGGCGCCATGTCGCTTTTGTCGGTGGTACAGACCGCCTGCGGCGAGCTGGGCATCACTCAGCCCGCGCAGGTGGTCGGGTCGACCGACGTCGCGGTACAGCAGCTGCTCGCGCTTGCCAATCGCACTGGCGAGCGGCTCCTCGCCCGGGCCGACTGGTCGCTGCCGATCCGCGAGGCGACCTTCGTGACGGTGGCCGACAAGCGGCAGGGCGACATTGCGACGATCTGCCCGGGCTTCCGGTATCCGATACCCAACACGATGTGGGATCGTTCGACCCGCTGGCCGATCGGCGGCCCGATTTCGCCGCAGGAATGGCAGTGGGACATGGCCTGGACCACAGCTGGCCCGTTCTATCGCTTCCGCGTCTGGCAGGGCGGCCTGTGGCTGTTCCCGGCGCCGCCAGCCGGCGAGACGGTTGCATTCGAATATGCGACCGCGAACTGGGTTGTGGCGGCCGACGGCGTCACGACGCGCCCGGCCTACGAGGCCGACACCGACAATGCCCTGGTCGACGAGCAGTTGCTCATCATGGGGCTGCGCTGGCGGTGGCGCGCCGCAAAGGGCTTCGATTACTCGGAAGAGCAGGCGGAGTTTGAAGGTGCCGTGCGCGAGGCGATCGCGCGCGACGGCGGCAAGTCAACCCTTGCCCTCGACGCTGGGTCTGCCGACTTCGACCCACGCATGTCGGTCATCGCCCCGCCGGGCAGCTGGCATCTCTGATGGCTCGCCGCGGCGCCGTAGCGCAGGGCTTTTCATTGCCGGCTCCTGTCGGAGGCTGGAATGCGCGCGACAGCTGGGAGCTGATGGGACCGACCGATGCCATCATCCTGGACAACATGTTCCCCTATCCTGCCTATTGCGCCGTGCGCCGCGGGAGCGCGCAGCACGCGACCGGCGTGGGCAACGCGCAGGTCGAGGCGCTGGACGAATGGGCAGGCCCGGCCGGGCGGCGCATGATCGCTGCCGGCGGCGGTGCAATCTATGACGCATCTTCGGCCGGGCCGGCGGTGTCGCTTGGCACCGGGTTTAGCTCGAACCGCTGGCAATCGGCGCTCTACAAGCATCGCCTCTTCTTCGCCAACGGTTCGGATGCGATGCAGGTCTATGACGGCTCGACGCTGGCGCCGGCCGGCTTTACCGGCGTCTCGCTGTCACTGATCGTTGCCGGCTGCGTCTACCGCGAGCGGATGTTCTGGGTCGAGCGCGATTCGGCATCGTTCTGGTATGGCGGCACCGGCTCCATTGCCGGCGCGCTGACCAAATATGACCTGACCGAGGTCCTGCAATATGGCGGCGCGCTGATGGCGGTCGCAACATGGACCCGGGACGGCGGGTCAGGACCCGACGATCTGTTTTGCGCGATCATGGACACCGGCGAGGTGGTGCTGTTCTCGGGCGGCGATCCCGGCGACATCAACAACTGGACCCGCATCGGCAATTTCATGCTCGGCCGGCCGCTGGGGCGGCGGTGCTGGTGCAAATATGGCTCCGACCTGCTGATCGCGACCGAATACGGCATCATGGAGCTGTCGAAGGTGCTGCCCTATGGCCTGTCCCGGCCGGGGTTGGCGCTGACCGACAAAATCCAGACGGCGTTTCAGGAGGCCGCGCGCGGCGCCTTTGACGCTTTCGGCTGGCAGATCCGCATGCATCCGCGCGGCGGCTTTTTGCTGGTCAACTATCCCGTCGACGGTTCGTCGACCGCCTTCCGCCAGTTCGTGATGAACGTGCAGACCGGTGCGTGGTGCCGGTTCAAGGGCTTCGTTTCCAACTGCTGGACGGTTTTCGATGGCGATCTGTATTTCGGCAACAACGCGGGCGCGGTGATCCAGGGCGATACGGGCGAGGACGATCAGGGCCGCGCGATCGCCTGGGAGGGGCTGACGTCGTTCCAATATCTCGGCGGCCGCGGGCGGCAAAAACAGGTCACGTTGGTGAGGCCGCTGATCGCGGCGAATGCCCAGACCGATTACGAAGTCGCCACGCCGGTCGATTACAGGCTGCAGCAGAACCAGTACACGCCGGCGGCAACCGCGACCGGCTCGGCGGCCTGGGATGACGCCGAATGGGATAGCTCGGCCTGGGCCGATGCGCCAATCGTTGACGTGTACGGCTGGGAGGGCGGCACGCAGGTAGGCTATGCGATTGCCGTGCGGCTGCGCGGCCAAGCCCAGTCGGTGACGGCTCAGTGGTTTTCGACCGACCTGCACGCGATGGTAGGGGGGCCGCTGTGATCGACTGGGCGCATTCGGATGATGTGGCGCGATGGGTGGTCAGGCGCATCCCGCACATGGCACAGGACATTGAGGCAATCCGCCCATTCGTCGCCGCCGGGGTGCTGGTGGGCGGCATGCCGGCGGCCGGCGTGATCTTCCAGAACTTCATGCCGATGTACCGGTCTATCGAGATTTCCTGCGCCGCTGAAAACCCGCGCTGGGCCAGCCGTGGCCACCTCGCCGAATTGCTCACCTATGCGTTTGTCGCCAACGACTGCGAGCGCATCACGCTGCTGATACCTGCCCGCAACCGCCGCGCACGCCGGTTCAACGAGGGTATCGGATTTGTTTCCGAAGGCACGGTCCGCCGCGGGTTTGGCGGAGACGATGCGATAATCTACGGCATGCTGCGCGACGACGCCGCGCGCTGGTTGAAGAGGAGCTGACGATGGCTGGTGGCGGCAAGGGTGGATCTTCGGCCCCGGCAGCGCCGGATCCGGCAGCGACCTCAGCGGCGCAGGCGCAGGCGAACATGGGAACGGCCCGTGTCCAGCAGCGGCTGAACATGATCGACCAGAAGAACCCGTGGTACAGCGTGAGCTATACCGACATGGGCGACCGGTCGCGAAACCCGGATGGCACGCCGATGAACCGATCGGCAGCCCCGGCGCCAGCGGCCGGCGCTGGCGCTGCGGGCGTCGCGCAACCGCCTGGAGGGCAGGACCCGAATAGTCGCGGCGGCGATGTCATGGGGCCGACTGCGCGCGTCACGGGTGGCGGCAATGGCTACACTGGCCCGCTTACATGGGATGACCAAGGAAATCCATCCATCCCAAGCGGATCGCAAGGCCAGGGAGGTGCAGCAGCAGCACCGCAGCGCGCAGGCGCTTACGACCCTAACGACCCTCTTGCCGGCGAGCAGGCCTACTACAACCAGGATCGGTGGCGGCAGAACATCACGCTCGACCCGGCCGAGCAGGCGCTGCTGGACCAGTCGCGCGGCATCCGCCAGCAGACCGGCAATCTCGGTTCGTCGCTGCTGTCGATCGGGCAGAACCAGACCGGCGCCATCCAGTCGGCGCTGAACAAGCCGATCGACTTCGCCGGCCTGCCCGAGATGGTCAAGGGCATCGACCAGTCATCGCTGCCTCAGTTGAACCGGCAGGACATCTCCAGCGCGGGCGCCGGGCAGATCCAGGACCGCATCGCGGATGCCGGCGCGATCACACGCCAAGCGCCGGATGCCGGCCCGGTACCCACATCGGCATCTGCCGGCGATATTCAGCGCGGCGTGACCGGCGTCGGCGGCCCGCAGCGCAATGTCGGCCCGCAGGACTGGTCGAGCGACCGGCAGAAGGTCGAGGATGCCTTGTACGGAAAGGCCGCCTCTCGCCTCGACCCGCGGTTCTCGAGCGAGCAGCGGGCGCTGGAACAGCGGTTGGCCGACCAGGGCATTCCGGTCGGCTCCGAGGCCTATAGCCGGGCGATGGACGATTTCAACCGCTCCAAGACGGATGCGTACGGGCAGGCCACGTCCGACGCGATCCTGGCCGGCGGCAACGAACAATCCAGGCTGGCCAATCTCGACTTCACGAAGTTCGGCCTGGAGAACCAGGCGCAGGGCCAGGAATTCGAGCAAGGCATGGCGAACGCCAATCTGAACAACGCCGGTCAGGCTCAGCAGTTCGGCCAGGACCTGACGTCGCAGGGGCAGCGTTTCAATCAGGGGCTGGCGGGCGCGACGTTCGCAAACCAGGCTCAGCAACAGCAGTTTGGCCAGAACGCGGCCGGGGCGGAGTTCGGCAACAACGCGCAGAACCAGCGGTTTCAGCAGAACGCAACGTCGTCGGCCCAGAACTTCGGCCAATCATCCGCGGCGCGCGAACAGATGGTCAACGAGTTGCTGGCCAATGCCGGTCTGGCATCGAGCGCGCGCGCACAGGGAATCAACGAGCGCGAGATGCAGCGCCAGCAGCCGATCAATGATTTCTCGCGGCTGCTGCAGGCCTTTGGAGCTGTCGCATGAGCAGGATCGCTGACGCCTTGATGGCCAATATGCCGACCTTCGCAACGCCGCAGGCAGCCCAGGTCGCGCCGACCGATGTGGTTGGTCCGATCATGCAGAAATACGCGAGCGAGCTGGCCCAGTGGCAGGCCGGCGAAAACTCGAAGAACGCGACGATGGGCGCGCTGTTCGGGCTGGGCGGCTCGGCGCTGACTGCCGGCCTGATGCCCGGCGGATTTCTGAGCGGCATGTTCGGCCCGGCCACCTACGGCGGCGCGCCGGTCATGAGCCTTGGCGCCAACCTTGCCAGATTCGGGCGCTGACATGGTCGACATGACATCCGGTACCGACCCGGCCGCGATCGCGATGGCGGGCGCACTCAACCCCCGATCAACGATCGCCCAGGCTTACGCCCGCGATCCTCGCACGGCGATCCTGCAGGCGATGATGAAGAGCGGATCAAGTACGGCGCCGGTCTCGTCGCCGCTCGAAGGGCTCAGTCGCGTCGGTCAGGCACTGCTGGCCGGATGGCAATCGGGCAACCTGCAGGACGAATACAAGGCGCGCGGGGCGCGGGCCACGCAGGAACTGACCGGCGCCATGGATGCCGGTTCGTCCGGCGGATACGACGCGATCGCCAAGGCACTCCTGTCGACCGGCAACCCCGACACCGCCGATTTCGCGCAGCAGTTCGCGATCAAGGCGATCGAGCAGAAGGCCAAGCGGGCCGACAAGGAATTTGATCTGACGGCCGACCTCAAGAAGTCGGGCCTAGCGGTCAATCCCGACGGCTCGATCAGCGCTATCCCCGGGTTCGGGGCGGCGAAAGGCGAGATTGCCGGCGCGGAATCCCGGGGCAAGAAGCAGGTCGACCTGGAATATGACCCGCAGATCGCCGCGGCCACGGAGGCTGCGAAGAACCCGGCGCTGATCGCGCGCGCCGGCGGCATCCGGGGCGCCGAGAACGCGAGCGACGTCCAGTATGCGGCGCCGAAGGCCTACGCCACGGAGACTGGCCGGACGACGGCGGATCTGCGCGACGTGACTTTCAACGGACCCAACGGCCCGATGACGATGCCGGCCAACCAGGCAAAGGCCTATGCAGCCGAGGCCGGAAAGAACCAGGCGCCCGGCGGTACGCGGCAGTTCGACCAGGTCGGCAAGCTGCGCGACGACTTCAACGCGCTGCCGCCGGTCAAGAACTTCCGCGAGGTGGTGCCGATCTATCAGTCGATGCAGGACGCAGCCAAGCGCGACAGCAAGGCCGCCGACCTGAACCTGGTCTATGGCCTCGCCAAGATGCTCGACCCCGGATCGGTGGTTCGCGAGGGCGAGATGATCATGGTCAACAACACTTCCTCGTTGAGCGACAAGCTGATCGGCCTGATCAACAGCGTCAACGGCGGTCAGCGACTTCAGCCGGCGACCAGGGCGGCGCTGATGACCGAAGCCGGGTCACGCTACAATGCGCTGCAGGGCCAGCACGATCAGATGGCGACCGAATTCCGCGACATGGCCGGCCGCTACGGGCTTAACCCCGATGATGTCACCCGAGGGCTCGTCCAACCGCCGGCCGCGTCGCCGCAGGGGCAGAGGTCGCCGCCGGCCGCTGGCGGACAAGCGCCAGACCTTTCTGGCATGAGCGATGACGATATCCTGGCGATGCTGAAGAAGGCGGGCAAGCTGTGACCGATGAAGAGCGGCTGATGGTCGAGGCCGTCCGGCGCGGCCTGATCAACCCAGGGCCACCCGACCCGGCCCAGATCGACGACAAGACGGGCGCGCCGCTGCGGATCCGCGTCACCGTCGGCGCGACCGAGAGCCCGGCCGACAAGCTGGCCACGCTGCGCGACACCTACCCGGACGCGCAGCCCTACAAGGGCGACAATTTCGTCTTCACCAACCCGGAGACGAAGCGGCCGACGCTCTACAATCCGAAGAACTTCGACTTCGGCGACGTTGCCAGCCTCGGGCCGGAAATCAGCGAGGCGATCGGCGGCATCGGCGGCGGCGCGCTTGCCGGCTTGGCCGGTGTGCCGACGGGCGGCGCCGCATGGGCGGCGATGCCGGCCGCTGCCGGGCTCGGTGC
>JAEYTW010000754.1 GCA_023433835.1 Pseudomonadota bacterium | reverse complement strand
GCTCGCCCCCCGACGAACAGCGAGCCGATGATCGATTCATGGACGAAGGCTTCGCCGGGCTTCAAGAGGCCCTTGGCATGGCGCTGGGCCATGCGGGCCGAGGTGCCGGTGCCGCAGGGACTGCGGTCGATCGCCTTGTCGCCGTAGAACACCGCATTGCGCGCGGTGGCCTCAGGGATACGCGGCGCGCCGGTCCACAGGATATGGCTGATGCCCTTGATGTCGGGCTTTTCCGGATGCGCGATGTCTGTCACTTCGTTCAGCCGGCGGCGCAGGATCGGGGAGAGGCGGACGAGGTCGCCGGCGGTAAAGTCGGCGATGTCGCGGAAATGCTCCTGCGCCTCGACGATCGCGTAGAAATTGCCGCCATAGGCGACGTCGACGCTGATGCGGCCGCCGAGCTCGGGCATGTCGACGGCGATGTCGCGGCTGTGCAGGAAACCCGGCACGTTGGTCAGCTTGACCGATTCGACATGGGGCCCGACCTGCGTGTATTCGGCGACGACCAGGCCGGCCGGCGTGTCCAGCCGCAGCACGCCCGGCGTGCGCGGGCGCACCAGGCCGTGCTCGATCATCACGGTGACGGTGCCGATGGTGCCGTGGCCGCACATCGGCAGGCAGCCCGAGACCTCGATGAACAGGATGCCGATGTCGCAATCCTCGCGCGTCGGCGGATAGAGGATAGAGCCCGACATCACCTCGTGCCCGCGCGGCTCGAACATCAGCCCGGTGCGCACCCAGTCGAATTCCGACAGGAAATGCGCGCGGCGCTCCATCATCGTCGCGCCGTCCAGGCGCGGTCCGCCGCCGGCGACGACCCGGACCGGGTTGCCGCAGGTATGGGCATCGATGCAGAAGAAGGTTTGCGCGGCCATGGCCATGGATCCCCTGGAATAATCAGTCGACGCCGGTGAAGCGGCGGTTGACGCGGAACGGCTTGATATCGATCACGGTCGGCAGGCCCGTGGCAAGAGCGGCGATCAGCCGGCCGGTCGTCGCCCCCTCGGTCAGGCCGAGATGACCATGGCCGAAGGCGAGCAGGACGTTGCGATCGCGCGGCGAGACGCCGATGACGGGCAGCGAATCGGGCATCGACGGGCGGAAGCCCATCCATTCCTTGCCGCCGCCCGTATCGAGCTGCGGCAGCATGCGCCGGCCCAGTTCGAGCAGGGCGCGCGAACGCTGGAAATTCGCCGGCGTCTCGAGCCCGGCCAGTTCGACCGCCCCGCCGATGCGCAGGCCCATCTCCATCGGGGTCGCGACGAACGAGCCTTCGGCCGAGGTGATCGGCCGGGTCACGGTGATGCCGGGTTTCGCGATCGTCGTGTTGTAGCCACGCTCGGTATCGAGCGGCACGTCGAGGCCGAGCTTGGCGCAAAGCGGTTTCGACCAGGCGCCGGCGGCGATGACGACGCGATCGAAGGCGATTTCCGGCGCGCCCTCGACCAGCGCGGCGACAGGTTTTTCATCCTGCCGGCGGAAATCGGCGATGCGGCCGCGCAGGATGATGCCGCCCTGGTTCAGGAAATGCTCGGCCAGCCCGGTAACGATGCGATAGGGATCGGCGACATGGCCCCAGTCGTTGATCAGGTAGCCATGGCGGTAATGCGGTGACAGCGCCGGCTCCAGCTCGCGCAGTTCGCCGCCGGCGAGCTTCTCGAAACGGATGCCGTAATCGGCCCGGGCCGCCCACTCGCCGGCCGAGGCGGCCAGACCCTTGTCGGTGTCGTAGACGACCAGGCTGCCCTGCTGCCGGATCAGGTGGGCAATGCCGGCTTCTTCGGCCACCAGGCGCCAGTCGTCCCAGGCGCGGCCGGTCAGGCTCGCCAGCACGCCGGTCAGCCGCGCGACGCGGGCCTGCCCGCCGGCCAGCCAGAATCGCCACAGCCAGGGCGCCAGCCGCGGCAGGTAGGACCAGCGGATCGAGAGGGGCCCGAGCGGGTCGAGCAGCATGCGCGGCACGTCCCAGATCAGGCCCGGCGTCGAAATCGGCAGGATTTCGGCGATGGCGATGCAGCCGGCATTGCCGAATGAGGTGCCTTCGCCCGGCCCCTTCTCGTCGACGACGGTGACGGCAGCGCCCGTCTTGCGCAGCGCGATGGCGCAGTTGAGGCCGATGACCCCGGCACCGATCACCAGGATGCGTTCGGGCGCTGCCGCCATGTCGGTCAGACCTGCGGACGAGTGTCGATCGCCTTCTGGATCAGCGTGCTGATCCGCTCGCGCTCGTCGCCGACCAGGCGCAGGCGCGGCGGGCGCACGGTCTCGGTGCCGACGCCGGTCATCACCTGGGCGAGCTTGATGTACTGGACCAGCTTCGGGTGATCGTCGAGATGCAGGATCGGCGTGAACCAGCGATAGAGCGGCAGCGCCTCCTTGAACTGGCCCTTGGCCAGCATGTCGAACAGCCGGACCGATTCCTTCGGGAAGGCATCGGTGAAGCCCGACACCCAGCCGACACAGCCCAGCGCCACCGCCTCGAACACGAGATCGTCGAGGCCGCAGAACATGATGTAGCGGTCGCCGAGCTCGTTGATCAGGTCGGTGACGCGGCGCGAATTGCCCGAGCTTTCCTTGATCGCGACCAGGTTAGGCACGTCGGCCAGCGCCTTGAACTCGGCCGGGCCGAGATCGGCGTTGTAGGCCGGCGGGTTGTTGTAGACCATGATCGGCAGCCTGGTGGCGTTGGCCACGGCGCGGAAATGGGCGACGTTCTCGCGGGCGTCGGCCTTGTAGACCATCGCCGGCAGCACCATCAGGCCGTCGATGCCGATCTCCTCGCAGGCACGCGCGAAGCGGATCGACTGGGCGGTGGTGTATTCGGCGACGCCCGAGATGACGGGAATGCGGCCGCGGGTGACTTCCTTGGCCATGCGCAGCACGGCAAGCTTCTCTTCGGGCTCCAGCACCGTGTTCTCGCCGACCGAGCCCAGCATGATCAGGCCGTGCACGCCCTGGTCGATCATTGCTTCCAGCAGGTGCCGGGTCAGGTCGAGATCGAGCGAGAAATCATCCTTGAACTGGGTGGTCGCCGCCGGGAACACCCCGGCCCATTGCACTGCGCGCGTCATCGGTCATCCTCCGTTGGCCGGGCCGTGGGGGCCTGGGTTGCCGCTGTTATAGCCTATTTGGATATTGTATCCAATCTTAAAAATCGTTCATGTGCAGTCGCCGTCGGCGCGGGTAAGGTGGGGCCGCGTACAACCGGTTCGAGGTCCGTTCATGCTGTCCCGCCGCACCCTGCTCGGCGCCGTGCCCCTGTTGTGGGCCGGCCAGGTTCTCGCCGCCGGGGCGGCCGCCCCCGAACCCTCGATCCCGCCGCTGGCGCTGGACGATGCCACCATCGAAGGCTTGCGGCAGTCGGGGGACAAGGATGTCCGTTCGGCCATCGACCGCCTGCGCCGCCGGGCGCAGGAGACGTTGACCAAGAAACCCATCGTCCGCGAGTTCGAGCCCGGGCGCAACGTGCTGCTGCCCTCCAGCCGGCTGATGCTCGAACGCGCGCTGGTGCTCGGGCTGATCGCCCGGCTGGACCGGGACGAGGCGGTCGCGGCGCGGCTGGCCGTCGATCTGGAGACGGTCGCCGGCTGGGAGGATTGGGGCCCGGTCCAGTTCCTCGACATCGCCGAGATGGCCACCGCGGTCGCGCTCTCGATCGGCTGGCTCGGCCCGATGATGCAACCGGCCCTGCGCGACAAGCTGGTTGCGGCGCTGGTATCCAAGGCGCTGGAGCCCGGCTTGGCGGCCCACCGCGCCGGGGTCTACTGGACCAAGGCGACGCATAACTGGAACCTGGTCTGCAACGGCGGGCTGACCGTCGCAAGCCTCGTGGTCCGCGCGCGCCACCAGGCGTTGGCCGATGCGGTGCTCGACGCCGCGATCGCCTCGAGCCGCAGCGGATTTTCATCCTACGCCCCGGATGGCGGCTACCCGGAGGGGGCCGGTTACTGGGCCTACGGCACGCGCTATTCGACCCTGATGGTCTGGGCGCTGGAAAGCGTCGGCCTCGCCCAGGGCCTGGCCGACAGCCCCGGCTTCGGCGTCACCGGCGATTATATCCTGCATGTGCGCGGGCCGACGGGCCTTGCCTTCAACTACGGCGACGGGCCGGAGGATGTCGGTTATGGCGGCCTGGGCTGGCTCGGCCGCCGCTTCAACCGGCCGGTCGATACGTCGATGGCGCTGGCCACCCGCCTGCGCGCCTTCCAGGCCCTCGATCTCGTCGCCGGCGCGCACGGCCATTTCGACCCGACGAAATTCGACCTGCCGCTGGCCAGGCATTTTCAGGCGATCGACGTGGCCTGCTTCCGCTCGTCCTGGACCGATCCGGCGGCCTGGTTCGTTGCCGCCAAGGGCCGCGACAACCGGGTCAATCATGCCGATCTCGATCTCGGTAGCTTCGTCCTCGACGCGCTGGGCCAGCGCTGGGCGGTCGAACTCGGCCCCGACGACTACGCGCTGCCGGGCTATTTCGGCACCGACAAGCGCTGGGGCTATTACCGCAAGGCGACGCGCGGCCAGAACACCCTGGCCTTCGGGGCTGAAAACCAGCGCCCCGACGCCCATGCGCCGCTGACCGTGATTGGCGACCGGCGGGCGCGCATCGATCTCTCGGCCGCCTGGGGCCGGCCCGAAGGCAGCATCCTGCGCGAGATCGCGCTGCTGCCCGACCAGGCCTTGCTGGTCGACGACCGGATCGGCGCCGCCGAGGGGCGGCCGGTGGTCTGGACCATCCACAGCCGCGCCGCGATCACCGTCGAGGGCAACAAGGCCCTGCTGGTCCAGGAGGGCCGCCAATTACGGGCCGAGATCCTGACGCCGGGGGCGAGCTTCGCCATCGAGCCGGTACCGACGAACCCGCCGGAGGAAGCCAACACCGGCGTCGTGCGCCTGACCATCGCGCTGCCCGCGGCCGACCGCGCCCGCCGCATCGCCGTGCTGTTCCACGCCGACGGCGCGGCGCCGGCGATCGACCGTTCGGCCTTTGGCTGAACGTCAGTTCGGTTGCGGCGTCTGCGGGGCCGGCTTGCCTGAGGAGCGCAGCTTGATCAGCTGACCCAGCGTCTCGAACCAGAATTGGGCACCGAGCGAGACGGCCAACGCGGTCAGGAGCCAGCCGACCCACGACGCGGCGCCGACGATGATGGGCTGGTCGCAGGTCGTCGACGTCTCGGCTGGCTTCTGCGCTTCGCAGGTCGGCTTTTCCGACGTGCAGGGCACGCCAAGGTCAAATGGCACGAGGCGGTCGATCGATTTGACGACCGCTTTTCCAATCGCGCACCCGTCGCTGGTACCCCAGCCAATGGGCAGGCCGACATCCGTCAGGCTGGCGACCAGATCCTTGACCTGCTTCCTGCTGGCGTCGGCCGCGGATTGTTCCGCCGATGATTGAGGAGTGATGATGGAAAAGAGTTGAGGCTTTACTTCGAGCAGGGCCGTAATTTTGTCGGCGGCTTGCGCCGCTCGGCCATCGATCATCAAACCCCGCGCGACAAGCAGCGTGTCGGCATTGAGCGCGATGGCGATGACAAGGCCGTAGAAGAACAGCCAGCGTTGGGTCTTGCGCTTGTAGCGCCCCGTCTGGCGATCGGTGCCAACACCGTACCACGCCATCAACTTGTCGCGGAACTTGTCGAAATCCTTGCCGGAATCCCGCCACAGAGCGGCCAATGCGGGCTGCATCAGGCCGGTTTCAAATGCCTTTCCGGTTCGCAGCAGATCGATGACGACATCGGCAAAGGTCTCCTTGGGGATATAGGACGGCAGGCGCTTGGAAAAGAACGGCAACAGCAGGCGCGCCATGACGCTGCTCTCGAACCAGCTTATGCCCGGAGGCACCAGTCCGGCGACGAGCGGATGGCCGTAGACGCGTCGCGCGAAGCCGAGCATTTCCGGATCGTCGAACAGTTGGGCGATGGACTGCTGCAGGCCACGGCCGCGCGTGTTCCAGGCGCCTGCAGCAAGTTCCTGCAACATCGAGGCGAGCAGGCTCAGGACGAGATAGAGGAAAGCGAGGCCGATGAGAATGCCGAGGATCGTGCCGATGGTCATGACTGCCTCCTGATCAATCGATCACCGGGGGGGCGGATATCAAGCTCTGGTAGAGCTGCCTGAACACCGGCAACGAGCGGATCCAGCCCGGTGCGCGCTCCCGCAGCGTGCAGGGCTGATCGGGCCGCCAGTCGCCGGGCCAGATCTCGGCCCGCCGCTCGCCGATGGCCGCGACGATCTCGGCGGGGGTAAGCTTGTATTGTCGGGCGATGCCGCCGACGGTGCGCTGGTCGTAGGCGGGATCGGCCAGGGCGGCCATGACCTTGCGATGAACGTCGGTATTGGGAACGCCGGCCGGCGGCGCGATCTGGTCGCGCAGCCATAGTTCCTTGAGGATCGTCGATCGCAAAAAGCTTCCGAACCGGGTTTCGAGCAACGGCCAGAATATCCGCAGCGCGCCGCGCAGCAGGCGCGACGACGTGCTGGCCACGACGAGGCTTTTGGCGACGACCTCCACGCGATGCCTGGCGCGGCCGATCAGTCGGTCGACCTCATCGGTCGTGACGCGCGGCCAGACCGGCGGTTCCGGCATTGTCGCCGCGCTGCCGAGGAGGGGAATGATCTGGCAGGTCGCGATGCCCGCTGCCGTGGGCGTGCCCTGGAAGCTGCCGGTCGGTACCGACTTGTAACCTTGAGCCAGCACGCCGTTGGTAAGGGGCAAGGCGAAGGTGTCGCGCAGGAAGAGATAGCAATTGAGCCGGCCGAGTTGATAGTCGTGGGCGCGAAACTCCTCGCTGAGGAAGCCGCCGAACCCGCCCAACAGCCCGCAGGCGATGCCATAGGGTTCGAGCGCGGCGCCGGGGGCGACGCGCCGCCGCGGCGAGATCAGGAAGCGGCTGTTGATGTCGTCATCGAGTGCCGCTGCGAGATCGTCGGGCTTGAACCGGGCCTGATCCTTCAGGGCAGGGAACAGCCGTTTGACCACAGTGCCGAGATCGATGCGCGGCTTGTCGTCGAGATCGTAGTCCGGCGGCTCGGGAAACGGATCGATCATCACGACGGCGCGATCAACCAAGGATGCGTTGGGCTCGTTTCGCACCCCGGGGGTTTTCATCAGGGTCCAGCGCGCCAGTTGGAAAGGTTCGTTGTCGATAACCCCGCCATCGACCGCGGCATAGCACGCGGCCTGGTCGGGGGCCGACATCGGGGGAAAGCTCGGGGTCAGGGTGAATTGCGCCGGTGTGTTCGCAGGCGGATGAAGCGAGGCGAGCGGCCATTGGCGTGTCGTATATTCCTGATAGGTCGTATCGTCGACCGCCCGTGCCTGCAGGCCGACCGGGAAGGCGCCGGTCGCCAGTGCCGCGGTGGCGAACCCTCCCCATTCGCCTTCGATCTTCGCCAGCGCCGGCAGGGTTGCGACATGGAGGGGGCGTGCCGGATCGGGTGTGGCCCAAGGGCTGTTGAAGGCCGCATTGCCTATCCCCCGCATCAGGTAATGCACCCGATCGGCATGGCAGAGCATGTCGTAACCTTGTGGCGCGCCGCCCGCGGCGGCGGTGAAGCCGATGCGATAGGGCACGCCGCGCAGGTTGGTATGCGTCAGGAACAGATGCAGATCTTCGGCGAGATACGGGCGCGCCGGTCCAATCTGAGTGATCCCGAGCAGCGACCGCTCGACGATCTTGCCGAGCAGCGTGACGTCGAGCGCGGCATTGACCGGCACGGTCGCCGGCACCTTGCCGTCGGGGCCCAACGGCTGGGCCAGCGGGTCGAGATCGGTGGTACCCAGCAGATCAGGGCCCTGGTTTTCCGAAACGAAGCAGGGCATCTCCACCCAGGCTTGGTAGAGCCGGGGTAGGGTCGAGATCACCTTGCCGACCTGCGGATAGGAATAGATGGTGGTGCTGCCATTGGCCGGCGGCGCCTCGGCGAGTGCGACGAGCCCCAGGGCGCCGGTAATGCTGCCGGCGGACGCTCCGCTCATCACCGGGATCACCACGTTGTGGGAGGGGATGCGCCATTCGGCCTCCGCTTGGGTCGGATCGGCCGCGCGCAGCTTGCGCTTTTCGGCCTCCCACGCTTCCAGCGCTTCCATCAGGAAATCGAAGACGCCGGCGGTATAGGCGCCGGCTGAGATCGCCCCGGCCATGGTCAGGCCGAGATGGAATGTCTTGTCCACCATCACCAACTCCCCCCTTGAATAGCCGGATGGCTGTGGCGGCCAATTGCACCGCCTGCAACCAGAGTCTGCGGCGGGTTGTCGTCTTGTGAGGTCTGCCGCGTTACTCAGGCGGTTGTCAGGAAAATGCAGCTAATGCTTGCGGCCGAGCTACCCGCGCTCAGCAATCCGAGAATTGGAAATCTATACTACCGTCTAAATTATCAACCACAACGGGATTTTTAGGACAAGGGCGCAATTTGCCCCGCAGCGCTGTGTAAGGCGCTGGCCTGGCTCAGAATGTTTGACCGGGATCAGTTTGGCCGCTGCGGCGCGGGCGGGGTTTCCGCGTCTTCGTCCCACTGGTCGGCCACCGGGATGCGATAGCCTTCCGATAGCCAGCGGTTCAGGTCGACCGTCTTGCAGCGGCGCGAGCAGAACGGCTTGAAATCGTCGGCCGACGGGCGGCCGCAGATCGGGCAGGGCTTGCTCATCGCGCGGCGCTCACGTTGAACCGGTCGTCGCGCAACGCCGCGTCGGCCCGAACGCTGACCGGACAGCCCAGCGCGGCGGCCCAGCGGGCCATCGTGGCCTCGTCGAGCCGGGCGGCGAGATCGGGGCCGACGGTCATCACCAGTGGCCGGCCGCGACCCTGGCGGGCCTCGGCCACCGCGCGGCGGGCCAGGCGTGCGAGCAAGCCGTCGGGGCCGGCATGGCGCTCGGCCAGCGCAAGGGTGCGCCGCTCGCGGGTCAGTTCGATCGTACCGAATTCGGAGAAGCGCGCGGCGACCTTGATCGTCGCCGGGTCGGGGCCGAGCGCGTGGCGCAGGCCTTCGATCAGGCTGGGATCGGCGCGGCCGCTATCTTTCAGGAAGTCGATGACCACGAGGCCCGCGATCTCGCGCAGCCGCAACTGCCAGGCGATTTCGGGAATGGCCCGGCGGTTGACCGCGCGCACCAGCGCGCGCCGGTCCGGGGCGGCCGCATCGGCGCTATCGATGTCGATGGCGGCGAGCGTCCGGCCGGGTTCGATCACCAGCCGGCCGCCGCCGGCCAGTTGCACGTCGGGCTGGCAGGCCGCCTCGATCAGGCCGTCGAGGGCGGTGAAGCGGTCGTCGTCGGCGCGGGCGCGGGTCAGCCGCTCGGTCTGGTCGGGGGCGAACCGCGCGGTCCGAGGTGTTGCCGACGTCGATGTGATCGATCGAGGCCTTGTCGTAGAGG
>JAEYTW010000638.1 GCA_023433835.1 Pseudomonadota bacterium | reverse complement strand
CCCTGGCCGACGGCCGCGACGCCGGCCGGGCCATGGCGCTCGGCCACCGTCTCCAGCGCCCGGCCGAACCGGTCGGCGAGATTAGAAATCGCCTGTTCGACGCTGTCATTGCGGCCGGCCGCCGGGGTGATGCCGAGGCGGCCGGCGGCCTGGCCGGTCAGGCAGCCCAGCGCCAGCCATTCCGCCTCCGCCGCGAAGGCCGCGCCGCAGAACTGCAGCGCCCGATCCGGGCGGTTGGCCAGGGCGTGCAGCAGGTTGCAGCCGGCGAGCGTGCTGGACAGATAGAACTGCCAATAGGAATGCTCGGCCCGCGTCACGCCGCAGGCCGCCGCCAGGCGGCGCAGCAGGTCGTCGGCCGGCTGGTCGGGGGCCAGCACCGGCCGGTCGGTCGGCGCGATGCCGTCCAGATAACCCGATGCTGCCGCGCGGGCCAGCGCCGCCCGGCGGGTGGCGGCCAGGCTCCATTTCTGCAGCAGGATGAAGCGCAGGCCTTCATTCAGGTAGTCGGTGCGCAGCAGCCGCGCGAACAGCCCGCCCCAGTTGGTGGCTTCGGCCTGCGTATGGTCCCGCAGTTGCGCCACCAGTTCGCCCGGCCGGGCGGGAACGGGTTTGCCGCCGACATGGTCGAAGGCGAAGGCTTCCAGGAACGGGCGGATACGCGCGGCCAGGATGCGGTTCTCGTCGGCATAGAACGCCGCCACCCGCGCGATCTCGGCCGCGTCCGCCGTGCGGGGGGCCCGCGCGATATCGAGCTCGTTGATGGCCAGCAGCAGGCGGTGCGAGGCGAGCGAGGGCAGCTGCGTCGCGGTGGCCGTGGTGATCGGCTTGGAGAAATCGATGAAGCCGAGATCCTCGGGCCGCAGCGGCCGGCGATGGAAATCGTCGTCGAGCTCGAGTTCCTCGACCGCGGCGCTGCGGAAGGCATCGTGGCCCGCGAAATCTCGGATCAGTTCGACGGTTTCGGCGAGCCCTGCGGCGTGGCGGGAAAAGTCGAACAGCGGAGATTGGCCGTCATGCATGGTCGTGGCTCCGTCGTATGTGGTTCGATTGCGATCAGGCGCGCCAGGCTTCGGCCATGGCGACGAGGATGCGGCGGGGGCCGGAGAACGGCGCCCGGCCATGGGCGGTGAGCATGTTGTCGAGCAGCAGGACGTCGCCCTGCACCCAGGGGAAAGTGAAGGTGGCGTCGCGATAGACGCCGCGAATCTCGTCGAGCACGGCATCCTCGATCGGCGCGCCGTCGGCGTAGACGACGTTGCGCGGCAGATCCGCCTCGTCGACGACGTCGAGCAGCGCCTCGCGCAGCGAGGGCTCCAGCCCGGAGACATGGAACAGATGCGCCTGGTTGAACCAGACGGCCTCGCCCGTCACCGGATGGCGCATTTCCGACTGGCAGACCTGGCGGGTGCGCAACGCACCGTCGTCGAGCCATTCCCAGGCGATATCCTGCAACCGGCAGAAATCCTCGACCTCGGCTCGATCCGATGTCTGGAACACCGCTTCCCAGGGCAGGTCGAGACCGCGGCCGTAATTGCGCACATACATCAGCCGCCGCTGGTCGAAGCGCGCGCGGATGGCGGCATCGAGCCGGCGATGGACCGCGCGGCTGTTGCTGATCGGCGTCGCCCCGCCCTCGCCCGGCGCGACATCGCAGAAGAACCAGATCTTCATCGGCCAGCGGCGGGTATAGGATTGCTCGTTATGCTGCGGGATCCATTGATGGGCGGGATATTCGGTCGAGGAATAAACCCCGCTCTCGATCTTGCGCCGCGGCGTCGAGGCAAAATCATAGGGCAGCAGAGCGCGGCCGAAACCCGCGGCGAAGCCGCCGAAACCGGCTGCATCGAGCCCGCCGAAACCGCGCAGCAGCATCGCGCCGCAATCATTGAGGTGGCGATCGGCCAGGGCCCTGACATCGTCGAGGCGGTCGGCCAGCCGGTCGCCCCCCGGCGCCCGCACGACCAGCACGCGCAGGCCCGATGCTTCCCAATGATCGATCTCGAGCGCCTCAGCCATGGCGCCGCCCCGGCACGAAGGTCGCCCGGGCCGCGGCGTCGATCACCGTGGCGATGACCTGGTCGCGCACGGTTTCGACGAAGAAATGCCCACCGTCGAACATCGCGATATTGAACGGCCCCGCGGTCTCGCGCGCCCAGTCGAGCAGGTTGGCGCGTTCGGCGGCGATTTCGTCGCTTCGTCCGCCCAGCACCAGCAGCGGGCAGCCCAGCGGCGGGCGCGATGGCGGCGCATGGGTGCCGCAGAGGTGGAAATCGGCCCGCAAGCTCGGCAACATCAGCGCCAGCATCTCGGGATCCTCGATCAGTTCGGGCGGCGTACCGTCGAGACGCCGCAGTTCATCGACGACCGTCGCATCGGGACAGTCGAGCCAGTCGGGTTCAGGGTCGCGCCGCGCCGGCGCGGTGCAGCCCGACGCGCCGAACCACAGCGGTTCGCCGGCCCCGCGGCCGCGCAGGGCATGGGCGAGCTCCAGCCCGACCAGCGCGCCCATCGAATGGCCGAAGATCGCATAAGGCCGCGCCAGATGCGGCAGCGCGTCGCGCACCAGCCCGTCGATCAGCGTGGGCCAGTCATGCACCGGCGCCTCGGCCCGGCGCAGGCCGCGCCCGGGCAGATGCAGCGGCACCGGCACCAGCCAGCCCGGCAGCTGCCCGGCCCAGCCGCGATAGGCGGCAGCGCCGGCCCCGGCATGGGGCAGGCAGAACAACGTCACCTGGCCGGTCATGGCCGCGCCGGGCCCCGGCCGGTCAGACCGCCCCGCCGCCCGCCGCCTCGGCCATCGCCTTGCGCAGGCTTGCCGGGCGCATGTCGGTCCAGGTCGCTTCGATATAGGCAAGGCAGGCCGCCTTGGGCCCGCGCTGGCCGGCCACCGCGCGCCAGCCGGCGGGCACCGGCTTGTAGGTCGGCCAGATCGAATACTGCTCTTCGTCGTTGATCACGACGTCGTACTCGGTGTTCTCGTCGCCCCAGCTCATCACCCGTCTCCCGACCAACGTTACTGGCAGATTGCAAGCGCTTCACACTTGCAGGACCGGTAAAGAGACGTATGGCCCAACCCCATTTTCAGGGGGGTGAGACGATTTTCTTGAGAATTAATCTCAGCGCTTCGACACCATCAAGACATAGGGGGTGTATTCGTCCACCACCCCAGCATGCGGTTTGATCGCGGTGCGCAGCGCCGATACCGGATCGGCCAGGTCGTAGACGCCGGTGACGCGCTTGGCGGCCAGCGCCTCGTCGCGCAGGATGATCATGCCACGGTGATAGCGGCGCATCATGTCGACCACGTCCCCGATCGTGGCGTCCTCCACGATCAGCCGGCCCTGGCGCCACGCGGCGATCTGCGAAGACGCCCCGCTGCGCCGCGCGGCGGCGCCGGAGGCGCGGTCGATGCGCAGGCGGTCGCCCGGCCCCAGCCGCGCGTCAACCGGGTTCAGACCGCCGTTGTAGGTGACCTGCACGGCGCCGTGCTCGACCGCCACCGAGTAGGCTTCGGTTCCCATGTCGACGTCGAACGCCGTGCCGATATCGACCACCGTCATGTCCTTGGCCCGCACCCGGAACGGCCGGCCGTCGCGCCCCACCGTGACGAAGGCTTCGCCGGACAGCAGGATCAGGTCGCGCCGCTCGGCCGTGTAATCGACCGCCACCGCGCTGTCGGCATTGAGGTCGACGACCGTACCGTCGGCGAGCGTGATCTGGCGCCGCTCACCGGCACCGGTCAGGTAATCGGCCTGCAGCCGCAGCATCGCCGTCGGCATCAGCAGCACGAGCAGGCAGGCGGCCGCCAGCGCCGCGGCGCCATAGGCCATCGCGCGGCGACGCGGGCGGCGATGATCGGACAGGGTGACGACCGGCGCGGCCGGCACGATCACGGGGGCGGCCGGCGCCACCTCGCCCGTCAGGCGCCAGACGCGCTCCGCCCGGCGATAGGCTCGATCATGGGCGGCATCCGCGGCCCGCCACGCCGCCAGCCGGCCCTGCAACCCGGCATCGGCCGGGGCGGCCTGCACCGCCAGCAGCCAGTCCATCGCCTGGTCCCACACCGGATCGTCAGCGTTGTCGGGCACATCGGTCATCACAGTCGTCGGTCGTCCATGCTCGCACAGCCGTCGCATCCGGCCAGCTCTGGGCAAGAGACGTTCGGCGCCCGTCTCTTTTCACTAAAAACCGACGATGATTCAAGAATTCGCGTCGTCGAGGCGGTTGGCGCAGTGGGTAATCGCCTTGCGGACGAGTTGATGGGTCAACGTAAGCGAAATGCCGAAGGTGTCGGCAATGTCCTGCAATGTCCGCCCCTCCAGGCGGTGCATTTCGAAGACACGCCGCGTCCGCTCCGGCAATTCGGCCAGGGCGGCGGCCACGATGCGCAATTCATCACGGTCGCAGGCCTCCTGCTCGGGCGAGGCTGTGGGGGCGGGCATGTCCTCGAGGATCGCGCCGCCATCGGCCCGGCGCCGCTCGGCCGACAGGCGGCGGCCCCAATCGACGGCCAGGTTGCGGACGATGCGATAGAGATAGCCGACCGGCTGCATGATTGGCTCGGCCCCCGCGCGCTCGGGCGCGGCCGGCACGAATCGTATGAAGGCTTCCTGAACCACATCCTCGGCCGAGGCGCGACAGCCCACGATCGGCGTCGCGAAATCGACGAGCGCCGCACGATGGGCCAGATACAAGGAAAGTCGCTGCTCCTCCTGCATCGCGCCAGGCACCTTACCCCCGTGACGGAACCGGCCCGGCCGCGCGACAGGGCGGCGG
>JAEYTW010000607.1 GCA_023433835.1 Pseudomonadota bacterium | reverse complement strand
ACCCGGCGATGGCCGCCCGGCTCGCGCCCGGCGACGGCCAGCGCGTCGCCCGCGCCGTCGAAGTACTGGAGGCGACCGGCAAATCGCTCGGCCACTGGCAGGCGGCGCCGCCGGACGGGCCGCCGTTCGGCCGCCGCAGCTTCGTCATCCGCCTCGACCCGCCGCGCGAGCGGCTCTATGCCCGCATCAATGCCCGGGTGGGCAAGATGCTGGCGGAAGGCGTGCTGGGCGAGGTGGCAGAGGTGCTGGCCCTCGGCCTCGATCCGCTGCTGCCGGCGATGAAGGCCCATGGCCTGCGCGAATTCGGCGATTACCTGGCCGGCCGGGCGACGCTTGAGGAAGCGGTAAGCCGCACCCAGCTCGCCACCCGACATTACGCCAAGCGCCAGGGGACCTGGGGGCGCAACCAGCTGGCGCCCGACGTTACCCTGACCGAGTTCATCGAGGCGCAACATTTGGAAAGGATTGTCGATCAGCTCTTTCCAAAAATTGACGATTTCCTGTTGACCGCCCCAGGCTGAACTTCTAGGTTGCGCTTCCCCGAGCCTAAGGCTGCCGCAACATCGCGTTTGCCGACGGCGTTTTGCCGACAGATTACATCGGGGTGGAAGGGTGGAAGGTAATGACTGAGATGCGCATGTCCGGCGCGGAACTGTTGTTGAAAGCGCTGGCGGATCAAGGGGTTGACACCGTATTCGGCTATCCCGGCGGTGCCGTGCTTCCGATCTACGACGCCTTGTTCAAGCAGAATGCCATCCGTCATGTCCTCGTACGTCACGAACAGGGCGCGGTACATGCCGCCGAAGGGTATGCCCGTTCGACCGGCAAGCCCGGCGTCGTGCTCGTCACCTCCGGTCCCGGCGCCACCAATGCGGTGACCGGCCTGACCGACGCGCTGATGGATTCGATCCCGGTGGTGTGCCTGACCGGCCAGGTCGCGACCCATCTGATCGGCAACGACGCGTTCCAGGAATGCGACACGACCGGTATCACCCGGCCCTGCACCAAGCATAACTGGCTGGTGAAGTCGGCCGAAGATCTCGCGCGGACCGTGCATGAGGCCTTCTACGTGGCGACCAACGGCCGTCCCGGCCCGGTCGTCATCGACCTGCCCAAGGACGTGCAGATCAACCAGGGCAGCTACACCCCGCCGGGCGACGTGCGCCACAAGACCTATCGCCCGCGCGTCGACGGCGACGACCGCCAGATCGCCGAGGCGGTGCGCCTGCTGGCCCAGGCCAAGCGCCCGATCTTCTATACCGGGGGCGGCATCATCAATTCGGGGCCGAAGGCGGTCGCGGCGTTGCGCGAATTCGCCCGCATCACTGGCGTGCCGGTGACCTCGACCCTGATGGGCCTGGGCGCCTTCCCGGCATCCGACAAGCAGTGGCTCGGCATGCTCGGCATGCACGGCATGTACGAAGCCAACTGGGCGATGCACGATTGCGACGTGATGTTCGCGCTGGGCTCGCGCTTCGACGACCGCGTGACCGGCGCCATCCCGCTGTTCTCGCCCGGCTCCAAGAAGATCCATGTCGACATCGACCCCTCGTCGATCAACAAGAACGTCGCCGTCGAGATCGGCATCGTCGGCGATGCCGGCCGCGTCATCGAGGCGATGATCGCCGAATGGAAGAAGCAGGGCTACCAGGTCGACAGGTCGGCGCATGAGGAATGGTGGCGCCAGATCGACCAGTGGCGGGCGAAGAACTGCCTCGCCTATTACAAGTCCGACAAGATCATCAAGCCGCAATACGCGCTCGAGCGCCTGCACGCGCTCACCGCCGGCCGTAAGACCTTCATCTCGACCGAGGTGGGCCAGCACCAGATGTGGGCGGCGCAGTTCATGCGCTTCGACGATCCGAACCGCTGGATGACCTCGGGCGGCCTCGGTACCATGGGTTACGGCCTGCCGGCGGCGATCGGCTGCCAGATCGCCAATCCCGACGCGCTGGTCATCGACATCGCCGGCGAAGCCTCGATCCTGATGAACATCCAGGAACTCGGCACCGCCTGCCAGTACCGCACCCCGGTCAAGGTATTCATCCTCAACAACGAATACATGGGCATGGTGCGCCAGTGGCAGGAGCTGCTGCATGGCGGGCGCTATTCGGAGAGCTATTCCGATGCGCTGCCCGACTTCGTCAAGCTGGCCGAGGCGTTCCACTGCGTCGGCATGCGAGTGACCGATCCCGGCGATGTCGACCGCGCGATCAAAGAGATGATCGCAATCGACCGGCCGGTGGTCGTCGACTGCATCGTCGACAAGGCCGAGAACTGCTATCCGATGGTGCCGTCAGGTGCTGCCCATAACCAGATGATCCTGGGCGATGGCGCCGGCGTGGCCGCCAAGATCGAGGATAACGGCCTGGCCCTGGTCTGAGGCCGCCGGCCCGAAAGGTTTTCTGAAAAGCGATGGATACCGAAAAGAAGATCCTGAGCCACACCATCTCGGTGCTGGTGGACAACGAGTCCGGCGTGCTGGCCCGCGTGATCGGCCTGTTCTCGGGCCGCGGCTACAACATCGAAAGCCTGACGGTGGCCGAGGTCGATCCGGCCGGCCACCGCTCGCGCATCACCGTCGTCACCTCCGGAACGGCGATGGTGATCGAGCAGATCAAGGCCCAGCTGTCGCGGCTCGTACCCGTCCACCGCGTCTCCGACCTGACGATGGACGGCCCGCATGTCGCGCGTGAACTGGCGCTGGTCAAGGTGGCGGCTTCCGGCGACAAGCGCGTCGAATCGCTGCGCATCGCCGACATCTTCCGCGCCCGTGTCGTCGATTCGACGATCCACAGCTTCGTCTTCGAGATCACCGGCACGACCGACAAGGTCAATGCCTTCGTCAATCTGATGCAGCCCCTGGGGCTGGTCGATGTCTCGCGCACCGGCATCGCGGCGATCAGCCGCGGGCCCGAGCCGATGTGAGCCCATTCTCCGAACGACCAGAGTAGAAGAAGAAGGAACTTGACCATGCGTGTGTATTACGACCGCGACGCCGATGTGAACCTGATCAAGGGCAAGAAGGTCGTCATCGTCGGTTACGGCAGCCAGGGCCATGCCCATGCCAACAACCTCAAGGACTCCGGCGTCAAGGACGTACGCGTGGCCCTTCGCGCCGGTTCGACCGGCATTGCCAAGGCCGAGGCGGCGGGCTTCCAGGTCATGACCCCGCCCGAGGCCGCCAAGTGGGCCGACGTGGTGATGATCCTCACCCCCGACGAGCTGCAGGGCGATCTCTACCGCAATGATCTCGCCCCGAACCTGCGCGAGGGTGCGGCGATCGCCTTCGCCCACGGCCTCAACATCCATTTCAACCTGATCGAGGCGCGCGCCGACCTCGACGTGTTCATGATCGCGCCGAAGGGCCCCGGCCACACCGTGCGTTCGGAATACCAGCGCGGCGGCGGCGTGCCCTGCCTGGTCGCGGTCGCCCAGAACCCGTCGGGCAACGCGCTCGAGCTGGCCTTGTCCTACGCCTCGGCGATCGGCGGCGGCCGCGCCGGCACGATCGAGACCTCGTTCCGCGAGGAATGCGAGACGGACCTGTTCGGTGAGCAGGCCGTGCTGTGCGGCGGCCTGGTCGAGCTGATCAAGGCCGGCTACGAGACCCTGACCGAGGCCGGCTACGCCCCGGAAATGGCCTATTTCGAATGCCTGCATGAAGTGAAGCTGATCGTCGACCTCATCTACGAGGGCGGCATCGCCAACATGAACTACTCGATCTCCAACACCGCGGAATTCGGCGAATACGTCACCGGCCCGCGCATCATCACCGCCGAGACCAAGGCCGAGATGAAGCGCGTGCTGGCCGACATCCAGTCGGGCCGCTTCACCCGCGACTGGATGCTGGAGAACAAGGTCAACCAGACCTCGTTCAAGGCGACCCGCGCCGCCTCGGCCGCCCACCCGATCGAGGAAGTCGGCGCCAAGCTGCGCGCGATGATGCCCTGGATCTCCAAGAACAAGCTGGTCGACCAGACCCGCAACTGATGCAGGCAAGTCATTCGGCGCGAGCCGGATGACTGCGCTTGGGCAAGAGGCCACCTTCGAGGTGGCCTTTTTTCATTCCGGAGGCGATCTGTGTGGCGGCGTGG
>JAEYTW010000613.1 GCA_023433835.1 Pseudomonadota bacterium | reverse complement strand
GAAACCCAGCCCATCATCATCATCGGAGAATTCGGCGGCTGCGCCGTGGAAGACGCCGCCGAATTTGTGCGCCGCTCCAAGGTGAAGAAGCCCATGGTCGGCTTCATCGCGGGCGTTACCGCCCCCCCGGGCCGCCGCATGGGCCATGCCGGCGCGATCATCTCCGGCGGCAAGGGCGATGCGGGTTCGAAGGTCGAGGCGATGCGCTCGGCCGGCATTGCCGTCGCCGACAGTCCGGCGGCCCTCGGTTCCACGCTCGTGCAAGTGCTGCGCGGCTAAACAATCTGAAGGACGGCGGGTCGCAAGACCCGCCGTTTTTGACACATGACCGCCCATCTCGACCGTACGTCGTTCCTCTACCGCGCCAATGCCGGTCTCATCGAGGAGCTCTACGCTCGCTACCTGTCCGACCCGGCCTCCGTCGATGCGAGCTGGGCCCAGTTCTTCCAGGCCCTCGGCGACGAGGCCTCGACCATCACAGCCGAGAAGTCGGGCCCGTCCTGGGCCGCCCCGATCAACTGGGCGGCGTTCGAGGAGGCCGACCTGCTCGGCCCGACCGGCAAGGCGACCAAGTCGGCCGAGAAGGCCAAGGCCGCCGGCGCCTCGGATGCCGAGGTGCGTGCCGCGGCGCTCGACACCATCCGCGCGGCGATGATGATCCGCGCCTACCGCATCCGCGGGCATCTGCAGGCCAATCTCGATCCGCTCGGCATCGAGAAGCCCGGCGTGCACGCCGAACTCGACCCCAAGACCTACGGATTCACCGACGCCGACATGGACCGGCCGATCTTCATCGATCGCATGCTGGGCCTGGAGACCGCGACGGTGCGCGAGATCCTCGCGATCCTGCGCCGCACCTATTGCGGCACCATCGGCATCGAGTTCATGCACATGTCCGACCCGGCCCAGAAGGCCTGGCTGCAGGAACGCATCGAGGGCCGCGAGAAGGAAGTCCATTTCACGCCCGAGGGCAAGCAGGCGATCCTCAAGAAGCTGACCGAGGCCGAGGGCTTCGAGCGCTTCTGCCATCTGAAATACACCGGCACCAAGCGCTTCGGCCTCGAGGGCGGCGAAGCGCTGATCCCGGCGATGGAAGCCATCATCAAGGTCGGCGGCCAGATGGGCGTTAAGGAGATGGTGCTGGGCATGCCCCATCGCGGCCGCCTGAACGTGCTGGCCACCTTCATGGCCAAGCCCTATCGCGCGATCTTCTCCGAATTCCAGGGCAACGCGACGACGCCGGACGACGTCTCGGGTTCGGGCGACGTCAAGTACCATCTCGGCACCTCGTCGGACCGCGAATTCGACGGCAACAGCGTGCATCTGTCGCTGACCGCCAACCCCTCGCATCTCGAGGCGGTGAACCCGGTCGTCAACGGCAAGGCGCGCGCCAAGCAGTCGCAGCTGCAGGATACCGAACGCCGCCAGGTGATGTCGGTGCTGCTGCATGGCGACGCGGCCTTCGCCGGCCAGGGCATCATCGCCGAATGCTTCGCGATGTCCGACCTGAAGGGCTATCGCGTCGGCGGCACCATCCACATCATCGTCAACAACCAGATCGGCTTCACGACGAGCCCCAAGGCGTCGCGCAACTCGCCTTACCCGTCCGACGGCGCCAAGGGCCTGCAGACCCCGATCTTCCACGTCAACGGCGACGACCCCGAGGCTTGCGTCCATGTCGCCAAGATCGCGACCGAGTTCCGCCAGATCTTCGGGCGCGACGTCGTCATCGACATGTTCTGCTATCGCCGCCACGGCCATAACGAGACCGACGAGCCGGCATTCACCCAGCCCCTGATGTACCGGGAGATCGCGCGGCACGAGACCACCCGGCAGCTTTACGCCAAGCGGCTGGTCGAGGAGGGCGTGATCGGCGCCGGCGACGTCGAGCGCATGATCGAGGACTACAACGCCCTGCTCGAGACCGAATTCCAGGCGACCCAGTCCTTCCGCCCGAACAAGGCGGACTGGCTGGAAGGCCGCTGGTCGGGCCTGTCGATCGCCGACGACAAGGATGATCGCCGCGGCAAGACCGACGTCTCGATGGAAGTGCTGAAGGAAATCGGCACCAAGCTCTATTCGGTCGAGCCCGACGGCTTCAACCTGCACCGGACGCTCGGCCGCATCCGCGCCAAGCAGTTCAAGGCGATCGAGGATGGCGAAGGCCTCGAATGGGCCCAGGCCGAGGCGCTGGCCTTCGGCACGCTGCTGCTCGAAGGCTTCCCCGTGCGCCTCTCCGGCCAGGATGTCGGCCGCGGCACGTTCAGCCAGCGCCATGCGGTACTGGTCGACCAGCAGTCGGAAGAGAAGTACGTCCCGCTCAATCATCTGCGGGATGGCCAGGCGCAGTTCGACGTCGTCGACTCGCTGCTCTCCGAGCTTGCGGTGCTCGGTTTCGAATACGGCTACTCGCTGTCGGAGCCGCAGAGCCTCGTGCTGTGGGAAGCGCAGTTCGGCGATTTCGCCAACGGCGCCCAGGTGATCATCGACCAGTTCATCTCGTCGGCCGAATCGAAATGGCAGCGCATGTCGGGCCTCGTCATGCTGCTGCCGCACGGCTACGAGGGCAACGGCCCCGAGCATTCGTCGGCCCGGCTGGAGCGCTACCTCCAGCTCTCGGCCGAGGACAACTGGCAGGTCTGCAACCTGACGACGCCGGCGAACTATTTCCACGCCCTGCGCCGCCAGCTGCACCGCCCGTTCCGCAAGCCGCTCGTGATCATGACGCCGAAGTCGCTGCTGCGGCATCGCCTCGCGACCTCGACGCTGGCCGACATGGGCCCGGGATCGACCTTCCATCGCGTTCTCTGGGACGACAAGCAGGTCTGCCCGGACGACAAGGTCAAGCGCGTCATCCTGTGCTCGGGCAAGGTCTATTACGACCTCTACGAGGAGCGGGAGAAGCGCGGCCTGAAGGACAGCTACATCCTGCGCATCGAGCAGCTCTATCCCTTGCCGTTCAACGCGCTGACCAAGGAGCTGGCGCGCTTCAAGAATGCCAAGGAAGTGGTCTGGTGCCAGGAGGAGCCCAAGAACATGGGCGCCTGGTGGTTCATCGAATCGCGGCTGGAAAAGGTGATGAACGACGCCGGGCTCAAGCCCAAGCGTCCGGTCTATGCCGGCCGGCCCGAGGCGGCGTCGCCTGCCACCGGCCTGAACAAGCGACACATGGCCGAACAAGCCAACCTGATCGAACACGCGTTGGTCGGCTAAGGAAGAGGAAGATTTACCGATGGCGGTAGAAATCAAGATCCCCGGTCTCGGCGATTCCGTGACCGAGGCGACCATCGCGAAGTGGTTCAAGAAGGCCGGCGAGGCGGTTGCCGCCGACGAGCCGGTGCTGGAACTCGAGACCGACAAAGTGACGATGGAGGTCAACGCGCCGTCGGCCGGCGTGCTGGTCGCGATCCTCGCCGATGACGGCGCGGCCGTGAAGGTCGGCGAAGTGGTCGGCCAGATCGAGGCCGGTGCCGCCGCTGCCGCCCCGGCGCCGAAGGCTGCCCCGGCTCCGGCCGCGGCACCCGCGC
>JAEYTW010000611.1 GCA_023433835.1 Pseudomonadota bacterium | reverse complement strand
AAACCCGTGGCGGGGGGGGGCGGGGCCCACCGCGAGTCGATCCATCGCCTGGACTGGGTGCGCGAGGCCTAGCGGGCGTCGCGGGCAAGGCTCTCCAGCGCGGTCATCGCTGCCCGGTGCGCCGGGCTTGCGGGATCGCGCAGCGTGGCGGTGGTGGTGCCGCGCAGGATGGCGTTGAGGCGGACCAGAGAGCGGATGCGCTGGCGCCGCGTCCGTTTCAGGTCGTCCGAGCGGCGGGTGAAGAAGATCTTCCACAGCTCGCCATCGCCCATCAGCGCGTTCAGCTCGGCCGCGCTGGTGTAGACCAGGAACAGCACGAAGATCCAGATCTGGATGAACAGGAACCGATGCCACGAGAAATTGGCGTCGAGGTCGGTGAAGAACCCGGCGAACGCGCCGGTATCGAGCACGTAGTGGAGCACGCGCTCGAGGAAGCGCGCGATGAAGACGAAGGCCCAGTACACGACGGTCTTGAACAGGATCGGACGGATCAGCGGCGCATTGTCGAAGCTGCGCAGGAACGGCATCTTGTCGGCCACCAGCACCGCCTTGCCGACCACCAGGGCCGAGGTGACCGCGACCATGTACCCGGCCAGCTCGGCCAGATATTCCTGCAGCAGCAGGCGCTGGGTCGCGACGATCAGGCAGAAGCCGACGGCGAAGAACAGGGTCGGCGGCAGGATGTGGTGGAATTCGCGCAGGGCCCAGGCACCGATGCGCCGATGGATCGGCTGCGGCGCGTCCGCGGTCGTGCTTGCCATCGTGGTCATGACCCCTCCGTCACCAGCCGATCCGCGTGTTATACAGGGCGCCGGGTGGCGGACAAGGGGCGGGCGCGATGCTCGAGCTGATCTGGGACGTGGTGGCTAGCAGCGCCTTCATGCGCTGGTTCCTGCTGGGCGGGCTGGTCGGGCTGATCCTGTCGATCCTCGCCTACCTGATCGGCCTGCCGATCTACGGCGAGCACGCCTTGCTGATCATCGTGGCCTGCGGCCTGGTCAGCGTGCTCGGGCGGCTGGGGGTGTGGCTGGCCCGGCGATGAACCGGCGCGCCGTGCCGTTGAGGAACGCGTCGAGCAGGCCATAGGGCACGACGATGTCGTCGGCGCAGGCCTGCACCACATGGGGCAGTGAAGGCACGAACACCATGCCCGCCGGGCCGGGCTGGATCAGGTAATAGTCGCTGTCGCGCAGCACCTCGCCGCAATCGTCGTCCCGGGCGCGCTCGGCATGTTTCAGCACGATGGCCTTCAGGGGCGGCGACAGCTGCATCTCCCGCCCGCCCGACGTCTTCAGCGCCGCGGCGGTGAACCATCTGGCGACGGCGAGGCGCTTGCCCGTCGTCGTGTCCCACAGATAGTAGTCGGGATCACTGTTGGGATGCGGCCCGCCGCAGGTCGAGTTCGTCATCACGCTGACGGCCAGCAGCCGGTCGGTCCACCAGGTCGGCTCCATGCCTTGCTGGAAGTAGCCGGGCTGCTTCAGTATGCCCTTCAGGCTGTCGCTATTGCACTCGGCCGCCCATTTGCGGGATTCCGCCAGTACCTTACGAAGATCGGCATTGATCGCGGCGATGCCCGGGCCTGCCTCGCGCAGCTCGATCGTGGTGATCGAGGCTTCTCCCGAATTCTTCGGCTCGACCGTCAGGCTGCGATAATGCCTGCCGTCGATCGTGCGATCGGCGTCGTCGGCGAAGGCGGGGGCGGTCCACAGGCAGGCCAGCAGGATCAGAATCATACGCATGGCGTCAGCTTGGCGCGAAGCCGGTCGGCGCGCCATAAATCTATAAAGTCAGTAGAATTTAAACTTTGCGAATCAGCGGATGCGCGCTAACACTTTGGTCGAGCATCTGATCTTTCGGGGATTCCGGCCGATGAACCTGTCCCGTCGTGACCTTCTGCGTGGCGCCAGCGCGCTGGGTCTCTCCGTCGCCCTGCCGGGCATTGCCGGCGCCGCCGATGCGCCCAAGCCTGGCGGGGTGCTGACCGTGCACCTGCCGACCGAGCAGCGCATCCTCAATCCGGCGCTGCGCGCCTCGACCGGCGTCTACGTCATCACCTCCAAGGTCATCGAGGCCCTGGTCGATCTCGGCCCCAACGGCCGGCCGGTTGGCGTGCTGGCGACCGACTGGGAAGCCACGCCCGACGGCCGCACCGTCACCTTCACGCTGCGCGAGGGCGTCACCTGGCATGACGGCCGGCCGTTCACCGCGGCCGACGTGCAATACACCGCGATGGAGCTGTGGAAGAAGCAGCTGAACTACGGCACCCAGCTGCAGCAGTATCTCGAGGCGGTGGACACGCCCGACCCGCATACCGCGATCTTCCGCTATGGCCGGCCGATGCCGCTGAACCTGCTGCTGCGCGCGCTGTGCGACCTGGGCTACATCGTGCCGCGCCATGTCTACGAGGGTACGAACGTCCTCGAGAACCCGGCCAATACCGCGCCGATCGGCACCGGGCCGTTCAGGTTCGTGCAGTACGAACGCGGCCAGTTCGTGATCGTCGAGAAGAACCCGGCATACTGGCGCCAGAACCTGCCCTATCTCGACCGCATCGTCTGGCGCTTCATCACCGACAAGTCGGCGGCGACCGCGGCGATCGAGACCGGCGAGGTGCAGATCTCGCCCTATAACGGCCTGTCGCTGGCCGATCTCGACCGGCTGAAATCGGATGCGCGCTTCGAGGTATCGACCCGCGGCACCGAGGCCAACGCCTTCAACAACACGCTCGAGTTCAATACGCGCCGCAAGGAACTGGCCGACGTCCGCGTCCGCCGGGCCATCGCGCATGCCATCGACGTCGATTTCTTCATCGAGAATTTCCTCTACGGCCAGGGCAGGCCGGCCACCGGGCCGATCCCGTCGTCGTCGACCGCATTCTATCCGGGGGGCGAACCGCCCTACCGCTTCGACCGCAAGAAGGCCGAGGCGCTGCTCGACGAAGCCGGCTACGCGCGCGGCGCCGGCGGCCAGCGGTTCAGCTTGCGCCTGGTGCCGATCAACAACGGCGAGGACGTGCCGCTGCTCGCGACCTTCATCCAGCAGTCGCTGGGCCAGATCGGCATCAAGGTCGAGATCGTGCAGCTCGACATCGCCGGCGCGCTGACCACGGTCTATCGCGACTGGAACTTCGACATCGCCACCGGCTGGCACCAGTATCGCGGCGACCCCGCGGTCTCGACCACGGTGTGGTATCGCTCAGGCTCGCCCAAGGGCGCACCCTGGACCAACCAGTGGGGCTGGCAATCGGACGCGGTCGACCGGCTGATCGACGATGCGGCGGCCGAGCTGGATCCGGTCAAGCGCAAGTCCCTCTACGCCGATTGGGTGCGGGCGGTGAACGACGAGCTGCCGGTGTGGATGGTGACCGAGCGGCAGTTCTACGACGTCACGTCGAAGAAGCTGCAGAACGATCACAACATCCCGCGCTGGGGGTCGTCGGACTGGCGCGACACCTGGCTGAAGAGCTAGCTTCCCCCCATGCGCATCCTCGGTCTCGCGCTGCGCCGCCTGGCGGCCAGCCTGCCGACATTGCTGATCATCCTGGTCGGGCTGTTCCTGCTGCTGCAACTCGCCCCCGGTGACACGGTCGACGCGCTGGTCGCCCAGATCGGCGGCGGCGATCCGGCGATGATCGAGGAATTGCGCCGCTTCTACGGCCTCGATGCCACGGTGGCGGTGCAGCTCGGCCGCTATCTCTGGCGGCTCGTCCAGCTCGATCTCGGTTTTTCGGCGATCTACGGCAAGCCGGTCGCCACCGTGATCCTCGAACGGCTGCCGGCGACGCTTCTCCTGATGGCGTCGTCATTGGCGCTGGCTTTCGCCGCCGGCATGGCGCTCGGGATCATTGCCGCCCAACGCGTCAACCGCTGGCCCGATACGCTGATCTCGACGCTGGGCCTGATCTTCTATGCGACCCCGTCGTTCTGGTTCGGGCTGATGGGCATCGTGGTCTTCGCCATCCATCTCGGCTGGCTGCCGGCCGGCGGGTTCGAGGAGATCGGGGCGGGCCATGCCGGCCTGCGCCGCGGCGTCGACATCTTCTGGCATCTGCTGCTGCCCACGGTGACGCTGGCGCTGATCTTCCTGGCGACCTACCTGCGCATCATGCGCGCGGCGATGCTCGAGGTGATGACGCTCGATTTCGTGCGCACCGCGCGGGCCAAGGGCCTGCGCCCCACCGCGATCACGGTGCGGCATGTAATGCGCAACGCGCTGCTGCCGATGGTCACGCTGGTCGGCCTGCAGGCCGGCACGATGCTCGGCGGCTCGGTGGTGGTCGAAAGCGTCTTCGCGCTGCCGGGCCTGGGCCGGCTCGCCTACGAGTCCGTCGTGCAGCGCGATCTGAACACCCTGCTCGGCATCGTCTTCGTCTCGGCGGTGCTGGTGATATCGGTCAATTTCCTGGTCGATCTCGCCTATGCCCGGCTCGACCCACGGGTGGGGGCGGGCTGATGGATTTCCTGCGCCGCTATCTCGCCAGCCCGCCGGCGGTGATCGGCCTGGCGTTGCTGGTGCTGGTCCTGGCGATGGCCGCCTCGGCCGATATCCTGTTTCCGAAGAACCCGCTCGATCTTGCCGGCCGGCCGCTGCAATGGCCGCTGGCCAATCCGCGCTTCTGGCTCGGCACCGACAACCAGGGCCGCGACATCGCCGCGCAGATCTTCCACGGCGCGCGCATCTCGCTCCTGATCGCGCTGGTCGCCACCGCGATCGCCATCGTCATCGGCGTGGTCGTCGGCGCGGTGGCCGGGTTCTACGGCGGCATCGTCGACGACGTGCTGATGCGCGTCACCGAAGCCTTCCAGATCCTGCCGAACTTCCTCTTGCTGCTGGTGCTGGTCGCCGTCTTCGGCTCGACGCTGGCGACGGTGACGATCGCCATCGGCGTCGTGTCCTGGCCCGCGTCGGCGCGGCTGACGCGGGCGGAGTTTCTTTCCTTGCGCAACCGCGATTTTGTCGCCGCCTGTCGCGGGCTGGGTATGGGTGACCTCAGGCTGATCTTCGCCGAGATCCTGCCCAACGCGCTGCCGCCGGTGATCGTCTATGCCGGGGTCATCATGGCCGTCGCGATCCTGCTGGAAAGCGCGCTCGCCTTTCTCAGCCTGTCCGATCCCAACGTGCCGTCCTGGGGCAATCTGATCGGCGCGGGGCGTTCGGTCCTGCGCACGCAATGGTATGTCTCGGCCATTCCGGGTGTCGCCATCCTCGTCACCGTGCTGGCGGTCTCGCTGGTGGGGCAGGGCTTGAACGATGCGCTGAACCCGCGGCTGCGCCGGCGATGAGCGCGCTCACGCTCGATGGCCTGACCGTCGCCCTGCCGCCAGGCGCAGACCGCCCGTTCGCGCTGACCGAGGTGATGATCGATCTGCAGCCGGGTGAAATCTTCTGCGTCGTCGGCGAATCCGGTTCGGGCAAGTCGATGACCGCCAACGCGATCCTCGGCCTGCTGCCGCCCGGCGTCGCCCGCACCGGGGGCCGCGTGCTGCTCGACGGCGCGGACATTTCGGCCCTGACCGAAGACGGCCTGCGCCCGATCCGCGGCGCCCGCATCGGCATGATCTTCCAGGAACCGATGACGGCGCTGAACCCGCTGCGATCGATCGGTGATCAGATCGCCGAGATGTTCCGCACCCATACGAAACTGCGCGAGAAGGAAATCGCCACGCGGGTCGAGGCGCTGCTGGCCGACGTGCATCTGCCCGATCCGGCGGCTGCGGCTCGCGCCTATCCGCATGAACTGTCCGGCGGCCAGCGCCAGCGGGCGATGATCGCCATGGCGCTCGCGCTGGAACCGCGCGTGCTGATCGCCGACGAACCGACGACGGCGCTGGACGTGACCAGCCAGGCACAGATCCTGCACCTGATCCGCGCGCTGCAGCGGCGACGCGGCACCGCCGTCCTGTTCATAACCCATGATTTCGGGGTGGTGGCCGAGATCGCCGATCGCGTCGCCGTCATGAGCCGGGGCCGCATCGTCGAACAGGGGCCGGCGGCCGAGATACTGAACCGGCCGCGGCATGCCTACACGCGCGCGCTGATCGCCGCGGTGCCGTCGCTGGTCCCGCCGGCGCGGCCCGTGGTTGCGGCCGAACCGATCCTGCTGGCCCAGAGCGTGACCAAGGTTTATCGCAGCGGTGGCCTGATGCGCCGCCGCACCGTGCCGGCGTTGCGCGACGTCACCCTGAGCCTGCCGCGCGGCGGCACGCTCGGCATTGTCGGCGAATCCGGTTCGGGCAAGTCGACCCTGGCGCGCTGCATCGTCCAGCTGCTCGACTACGATAAGGGCCGCATCGCACTCGGCGGCCGCGATCTCGCCACGGCGGGGCGGTCGGCGGCCCGGCGCATCCAGATGGTGTTCCAGGATCCCTTCGGCTCGCTCAATCCGCGGCGGCGGGCCGGCGACCTCGTGGCGCAGGGGCCGCGGCTGCATGGCATGCC
>JAEYTW010000408.1 GCA_023433835.1 Pseudomonadota bacterium | reverse complement strand
CGCTGATGGCGCTGGCGCGGTCGGGCGACACCGTGCTGTGCGAGGCGCTGACCTATGGCGGCCTGCTCGACGTGCTGCGCGTGCGCGAACTGCGCTTCGAAGGCATCAGCGTCGATGCCCGCGGCATGGTGCCCGCCGCGCTGGACGAAGCCGCGCGCCGCAAGGAAGCCAGGCTCGTCGTGCTGCAGCCGACCGTGCACAACCCGACCGCGGCGCAGATGGACCTGGAGCGGCGGCGCGAGATCGTCGCGGTCGCCCGCGCCCATGACCTGACCCTGATCGAGGACGACGTCTACGGCCAACTGCCGGCCGATCGGCCGGTGCCGATTGCGGCGCTGGCGCCCGAACGCACGATCTATATCGCCTCGGCTTCCAAATGCCTGGCGCCGGGCCTGCGCGTCGGCTGGGTGGTGGCGCCGCCGGCGCTGATCGAACGCTTCGCCGACGCGATGCACGTGCTGGCCCTGTCCCAGCCGCCGCTGCCGGCCGAGATCTTCCGCCGCTGGGTCGAGGACGGCACCGCCGACCGCCTGGCGGGCGAACTGCGCGCCGAGGTCGCCGCCCGCAACGTCATCGCCAACGAGGTGTTTGCCGGGCTGCAACTGCAAAGCCAGCCCGGTTCGTTCCACGCCTATCTCTATCTGCCCGAACCCTGGCGGCGCGAGGAGTTCGCCGCGGCCTGCCTGCAGGCGGGCATCCGTGTCGTCACCGCGGCGACCTTCGCGGTCGGCCGCGACCCCGTGCCCCATGCCATCAGGCTGTCGCTGACCGCCGTGCGCGACCGCGGCCAGCTTACCCGCCACCTGACCACGCTGCGCACGATCATCGACGCCGGCCCGCACGGCCGGCGGCTTTTGCTCTAGTCTCGTCGGCCGGCCGATATGCCCGCGGGACCGGCGCTGCCCATGCCGGTTACATCTCGCGTGCGATAACGCAGCTTTTTTACCAATTCGGACATTCTCTTGACCGCGCTTGCCCCAGATTTGCCGGGGAACCGCCAGCGTGGCGCAACTGCGTCCGCCGGCAAGAGCGATTTTTTCATGACGGGGTTTGCAATCATGACTGCGGCCGAGCCGGCATTCCCGCGAATCATGATCGTCGACGACGATCCGATCGTCATCCGGACGCTGGCCCAGATCCTCGACGGCATGGGTGAAATCACCTTCGCCAAGACCGGCGAGGCCGCGATCCGCAAGATCCTGGAGGGCAGGATCGACCTTGTCCTGCTGGACGCCGAGCTGCCGGGGCTGAGCGGCTTCGACGTCTGCGCACAGCTCAAGCAGTCGCCGGAAACGAACGGCATTCCGATCATCTTCGTCACTTCGCACGCCGACGCCGGCCGCGAGACGCGTGCGCTCGATCTCGGGGCGATCGATTTCATCAGCAAGCCTGTCAGCGCGCCGGTCGTGCGCGCGCGGGTCGCGACGCACTTGACCTTGCGCCGCCAGACCGAGCTGCTGACGCGGCTGGCCATGCAGGACGGTCTGACCGGCATCGCGAACCGCCGGCGTTTCGAGGCGACGATCGACGCCGAATGGCGGCGCGCGCAACGGACGGGCCGCCCCCTGACGCTGATGATGATCGATGTCGATCACTTCAAGGCCTACAACGATCGATACGGCCATCCGGCAGGCGATGCCTGCCTGCGCGAGGCGGCGAAGGCGCTGGAGGGCAGCGTGCGGCGCGCCTCGGATCTGATCGCGCGCTACGGCGGCGAGGAATTCGCCATCCTGCTCTGCGACAGCGCCGAGAGCGGCGCCGGCGCCTTGCATGTCGCCGATGCGATCCACCAGGCGATGCGTGACGCCGGCATGCCGCATGACGCGTCGCCGACAGCCGCCTGGGTGACGGCGAGCATCGGCGTGGCGACGACATACCCGGCCGCAGGCCAGCGCCCCGAGGCGCTGATACGGGCCGCCGATCGTGCGCTCTATCGGGCGAAGGCCCTGGGGCGCAACCAGACATCGGTCGCCGCCGCGGTCGAAGACGTCACGGGCTGATCGACATCACCGAAAGGCTCGGCGTGATCGACGCAAGCGCAGGGAACAGGAAGCGGGCGGACGATATCCACATCGTCGCGATACCTGGGATCATCTTCCTGGCCGGCATATTGGCCGCCTTTCTCGCGACCGGTCATCTCCACTGGGAAAACGAGCAGCTGCTTCATGCCAGGTTCACGGCGCTGGCGCAGAAGACCGGAGCGGACATCGTCCGCCGCATGGGCATCTACGAATATGGCTTGCGCGGCGCCCGGGGGGCGGTCGTCGCGGCCGGGGTGACGGGGATCAGCCGGGAGCGCTTCCATGCCTATTCGCTGACGCGCGACCTGGCCAAGGAATTTCCCGGCGCCCGGGGCTTCGGCTTCGTCCGCCGGGTCGCGCAGGGCCAGGAGGCGGCGTTCGTCGAGGCGGCCCGGCGCGACGGCATGCCCGATTTCTCGATCCGGCAGTTGTCCTGGCACGATCGCGAGCATTTCGTCATCCAGTACATCGAACCGGTCGAAGGCAACGAAGCCGCCATCGGGCTCGACATCGCCTCCGAAGAAAACCGCCGCGACGCGGCCATGGAGGCGATGCGCACCGGCCACGCCACGATGAGCCGGCCGGTCAGGCTGGTGCAGACCAGCGGCGACGTCGGCTTCGGAATCCTGGTCATCCTGCCGGTCTATCGCCCGGGGCCGGTGCCGGAAACGGAATTCCAGCGCCACGATGCCACGGTCGGCTGGGCCTACGTCCCCCTCTATATCGACGATGTGCTTGCGGCGATGGACATGGAGGACAGCCTGTTCAGCTTCAGCCTGTCCGCGGTCGATGCGAGTGGCCTCAACCAGACGTTCTATAGTTCCGACCACGCGGACGCACCCGCCAGCCCGGAACTGGCGGAACAGATTCGGGTCGAACTGTTCGACCAGGTCTGGACGATGTCGCTGCGCGCCCTGCCGGCGTTCGTCCAGGCCCAGAACCTGACGAATCCGCGCGATATCGGATTCCTGATCACCGCCGCTTCGGCGCTGTTGTCGGCCCTGGCGTTCAGCTTTGTCGCCTGGCTGCAGCGCCGGGCCCGGGAGCAGGCCGAAAAAGCCCGCACCGCCGCGATCGTCACGGCCTCCAACGACGCGATCATCGGCGAGACGGTTCATGGCAGGATCACCGACTGGAATCCAGCCGCCGAGAGGATCCTGGGCTTCGGCGAGCGCGATGCGATAGGCCGGATGGACGAGGATCTCCTCGTGCCGGAGGAACTGATGGCGGAGCAGGGACGGCTGCTCGAATGCGTCGCCCGGGGTCAGTTGGTGGCGCCGTTCAACACGGTGCGCAAACGCAGGGACGGCAGCCACGTCCACGTGTCGCTGACGATGTCGCCGATCATGAACGACAAGGGCGCGATCATCGGCATCGCCAAGTTCGTCCGGGACATCACCGAGCAGCTGGCGGCGGAACGGCGGATCATGGAGCTGAACCATACCCTGGAGCAGCAGGTCCAGGACCGGACGGCGGAACTTCTGACCTACTCGGTCCTGCAACGCGCGATCCTCGCCCATGCCGGTTATTCCATCATCGCGACAGACCCGGCCGGGGTGATCACCATATTCAACCCCGCAGCCGAAGCCTTGCTCGGTTATGCCGCCGAGGAGGTCGTGGGCAGGATGTCGGTCGCGCAACTGCACGACGGCGAGGAAGTGGCGGCGCGTGCCCAGGCCTTGTCGGTCGATGCCGGCCGGCGGATCGAACCCGACCTCAATGTCTTCCTGTTCAAGGCCAGGCACGGCGGGTCCGACCAGAACGAGTGGACCTACATCCGCAAGAATGGCACCAGGCTGCCCGTGCTGCTGACCGTCAGCGCCTTGCGCGACACCGAGGGCAGGAACCTCGGCGCGCTCGGCATCGCCATGGATCTGACCCAGCGCCGGCGGCAGGAGCAGGCGTTGCGCGACGCCAAGACCGCCGCCGAAGCGGCCAGCCAGAGCAAGTCGGATTTCCTGGCCAACATGAGCCACGAAATCCGCACGCCGCTCAATGCCGTGATCGGCCTGGCCCAGGTTCTGGCGCGCCAGGACCTGGGGGCGGAGCCGGCGAAGACGCTGCAGCAGATCATTGCGTCCGGCCGCCTGCTGTCCGGGATCATCGACGATATCCTGACCTTCTCGAAGATAGAGGCCGGCCGGCTCGAACTGGAGGCTACGCCGTTCGATCTCGACGACATCAGCCGGGCGCTGGCGACGATCATGTCGGCAAATGTCGGCAGCAAGCCGGTGGAAACGCTCATAGGTATCGATGCCGGGGTGCCGCGGCGGCTGGTCGGCGATCCCCTGCGGCTGCAGCAGGTCTTGATCAACCTGGTCGGGAATGCCTTGAAATTCACCGATCGGGGTTTCGTCCACGTCCGGACGACCCTGATCGGCAGGTCGGCGGACCGGGTCGTCCTCCGGTTCTCGGTGCAGGATTCCGGTATCGGCATGACGCCCAAACAGAGCGGTGCCCTGTTCGCGCCGTTCACGCAGGCCGATGCATCGACCACCCGTCGCTTCGGCGGCACCGGCCTCGGCCTGGCGATATCGAAGCGGCTGGTCGAGATGATGGGCGGCGAGATCGGCGTGCGCAGCGAACCCGGCGCGGGCAGCGAATTCTGGATCGAACTGCCGCTACTGGTGGCCGGTGACCTGGCGGAGGAAAATTCCGACGCGATGGCGGGCACACGGCTGCTGGTGGTCGACGACAACGCCCTGTCGCGCGAGTGTCTGGTCGGTGCGATCCGCGCGCTGGGATGGGCGGGCGAGGCGGTCGGTTCGGCCGCGGAGGCGATCGAGCGGCTGCGCCTTGCGCACGCGGCCGGCCATCCCTTCGATGCCGCGGTGGTCAACTGGCAGATGTCGGGTGGTGGCGCCGCCGACATGGCGCGCCTCGTACGGGGGGATGCGGCGCTGCCGCCGTTGCCGATCATCGGGATGGTCGCGGCGCATGGCCGCGAAAGGGTGGCATGGCTGCCCGAATTCGGCTTGATCGATGCGACGCTGATCAAGCCGGTGACCGGTTCCGATCTCCACGATGCGATCGCCAAGGTGACGGTGCGGCGCCGCAGCGAAGATCCCCATCCGTCGCGGCCCGCAGGCTCGCGGTTGCAGGGGCTCAGTATCCTCGTGGTCGAAGACAACCCGATCAACCAGGATGTCGCGCGACGAGTGCTCGGCCTGGAAGGCGCGGATGTCGCGATTGCCGATCACGGCCGTGCCGCGGTCGAGTTGCTGGAGCGCGATGGCCAGCGCTACGACATCATCCTCATGGACGCGCAGATGCCGGTCATGGACGGGTTCGAGGCGACACGGCAGATCCGCGGCCGCCTTGGTCTCGCCAGCCTGCCGATCATCGCGTTGACTGCCGGCGTCCTCCCGACCGAGCGGCAGCAATGTCTGAGCGTCGGCATGAACGATTTCGTGGCCAAGCCGTTCGACATCGAGCGGCTGGTCGCCAGCATCGAGCGGTTGTGTCCGAGGTCGGCGCCCCGCCCGGCGGCCGGTGCCAGCC
>JAEYTW010000387.1 GCA_023433835.1 Pseudomonadota bacterium | reverse complement strand
CCGCTGCGCCGGCCAACGAGCTGAAATTCGCCGTCCACCTCGCCTCCTACAAGCATGAGGCGGAGGCGACGAAGGGCTGGAGCCAGCTGCAAGCCAAGTATCCCGCGCTGAAGCCGATGGAGGCGCGGCTGGCTCGCGTCGACCTCGGGCCGAAGGGCATCTATTTCCGGCTGAAGGCCGGCCCGCTGGCCGATCAGAAGGCGGCGGAAACGCTGTGCCGCCAGCTTAAGGGAGCGGGCGTGGGCTACTGCAACCCCGAAGGCTTCGACGGCAAGCCGCTGGGCGGTTAAAGCGCTGCGACGACCTCGATCTCGACCTTGAATTCCGGCCGCGAGAAACCCTGGACCAGCAGCAGGGTCGAGGCCGGCGGCGGGCTGGCCACGACCTTGTCGCGCGCGGCCATGTAGGCCCCGAGGTCGGCACGGTCGGTCAGATAGGCATTCAGCCTGACGATGTTGGCCATGGTCATGCCGGCCTCGGCCAGGATCGCGGCGATATTCTGAAAGATCAGCGCGGCCTGCTCGGCCGCCCCTTCGGGCACCGTGCCGTCGGGCCGGGTGGCGAGCTGGCCCGAGAGGAACAGGAGGCGGCTGCCCGCCTCGATTTCCACGGCATGGCTGTAGTTTGCGAGCGGGCGGCCGAGGGCCGGCGGAACCAGATGGCGCATGACGGAAGGGCCCGGGGTTGTTAACGTTCCCGCCATGACAGACACGCTGCCCCGCCGCTGGCAAGAGCTGACCCATCCGGAATTCGCCCGGCTGGACCCGGCCCGCACCGTCGCCATCCTGCCCGTGGCCGCCATCGAGCAGCACGGCCCCCATCTGGCGACTGCCGTCGATGCCTGCCTGGTCGACGCCGTGCTCGACCGTGCCCTGGCGCTGGCCCCGCCGGACTTGCCGATCCTGGCCCTGCCGACCCAGGCGGTGGGCAAGAGCAACGAGCATCTGGGCTTTCCGGGCACGCTGACCCTGTCGGCCGAGACGCTCACCCGGCTGTGGACCGAGATCGGCGAATCGGTCCATCGCGCCGGCCTGCGCAAGCTGGTGCTGTTCAACAGCCATGGCGGCCAGGTCCAGATCATGGACATCGTCGCCCGCGACCTGCGGGTGCGGCTCGGCATGATGGTGGTGAAGGCCAACTGGTGGGGGTTCGGCTATCCGCCCGGACTGTTTCCGGATACCGAGATGCGCCACGGCATCCATGCCGGCTCGGTCGAGACCTCGATGATGCTGGCCGCGCGCCCCGACCTCGTGCGCAAGTCGGAGATGCGAAATTATCCGCCGGCCTCGGTCGCGCTGGCCGGGCGCTACAAGCATCTGAACGCCATCGGGCCCTCGGCCTATGCGTGGGCGGCCCAGGACCTGCACCCGGCCGGCGCCGCCGGCAATGCCGCCGATGCCGATGCCGCCCGCGGCCGCACGATCATCGAGCATGCCGCCAGCGGTTTCGCCGAACTGCTGGCCGAGGTCGTGGCCTTCCCCCTTGAGGATCTGCGGCCCGGTCCGCTGGGCTGAGCGAGGAGCACCCGTCGATGTACTACGAAATCGGGCAGCCGCACGGCCTGCGCTATTCGCCGTTCAAGGCACTCGTGGTGCCGCGGCCGATCGGCTGGATCACCTCGATGAATGCCGAGGGTCGGGTCAACCTCGCCCCCTTCTCGTTCTTCAACGGCGTGTCGGCCGATCCGCCGATGGTGATGTTCTCCTGCAACGGCCTGCATGCCGACGGCGGGGTCAAGGATTCGGTGGCCAATGTCGAGGCGACCGGGGAGTTCGTGGTCAACCTGGCCACCTGGGATCTGCGCGACCAGATGAACCAGACGTCGGCCATGGCGCCGCGCGGCGCCGACGAGATGGAACTGGCCGGGCTCGAGGCCGCGCCGTCGCGCCTGGTGAAACCGCCGCGGGTCGCAGCCTCGCCCGCGCATCTGGAATGCAAGCTGCTGCAGGTCGTGCGCCTGCCGGACGGGGCCAGGGGGGCGCCCAACTTCACCGTGTTCGGCCGTGTCGTGGCGATCCATATCGACGATCGCTTCATTCGCGACGGCCTCGTCGATACTGCGGCGATGCGCCCCATCGCCCGGCTCGGCTATCACGATTATTCGGTGGTGGACGCCGTGTTCGCCCTCACCCGCCCGGGGGAATGAGGGGCCCGGCGGGGCGCTTGCAGGTTGACAGGCGGTATGCCTAAATGCCGCCGAATCGCTTGGATTTTAGGGAGGAAACGCGATGCTCGGGTTGATGCAGGATCGTGCGCTGCTGATCTCGGACCTGATCGAATATGCCGCGCTCTATCACGGTGATACCGAGATCGTCTCGCGCAGCGTCGAAGGGCCGATCCACCGCACCAACTACCGCCAGCTGCGCCAGCGTTCCAAGCAGCTGGCCAATGCGCTGACCGCGCTGGGCGCCAAGTTCGGCGACCGCGTCGGCACGCTGGCCTGGAACGGCTATCGCCACATGGAGCTGTATTACGGCATCTCCGGCATGGGCGCGGTGCTGCATACCATCAATCCCCGCCTGTTCCCCGAGCAGATCACCTATATCGCCAACCATGCCGAAGACCAGTTCCTGTTCTTCGACCTGACCTTCGCGCCGCTGATCGAGAAGCTGGCGCCGACGATGAAGTCGGTGAAGGCGTTCATCGCCATGACCGACCGGGCGCATATGCCCAAGATCGATACCGGCAGCATCGAGTTGCTCTGCTATGAAGACCTGATCGACAGCCATTCGGCCGATTTCGATTGGCCGCAGTTCGACGAGAAGACCGCCTCGTCGCTGTGCTACACCTCGGGCACCACCGGCAACCCGAAGGGCGTGCTTTATTCCCATCGCTCGACCGTGCTGCACTCGTTCTGCGTCTGCAGCCGTGACGGCCTCGGCCTCTCCTCGGCCGACAGCGCGCTGATCATCGTGCCGCTGTTCCACGCCAATGCCTGGGGCATTCCCTATGCCGCGGCGATGTGCGGCGCCAAGCTCGTCCTGCCCGGCGCCCAGCTCGACGGCAAGTCGGTCTACGAGATCAGCCGCGACGAGAAGTGCAACTTCTCGGCCGGCGTGCCGACGGTCTGGCTGATGTTCTTCGGTTATGTCGACCAGAACCCGCATCTGGACGCCAAGAAGGATATCGTGCTGGAGCGCCTGGTGATCGGCGGCTCGGCCGCGCCGCGCGCGATGATCGAGCGGTTCCAGAAGGATTTCGGGGCCTATGTCGTGCATGCCTGGGGCATGACCGAGATGAGCCCGCTGGGCACCACCGGCAACCTGCTGAAGAAGCATGCGGATCTGCCGCTCGACAAGCGCTTCGACATCCAGCAGAAGCAGGGCCGCGCGGTCTTCGGCGTCGACATGAAGATCACCGACGACCAGGGCAAGGAACTGCCGCGCGACGGCCATGCCTTCGGCAACCTCAAGGTCCGCGGCCCCTGGATCACCAAGGGGTACTTCAAGGGCGAGGGCGGCCAGGTCCTGGACGAGCAGGGTTATTTCGATACCGGCGACGTCGCCACCCTCGACCCCGAGGGTTACATGCAGATCACCGACCGCTCGAAGGACGTGATCAAGTCGGGCGGCGAATGGATCTCGTCGATCGACGTCGAGAATGCCGCGGTCGGCCATCCGGCCGTGCAGGAAGCGGCCGTGATCGGCGTGTTCCATGCCAAGTGGCAGGAACGCCCGCTGCTGATCGTCATCAAGAAGCCGGGCCAGGAAGTTACCGGACCGGAACTGATTTCGTTCCTGGAAAGCCGCATCGCCAAGTGGTGGCTGCCCGACGACGTCGTCTTCGTCGACGAGCTGCCGCATACCGCGACCGGCAAGCTGCTGAAGACCAAGCTGCGCGACCAGTTCAAGGACCACAAGCTGCCGACGGCGGGTGCCGCGGCGGAATAAGCGACGCTTCCAAGTCGCGCTCAGGGGTAGCGGGGGAAGGGCAACCTTCCCCCGCTTGCCATTCGTGGTGGCTGGCTTAAGCTCGCATGCGGGGAGGCGGCAAAAGGGGGAACGCCGCCGGCAGAGAGGGCCGCATGGGCGATGGTTCGACCGAAAGCGATCCGACCACCGAGACCGGCATCGGGGGCGATCCGATCAGGACCGCCAAGATCCTGATCGTCGACGACAACGCGGCCAATGTCGCGTTGCTCGAAGGCATTCTCGCCAACGAAGATTTCGACAATATCCATTCGACCACCGATCCGCGCGACGTCGAGGGGCTGCAGGCCGCCGAGCAGTTCGACCTGATCCTGCTCGACTATCGCATGCCGCATATGGACGGGGTCGAGGTGATGCACCGCCTGGGCCGCGCGATGCGCGACGACTACCTGCCGGTGCTGGTCCTCACCGCCCAGGACGACCGCGCGACGCGGCTGAAGGCGCTGGAGGCGGGCGCCAAGGATTTCATCACCAAACCCTTCGATTCGGTCGAGGTGGTGCACCGCATCCGCAACATGCTGGAGGTGCGACGGCTCTATAACGACCGCAAGCGCGAGAACGAGCGGCTGGAGGCGGCGGTGCGCGCCCGCACGCACGAGCTGGAGGAGACCCGCCGCAAGATCATCGAGCGGCTGGGGCGCGCCGGCGAATACCGCGACAACGAGACCGGCATGCATGTCATCCGGATGTCGAAATGCTGCCAGCTGCTGGCGCTGCGCGCCGGCCTGGCGGAAGCCGAGGCCGAACTGATCCTGCAGGCGAGCCCGATGCACGACGTCGGCAAGATCGGCGTGCCGGATGCCATCCTGCTCAAGCCCGGCAAGCTGACGCCGGACGAATGGGACCTGATGAAGACCCATGCCGAGATCGGCGGCGACATCATCGGCGACGATCCTTCGCCGCTGCTGCAGGCCGCCCGCGTCATCGCGCTGACCCATCACGAAAAATGGGACGGCACGGGATACCCGAAGGGCCTCGCTGGCGAGGATATCCCGATCGCCGGGCGGATCGCGGCGATCTGTGACGTGTTCGATGCCTTGCTGTCGGAACGGCCCTACAAGCAGCCCTGGGCCTTCGACGATGCCGTCGCCTATATCCGCGACAATGCGGGCCGCCACTTCGATCCCAGGCTCGCCGGGCTGTTCCTTGCCGCGCTGCCCGAGATCATGATCATCCGCGAAACCTACAAGGACTGACGCGAGGTATCGAGGATCGCGCGCAGCTTGGCCGCCAGCTCGACCTGGCGGTAAGGCTTGGGCAGGAATATGTCGGCGAAATCGTTCTGCGTGCCGCCATGCAGGCTGCCGCGGGCGAACCCCGAGGTCAGCAGGACCTTGAGGTCGGGGCGCTGGCGGCGGGCGGTGCGGGCCAGCTCGTCGCCGCTCATCGAGCCGGGCATGACGACATCGGTGAACAAGAGGTCGATATCGTCCTCGCGCGCCAGGATCCCCAGCGCCTCGTCGGCATCTTCCGCCTCCATTACGCGGTAGCCGAGCGCGCCGAGCTGGGCCACCACCACCTCGCGGACTTCCGGATTATCCTCGACCACCAGGATGCGCTCACCCTGGCGGGCGGTCGGCAGGGCCGTGGGCTTGGTCGGGGTCGGCGATGCGCCGACTTCGGTGGCGCGCGGCAGATAGAGGCGCACGGTCGTGCCGCGGCCGGGTTCGGAGTAGATCTTGACGTGGCCACGCGACTGGCGGGCAAAACCATAGACCATCGACAGGCCTAGGCCGGTGCCTTCGCCCGGCGGCTTGGTCGTGAAGAACGGTTCGAAGGCGCGGGCGACGGTGTCGGGCGGCATGCCGCCGCCGGTGTCGGAGACCGCGATCATCACGTAGTCGCCGGGGGCGACATCGGCGTTCTGGCGGGCGTAATCCTCGTCGAGATGGAAATTCTCGGCATCGAGGCTGAGCCGGCCGCCATCGGGCATCGCATCGCGGGCGTTGATCGCCAGGTTGACCAGGGCGGCCTCGAACTGCACCGGATCGGCCAGGGCCGGCCACAGATCGGGCGACAGGTTGACCGCGATATCGATGCGCTCGCCCAGCGTGCGGCGCAGCAGGCCCGAGGTTGCCGCGATCCGCTCGTCCATCGCCAGCACCTTGGCGTTCAGCGGCTGCTGGCGGGCGAAGGCAAGCAATTGCCGCGTCAGGTCGGCGCCGCGCAGCGCCGCCTTCAGCGCCGCCTCGGTCAGCTCGACCGCCTCGCCATCCTGGGCGACGCGGATCTGGAGAAGGTCGAGCGAGCCGATGACGATGGCCAGCAGGTTGTTGAAGTCATGGGCGATGCCGCCGGTCAGCTGGCCCACGGCTTCGAGCCGCTGCGAGCGGCGGGCGCGATCCTCGGCCACCAGCCGTTCGGTCATGTCCCGGCCGATGAAGATATGCTGCTGTTCCTCGTCCAGCCATACGCCGGTCCAGGCCAGGGTCACCGGGTGGCCGTCGCGATGGACGTAGCGGCAGTCGAAATTGCGGGTGGTGCCGCCGCGGCGGGCCAGCCGCATTTCCCGCCGGGTCGCGTCGAGATCGGGGGTATACAGTAATTCCGCGGCGCCGCGGCCCTGCATCTCGTCGGGGTCGCGGTCCAGGATGGTGCGCACGCTAGGCGAGACGCGCAACAGGTTGCCCTGGCGGGAGACGACCAGGATCAGGTCGATCGAGGTTTCGAACAGGCGCTGATTGATCGCATTGTTGACGTCGGCGTCACGGCGCTCCGGCTGTTGCGCCGTGCCGGTGATCCGATCGAGAAGGTCGCGCCACAGGCCCATCGATCGTCACTTTACCATCATCGGCGCAGCAATTGCGCCACGATCCGATCGGCGGCCTCGCCGATGCCGGTCGGCTCGAGCGCCGGGGCCTGCGGCCGCTCGATCAGCGCCAGCATGGCCGCGGCCACCTCGCCGCCGGGGTCGTCGAAAGCATCTGCCGGCAGCTTGGTCGCGCAGGCATGGCGGGCGGCGAAGGCGTCGAGGCCGGCCGCTTCGGGCCAGTCGTCGCGCGCGGCATAGATCAGCCTGGTGCGGTTGACCGCCGCCTCGACGAACATGCCGTAGCCCGGCTTGGTGACCAGCAGGTCAGCCGAGGCCAGCGCATCGATGAAGGCCAAGCCCAGGCGGTCGAGGGCCACGGCATCCCGCCTGGCATCGGCATCCTCGGCCCGGGCGAAGACATAGGCGACGCCGGGCAGTTCCGGCCAGGCGGCGGCCGGCGTGCCGCCGCGGATGCCCCCGGCCGATACCACCACCAGCGTCCGCGCGCCGGGCGCCAGCTCGCCGCGCCGGTTGCGGCCGCGCCGGCCGATCGGGCCGATGTCGACGACGCCGGGAATGCCCGGCATCGCCATGCCGGGCGCGCAACGCAGGAACGGCCGGGCGCCGGCATAGGCCATGCGCTGCTCGAGGATGATGGAGACCACGTCGGGCTCGCCGCCGCGATAATGGTCGAGGATGTCGGCCCAGTTCAGCGACGACAGGCCGATCGCCGGCAGGCGCAACTCGGCCGCCGCCGCCAGCGTGACGTAGCCGGCGTTGCTCAGCACCAGGTCGGGGGCCAGTGTCTCCAGCGCGGCCATCTCGTCCTCGATCGCGCCGTGCCAGTCGCGATGCAGCCCGGTATAGCGCGCCAGGCTCGCCGGCCAGTCGATGGCTACCGGCGAGGTCATCGCCAGGCCGAAATCGGGTGGGGCGGGGGCCTGTTCGACCGGGCCGGAGATGAAACCTTCGACGACGCCGTCGGGAAATGCGCCGCGCAGCGTGATGCGCAGATCGGGCAGGCGGTCACGTACCGCGTTCAGCACCGGTCCGGTCTGGGCCAGGTGGCCGTAGCCATGCGCGGTAACCGAAACGACGAGATGCGGCGGGGCCACGCTATTCGGTCTTGGGCGGCTCGGCCCCCGGGCCCGGCACCAGGCGGCGGCGCGGGGTCTCGATCGCCGGTGGCTGGGCGGGGCTGGCCGGATCCTGCGCGGCCGGGGCCGGTGGCGCGGCGGCGG
>JAEYTW010000375.1 GCA_023433835.1 Pseudomonadota bacterium | reverse complement strand
GGCGCTGGCCGGGCAGGGCATCGAGGGCGAGGTGATCGACCTGCGCTCGATCTGGCCGTGGGACAAGGACCGGGTTTTGGCCAGCGTCGCGCGCACCGGCCGCCTGCTGGTGACCCATGAAGCGGTCGCGGTCGCCGGTTTCGGCGCCGAGATCGCCGCGACCGTGGCCGAACGGCTGGGCCGCGACCTGAAGGCGCCGGTCCGCCGCCTGGGCGCCCCGCGCGCACCGGTTGGCTATGCCCCGCCGGTCGAGGATGCCGTGCGCGTCAGCCGCGACGCGATCGTTGCCGCCGTCACGGAGATGATGCGATGAGCACTAATGAGATGACCGGCGGCGAAGCGCTGGCCCGGATGATCGCCGCCCACCATGGCGGGCCGATGTTCGGCATGGGCGGCTTCCAGCTGCTGCCGTTCTACGATGCCGCCCGCCGCCTCGGCCTCGATCACCACCTGATCAACGACGAGCGCGCCGGCGTGTTCGCGGCCGACGCCTATGCCAAGGTTTCGGGCCGCGTCGGCCTCGCCGATGCCACTTTGGGCCCGGGCGCCACCAACCTGGTCACCGGGCTGGTCGAGGCGCTGAATGCCGGCACGCCGATGGTGGTGGTGACCGGCAATACCCATCGCGGCCATTCCTGGAAGAACATGACCCAGGAATCGCGGCAGATCGAAATCCTGCGGCCCGCGGTCAAGGACCTGCTGCGCGTCGAGATGATCGAGCGCATCCCCGAACTCTTGCGCCGCGCCTTCCAGATCGCCACCACGGGGCGCCCCGGCCCGGTCGTGGTCGACGTGCCGGAAGATATCTGCCACGCGACCTATCCGTTCAACGAAGCCGAGTTCCGCGCCGATCCGGCCTACGAGGCGGCGCCCGCGCTGCGCTGCCGCCCGGACGAGGCGGCGGTGGCCAAGGCCGCCGGCCTGCTGAAGGCGGCCAGCCGCCCGCTGGTACTGGCCGGCGGCGGCGTGCATTTGAGCGATGCGACCGCGGCGCTGACCGCCTTTGCCCGGGCCCACGATATTCCGGTCGCCCATACGATGACCGGCAAGGGCGCCATCCCCTGCACCGACGCGCTGTCGGCCGGCCTGTTCGGCCGCTACGACCGCATCGCCAACGGCCTGATCGAGGAGGCCGACGTGCTGCTGGTGGTCGGCTGCAAGCTCGGCGAGATCGCGACCAAGCGCTACACCGTGCCGCCCAAGGGCAAGACCATCATCCATCTCGACATCGTCGCGGAGGAGTTTGGCCGCACGGCCACGCCCGATGTCATCCTGTGGGGCGATGCGCGGGCCGGCATCGTCGATCTGCACCGGGCGCTGGGCGAGGGTACGGCGCGGCCCGACTATCGCGCCGAGGTGGAAAAGCGCATGGCCGCCTGGCGCGAGAACACGCGCGAGCGCTACGAGTCCGAGGACGTGCCGGTCGCCATGGGCCGCCTGATGGGTGAACTGAACAAGGCGATGCCGGCTGATGGCATCCTGGTCGCCGACGGCGGCTTCGCCGCCCACTGGGGCGGGCTGCTGTATGATACCAAGCAGGCCGGCCGCGGCTTCCTGCCCGATCGCGGCTTCGCCTCGATCGGCTACGGCTTGCCCGGCGCGATGGGCGCGGCGCTGGCGGGCAAGGGCCGCCGCGTGGTCAGCCTGACCGGCGACGGCGGCTTCAACATGATGCTGGGCGAGATCGAGACGGGCCGGCGGCTCGGCCTCGACTTCACCATCATCGTCGTCAACAACGCCGCCTCCGGCTACGTCAAGGCGCTGCAGCACCTGATGTACGGCCCCGGGGCCTACCACGCCTCGGACCTGGCCGAGACCAACTATGCCAAGGTCGCCGATGCGCTGGACTGCACCGGCATCCGGGTCGAGCGGCCGGAGGAGGTGGCGCCGGCGCTGGCCCGCGCCTTCGCGACCAAGGGGCCGGTGGTGATCGACGTCGTCGTCACCCGCGACCCGGCCAAGATGCTGCCTGCCGCCGACAACCGGGCGGTCCAGGTCAAGAAGGGTGATCGCGTCGCGTAATCGAAACCAACAATCCTTGGGAGGAACAACAATGATCAAGATGACCAGGCGTACCGCCCTGATCGCCGGCACCGCGGCGCTGGGTTCGACCGGCGTGTTCGGCATCGGCCGGGCGCGCGCGGCCGAGTTCACCTACAAATATGCGAGCAACGTGCCCGCTACCCATCCGCTGAACGTGCGGATGACCGAGGCGTCGAACCGCATCAAGGAGGCGACCGGCGGCCGCCTCGAGATCCAGGTGTTCCCCAACAACCAGCTCGGCTCCGACACCGACGTGCTGAGCCAGCTGCGCTCCGGCGCGGTCGAGATGTTCACGCTGTCCGGTCTGATCCTGTCGACGCTGGTCCCCGTCGCCTCGATCAACGGCATCGGCTTCGCCTTCCCCGACTACGACGCGGTGTGGAAGGCGATGGACGGCGAGCTCGGCGCCTATATCCGCGCGGCGATCGCCAAGACCAACATCATGGCGATGGACAAGATCTGGGATAACGGCTTCCGCCACATCACCTCGTCGACCAAGCCGATCCTGACCCCCGCCGACCTCGAAGGCTTCAAGATCCGCGTGCCGGTCAGCCCGCTGTGGTCGTCGATGTTCAAGGCCTTCGGCTCGTCGCCGATCTCGATCAACGCGGCCGAGATGTATTCGGCGCTGCAGACCAAGATCGCCGAGGGCCAGGAAAATCCGCTGGCCGCGATCTGGGTGACCAAGGTCTACGAGGTGCAGAAGCATCTGTCGCTGACCGGCCATATGTGGGACGGCTACTGGATGCTCGTCAACAAGAAGGCATGGGAAGCCCTGCCGCCGGACGTGCGCGAGATCGCGGCCAAGAACCTGAACCAGAGCGCCGAGGACCAGCGCCGCGACGTGGCCGCGCTGACCAACAGCCTGCAGAAGGATCTGGAGGCCAAGGGCATGCAGTTCCACACCGTCAACAAGGATGCCTTCCGCGACAAGCTGCGCCAGGCCGGGTTCTTCGCCGAATGGAAGGGCAAATACGGCGACGAAGCCTGGGCGGTGCTGGAGAAGTTCACCGGCAAGACGGCCTGACCATAAGGGCCGCGGACGGGGGAGGGATGCGATGACAGGACGACTGGACGGGCGCATCGCGCTCGTATTCGGCGCGGGCTCGTCCGGCCCGGGCTGGGGCAACGGCAAGGCCGCCGCGGTGCTCTATGCCCGCGAGGGGGCAACCGTCGTGGCCGTCGACCGCAACCTGGCCGCCGCGGCCGAGACTGCCGGCATCATCGAGGGCGAGGGCCACAAGGCCTTCGCCCTCGCAGCCGACGTGACGCGATCGGCCGAGGTCGAGGCGACGGTGGCCGAGATCGTTTCCCGCTGCGGCCGCATCGACATCCTGCACAATAATGTCGGCATCACCGAGATGGGTGACCTCGCCGACGTCACGGAGGAAAGCTGGCACCGGGTGATGGACGTCAACCTGACCTCCGTCTTCCTGACCTGCAAGCACGTGCTGCCGGTGATGCAGGGGCAGGGCGCGGGGGCGATCGTCAACGTCTCCTCGCTCGCCTCGGTGCAGATCAACGACTACCCCTATTACTCCTACTACGCCTCCAAGGCCGGGCTGAACCATTTCACCCGCGCTTTGGCGGTGCGTTATGCCGAGCAGGGCATCCGTGCCAACGCGGTGCTGCCCGGCGTCATCGACACGCCGCTGATCTACCAGCAGATCGTGTCGCAATATGCCGATGCCGCGGCGATGAAGCAGGCACGCGACAAGATCGCGCCGATGAAGCGTTCGGGCACCGCCTGGGACGTGGCGCGTGCCGCCCTGTTCCTGGTGTCGGACGAAGCCGCCTACATCACCGGCGTCTGTCTGCCGGTTGATGGCGGCCTGAGCTGCCGGGCGTGAGAGGATTCCGTTGATGAACACCCACACCATGGCCGCGCCCGCATCGAGCAACTGGGCGACGGCCGCGGCCGCCCGCGTCGAGAACGGCATCGGCCGGTCGATCGAGGCCATCGTCGGGGTCCTCGTCGTCGTCGAGATGCTGATCCTGTTCTCCGGCGTGGTCAGCCGCTATGTCTTCCACCGGCCGCTGACCTGGTCGGACGAACTGGCCTCGATCCTGTTCCTGTGGCTGGCCATGCTCGGCGCCGTCGTCGCCTATCGCCGCCTCGACCATATGCGCATGGGCGCGCTGGTCGCCAAGACGACGAGCGGGTGGCGGGTGTTCTTCGACGCCTTGTCGCTGGCCGCCGGCATGCTTTTCCTGGCGATGGTGCTGCATCCGGCCATCGAATACGCGCTGGACGAGGCCGCGATCGTCACCCCGGCGCTGGAAATCCCCAATATCTGGCGGGCGATGGCGGTGCCGGTCGGCCTCGGGCTGATGCTGTTCCTCGGCCTGCTGCGCCTCGGCCGTCTTGCCCCGATCAAGGAATTCCTGCTGGCCCTGGTACTGCTCGGCGTCGTCGCCGGCATCCTGGTCGGGGCCAAGCCGCTGCTGATGGCGATGGGCAATTACAAGCTGATCGTCTTCTTCGTGCTGCTGGTCGGCATGGCGGTGCTGTCGGGCATTCCGATCGCCTTCGCCTTCGGCCTCGGCACCTACGCCCATCTCGCCATCACCACCCGCACGCCGATGACGGTGGTGATCGGGCGGATGGACGAGGGGATGTCGCATATCATCCTCTTGTCGGTGCCGCTGTTTGTCTTCCTCGGGCTGGTCATCGAGATCACCGGCATGGCCCGCGCCATGGTCGGCTTCCTGGCCAGCCTGATCGGCCATGCCCGGGGCGGCCTGCAATACGTGCTGGTGGCGGCCATGTATCTCGTCTCCGGCATCTCCGGCTCGAAGGCTGCCGACATGGCGGCGGTGGCCCCGGTGCTGTTCCCCGAGATGAAGGCACGCGGCGCCAAGCCCGGCGACCTCGTCGCGCTGCTGTCGGCCACCGGCGCGCAGACCGAGACGATTCCGCCCAGCCTGGTGCTGATCACCATCGGCTCGGTCACCGGCGTCTCGATCGCCGCGCTGTTCACCGGCGGCCTGCTGCCCGGCGTGGTGCTGGCGATCATGCTGTGCGTCGTCGTCTGGTTCCAGTACCGCCACGAAGACTTGAGCCACGTGCGGCGGGCCCGCGGCGGCGAGATCGGCCGCGCCTTCCTGATCGCGCTGCCGGCGATGATCCTGCCCTTCCTGATCCGCGCCGCGGTGGTCGAAGGGGTCGCCACCGCGACCGAGGTCTCGACCATCGGCCTGGCCTACAGCCTGGCCTACGGCGTCATCGCCGCGTTGCTGTTCCGCCAGCAGATCCCCTGGGCCAGGCTTTGGCCGGCGCTGATCGACACGGCGGCGTTGTCGGGCGCGATCCTCTTGATCATCGGCACGGCGACCGGCATGGCCTGGGCACTGACCCAGTCGGGCTTCTCGCGCCAGCTGGCCGCGACGATCACCGCGCTGCCGGGCGGGGCCTTCACCTTCATGGCCGCCTCGATCGTCGCCTTCGTCATCCTCGGCTCGGTGCTGGAGGGCATCCCGGCGATCGTGCTGTTCGGGCCGCTGCTGTTTCCCGTGGCGCGCGCCGTCGGCATCCACGAGGTGCATTACGCGATGGTGGTGATCCTGGCCATGGGCATCGGCCTGTTCGCCCCGCCGTTCGGCGTCGGCTACTACACCGCCTGCGCCATCGGCCGGGTCGATCCGTCCGAGGCGCTGAAACCGATCTGGCCCTATATGATGGCCCTGATCGTCGGCCTGATCGTGGTGGCGGCGGTGCCCTGGATCTCGACCGGCTTCCTGCACTGAAGAAACGGGGCGGCGGTGATCGCCGCCCCGGAATGCTTACGCCGGCTTGGTCGCTTCCATCGAGGGGCGCTGCGAGAACGCCGCCATGAATTCGGCGAGCTTGGGGTGGCTGTCGCGCCAGGGCAGGTGGGCGAAGCGGAAATCGAGATAGCCGAGCGCGCAGGCCGTGGCGATCTCGGCCAGGGTCACCGCCTGGGTGAAGAACTTGGCCTCGGACTCCAGCTTGTCGACGGCGCGCTGGAACTTGCCGGTCTGGCCCTCGATCCATTCCGGCCAGCGCTTGTCCTCGGGCCGCATGAAGGTTTCGTAGCGGGTCAGCAGGGCGGCGTCGAGCAGGCCGTCGGCCGTCGCCTGCACGCGCAGCACGCGCCAGCGCGCCTCGCCGCCGTCGGGGATCATCGGCGTGCCGTGATGCAGCGTGTCGAGATATTCGCAGATCACCCGGGAATCGAAGAGGTCGGTCCCGTCATCGAGCGTCAGGGTCGGCACCTTGGTCAGCGGGTTGTGCGCGGCCACGGTGGCGTCGTTGGTGATCGGCGTGACGGTCGCCGGCGTCAGCGATACGCGGTCGAGCAGCCCCGTCTCGTGAAGCAGGACCATGACCTTGCGGACATAGGGCGAGGTGGGCGAGTGATAGAGCTGCATGGCGGCCGTTTCCTGAATTCTTTTTGGTAGAAGCCGACAGGCTAGAGGAACGCAGGGTGGTATGCCAAGGGCTCTCGCTGCCGCAGCCGCGAGAGCCCCTGGGCATTACCCGTCGAGCTGGGCCAGCGCGTAGGTCAGGTCGGCCACGAGATCGTCGGCATGCTCGATGCCGATCGAGACGCGGATCGTGGCGTCCGACACGCCCAGCCGGTCGCGCGTCGCCTTGGGCACGCCCGAATGGGTGGTCGAGGCCGGATGGCAGATCAGCGATTCGGTACCGCCGAGCGAGACGGCCAGCTTGAACACCTTCAAGGCGTTCAGCACCTTGAAGGCTTCCGGCTCGCCTCCCTTGACGTCGAAGGAGAAGGTCGAGCCCGGTGCCGAGGACTGCGCCTTGTAGACGCGCGCCCCGTCCGATCCCTCGGGCAGGTAGTCGAGGTGATGGACCCGGGCGACATGGGCATGCTCGGCCAGGAAGGCCGCGACGATCTGGGCATTGCGGTTGGCCGCGTTCATGCGCAGCGACAGGGTCTCGAGCGAGCGGCCGAGCATCCAGCAGGAATGCGGGTCGAGCTGGGTGCCGATGGCCGAGCGCAGCAGGCGGATCTGGCGCATCACCGCCTTGGAGCCGAGCGCCGCCCCGGCGATCAGGTCGGAATGGCCGCCGACATATTTGGTCAGCGAGTAGACCGAGACGTCGGCGCCGTGCTGGATCGGCTTCTGGAAGACCGGCCCAAGCAGGGTGTTGTCGACCACGACCATCGGGCGCCGGCCGCCCTGGGCGGCCGCGATTTCATCGGCGACGGTCGCGGCGAGCCGGATGTCGACCAGCGTGTTCAGCGGGTTCGACGGTGTTTCCAGCATGATCACCGAGACCGGACCGAGGCCTTGCGCCTCGGCCGCGGCCGCGCGCATCGAGACCGGATCGACCCCGTCGGCGAAACCCACCGCCTTCATGCCGAGATTGGCGAGCGTCTTGGCGATCAGCGTCTCGGTACCGCCGTAGAGCGGCTGGCTGTGCAGGATGACGTCGCCTGGCCGGGCGAAGGTCAGCACGGTGGTGGCGATCGCCGACATGCCCGACGAGAACAGCACGCCGGCCTCGGCCTCCTCGAAGATCGCCAGGCGGTCCTCGACGATTTCGGAATTCGGGTGGTTGAAGCGGGAATAGACCAGCCCGGCCGCCTGGCCCTGCGGCGGCTCGCGCCGGCCGGCGACGTAGTCGAAGAATTCCTTGCCGTGCTCGGCCGAGGTGAAGACGAAGGTCGAGGTCAGGAAGACCGGCGGCTTGACCGCCCCCTCCGACAGCTTGGGATCATAGCCGTAGCCGAGCATGAGGGTCTCGGGCTGCAGCTTGCGGTTCGAGATCCGGTCCTTGTGATAGTCGCTTTCGGCCATGTCTGGTACTCCCTGTGGCTTCTTGAAAGGCTTTAACGCGGTGCTGGGCCTCAAGGTCCCGGCCGGAGATCGCGACCGCCGGCATACTCTACCAGGGCTGCGATGCGATCGGCGATCGGCGGATGGCTGGCAAGCCACCCGCCGGGGGCGAGGTCGATATACATCGGCCGCAGGTCGGCCGGCGCATCGGCGATCGCCCCTCGATCTTGCGCAAGGCGCGGATCATCGCGTCGGGGTTGCGCGTCAGCTCGACCGCGCCGGCATCGGCCATGAATTCGCGCCGGCGCGACAGCGCCATGCGGATGGCGATCGCGAGCAGCCGGGCCAGCACGAAGCAGGCCACCGCAATCAGAATCAGGACGAGGGCGGCACCGCCCGATCCCTTGCCCTTGCCGCCGCCCGAGGGGGAGGAACGGCCGAAACTGACGTTGTTGAACAGCCGGCCGAACTGGTCCGTCACCAGCGAGATGATGCCGACGAAGATCGCCGCGATCATCATCAGCCGGGCATCGCCGTTGCGGATATGGCTGAGTTCATGGCCCAGCACGGCTTCGAGCTCGGCATCGTCTAGATTGTCGATCAGGCCGCGGGTGACGGCGACCATGTATTGCGGCCGGCTGACCCCGGCGGCGAAGGCGTTCAGCGCCTCGGTCTCGACGACGCAGAGTCGCGGCATGCTGAGGCCCCGGCTGACGCAGAGGTTTTCCAGGAGGTTATGAAGCCGCGGCTCCTCTGCGCGCGTCACCGGTTTCGCGCCGGTCATCAGCCTTATCATGCGCGTGTTGATCAGGTAGGCCACGGCAAACCAGATCAGCGCGGCGACGATCGCGACCGGGACACAGGCCGGCAGCCGACGCGCCGCCTCGATCAGCCCGGGGATGACTTCCCGGTCTTCCAGGGCCACGCCCAGCACGGCAACGCCATAGACGATCAGCAGCAGCAGCACGGGAAAGCCCGTCATCAGCAGCAGCGACTTCAGCGCGTTGTTCCAGATCTGGGTGCGCAGGCCCAGCGTGCGCATCGCTCAAACCCCTCCCGGCTTCAGCGCATCGGGCAGCACGAAGGCCGGCCGGGGGCCGGGTTCATGGCCGCCGGCATAGGCGACCAGCGCCTCGATCCGTTCGGCGATGGTCGGATGGGTGGCAAAGATTCCGGCAAGGAAGCCGTCCTCGGCGGCGCTGTCGATGTACATCGGCCGCAACGGCGTCGGCAGGTCCGTCAGGGTCGAGCGCCCCTCGATCTTGCGCAAGGCGCTGATGACGGCATCGGGGTTGCGCGTCAGTTCGACCGCGCCGGCATCGGCCATGAACTCGCGCCGGCGCGACAGGGCCAGGCGGATACCCACCGCCAGCAGCTGGCCGACGGCAAAACAGGCTATGGCTATGGCATAGAGCACCCCAATGCCGCGGGCGTAGCGGCCGAACAGGTCAAGCACCAGCGACAGGATGCCGACAAACACCGCGGCCACGACCATCAGTCTGGTGTCGCCGTTGCGGATATGGCTGAGCTCATGGCCCAGCACGGCCTCGAGTTCGGCCTCGTCGAGCGTATCGACGAGGCCGCGCGTTATCGCGATCATGTATTGCCGCGGGTTCATGCCGGCGGCGAAGGCGTTCAGTTTGCCGGAATCGATGAGGCACAGCTTCGGCATGGCCAGGCCGCGGCTGACGCAAAGGTTTTCGAGCAGATTGTAAAGCCGCGGTTCCTGCGCGCGCGTCACCGGCTTGGCGCCGGACACCAGCTTGATCAGCCAGATGTTGATCCGATAGGCGGTGGCAAACCAGATCGACGCGACGACGACGGCAACGGGCAGATAGAGCGGCAGGCGATCGATGGCGGCAATCAGTTCGGGCATCACCGCTTGGCCCTCGACGGCCTTGTCCAGGACGATGATGCCGAAGAGCATCAACAGCAGCGGGATCGGGAAGCTCGCCAGCAGCAGGATCGATTTCAGCGCGTTGTTCCAGATCTGGGTGCGCAGGCCCAGCGTGCGCATCGGCGGCGCAGGCCTTAGAATTTCACCTGCGGTGCGGCCTCGACCGCGGCCCGCTGTTCGGGCGGCACCTCGAAGAAATCGCGCTGGGAAAAGCCGAGGGTGCGGGCGAACAGCACCGCGGGAAACTGCTCGATTGCGGCATTGAACTCGCTGACCGCGCTGTTGAAGAAGCGGCGGGCGGCGGCGATCTTGTTCTCGATGTCGGACAGTTCGCGCTGCAGCTCGAGGAAATTCTGGTTGGCCTTGAGGTCGGGATAGGCTTCGGCCAAGGCGAACAGCTGGCGCAGGGCGCCGGTCAGCACGGTATCGGCCGCGGCGGCGGCCTGCGGGCCGCTGGCATGGGCTGCCGCATTGCGGGCGCTGACCACGGCATCGAGCGTCTGGCGCTCATGGGCGGCGTAGCCCTTGACCGTCTCGACCAGGTTCGGGATCAGGTCGAGGCGCTGCTTCATCTGCACGTCGATATCGGCCCAGGCCTGGCCGGTCGCCTGTCGCAGCGTGACCAGGCGGTTGTAGACCATGATGCCATAGAGAACGAGGGCCACGACCAGCCCCAGGACGACCCATTCCACGGCGATGCTCCCCTGACGCGGCGATGGGCGATCCTATCAGAATTCGACGTCGAGTTCCTCGACCTCGTCGGGTTCGGTCTTGGCGGCCTTGACCCATTCGATCATGTCAGGCCAGGCCATCACGCGCTTGCAGTATGCCGCGCTTTCCGGGTCCAGGCGGACATCGTAGGTCAGCAGGCGGGTGCAGACCGGGGCATACATCGCATCGGCCACCGTCGGCTTGTCGCCGAACAGATGGCTGCCCTTGTAGGCGGCAAAGCAGCCGCGCCAGATCGTCGTCACCCGGTCGATGTCGGCCTGGGCGCCGGCCCAGACCTTGAAGTCCGGGTGATGCGCCTTCAGGTTCATCGGCAGGGCCGCGCGCAGGTTGGCGAAGCCCGAATGCATCTCGCCCGAGATGGACCGGCAATGGGCGCGGGCGGCGAGATCGGCGGGAAACAGCCCGGCTTCGGGCAAGATTTCATTGAGGTAATCGGCGATCGCCAGCGTATCCCACACCGCGATTCCCTGATGGGTCAGCTTCGGCACGAGGAACGACGGCGACAACAGCAACAGTTCGGCGCGCGTCGACGGATCGTCGGAGGGCAGCACCACTTCCTCGAAATCGAGCCCGGCCATCCGGCAGATCAGCCAGCCGCGCAGCGACCAGGAAGAATAGTTCTTCGACGAGATCGACAGCGTGGCCTTGGGGGGCGTCGATTTGACGGGCGCGGCCTTTGCCGCCGTCTTCGGGCGCGCCGCCGCCTTTTTCGTCGACGATTTCGCGGCTGGTGTCTTCACCGGCGCGGCCTTGGCCGTCTTCGCCCGGAGATTGCTTTTCATCCTGATGGTCCCATCGGGTGCTGCAGCATTCGGTGACGAAACGTGACGCGTGCGTCGCAACAAGTTTCTCGCACTGCAGCAGAAAATGCACTAGCCTTTTCAAACAAGCGTCGGTTTTTCCCCAATTCGTGTTGTCGCATCAACCCGGTCGGCCTGCCATACGCAACGAATGATGTACTTCACCTATCAGACCCAGGCCGACATGATGGCGCCGCTGCGCGCCATGGCGCGCATGACCCGGCCGATGATCGATCACGGCTGGGGCGGCACGCCCCTTCTGCGCCGCTTCGCCGCGGCCTGCGAGATGATCGAGCGCGCGGGGCTGACCCATACGCGACCGTCCTACGAGATCGAGACGGTGAGCGTCGAAGGGCGCGAGGTGCCGGTCGTCGAAGAAGCGACGCTGACCCTGCCGTTCGGCACGCTGCTCAATTTCAAGAAGGAAGGTGTCGCCGTCACCCAGCCGCGGGTGCTGGTGGTGGCGCCGATGTCGGGCCATTTCGCCACGCTGCTGCGCGGCACCGTCAAGACCCTGCTGCCCGAGCACGACGTCTACATCACCGACTGGCACAATGCCCGCGACGTCAGCCTGGGTCATGGCCGCTTCGGCTTCGACGACTATGTCGACTACCTGATCAAGTTCCTGGAGACGCTGGGGCCGGGCGCGCATGTCGTCGCCGTCTGCCAGCCCTGCGTCCAGGCGCTGGCCGCCACCGCGATCATGGCCGAGGACGGCAATCCCGCCGCGCCGCGGTCGCTGACCCTGATGGCCGGCCCGATCGATTGCCGGCTGAACCCGACCAAGGTCAACGAACTCGCCACCACCCGGCCCATCGAGTGGTTCGAGAAGATGCTGATCTCGACCGTGCCGATGCAGTTCGAGGGTGCGATGCGCCGGGTCTATCCCGGGTTCATGCAGGTCACGGCCTTCATGAGCCTGAACCCCGAGCGCCATGTCCGCGCCCATCTCGACCTCTACGACAACCTGGTCCGCGGCGAGCGCGACAAGGCCGAGGTCACCAAGGTCTTCTACGACGAATATTTTGCCGTGCTCGACCTGCCGGCGGAATTCTACCTGGAGACGGTGCAGACCGTGTTCCAGGAATATCATCTGGCGCAGGGCAGGCTGCAGTGGCGCGGCCGCACGGTCAATCCGAAGGCGATCCGCCGCACCGCGCTGCTGACCGTCGAGGGCGAGCGCGACGATATCTGCTCGGTCGGCCAGACCCTCGCGGCCCACGAGCTCTGCACCGCCATCCGGCCGGCCCTGAAGCGCCACCATCTGCAACCGGGCGTCGGCCATTACGGCGTGTTTTCCGGGTCGCGCTGGAACAGCCAGATCTATCCGCTGGTCCGCAACGTCATCCTCTCGACGGATTGATCGTATACAATCTGGGTTGTTCGTCACCGCCGGGCTTGACCCGGCGGTCGCTCGCCGTCCACCCGTGAGAAGATCATCGGCTGCCTTCCATCGGGCTGAAGCTGATGGCCGGGTCAAGCCCGGCCATGACACATAAAAGCGTCAATCGGTCGCTCCGGCGAAGGCCGGAGCCCAGGGCAGGGGCGTCGCAAGCGGCGCTGCGCCTACCCTGGATCCCGGCTTTCGCCGGGATGACGATTCGCTTAATTTGTCATCAATCCTCTCCTCAAGGCTTAAATTTTAGGCGCGAGTCGCGCTTTCGGGCGCCGAAAACTGTACGCAAAACGCTGGCACGATGTTTGCTGAATGGATTCCGATTGTGAACAGTCGGAATCCATTCAGGGGGATCGGATGTCCGTGTCGAGCGCAAGCGGCGTCGAACTGATCGGCCTCGTGAAGGCCTATGGCCGCACCGTCGCGGTGGACCATGTCTCGCTGAAGATCCCGCCGGGATCCTATTGCTGCCTGCTGGGGCCGTCGGGCTGCGGCAAGACCTCGACCTTGCGGATGATCGCAGGCCACGAGGACATCACCGACGGCGACCTGCTGATCGGCAACCGCCAGGTCAACGGCGTGCCCCCGGCCCGCCGCGGCACGGCGATGATGTTCCAGAGCTACGCGCTGTTCCCCCATCTCGACTGCACCGACAACGTCGCCTTCTCCCTCAAGATGAAGGGCGTGGCCAAGGCGGAACGGCGGGCCAAGGCGCGCGAACTGCTCTCCCTCGTCCAGATGGATCGCTATGCCGACCGCCTGCCGGCCCAGCTGTCGGGCGGCCAGCAGCAGCGCGTGGCGCTGGCCCGTGCCTTGATCACCAACCCGTCGGTGCTGCTGCTCGACGAACCGCTGTCGGCGCTCGATCCCTTCCTGCGCGATCGCATGCGGGGCGAGCTGAAGCGGCTGCAGACCGAGCTCGGCATCACCTTCATCCATGTCACCCACAGCCAGACCGAGGCGATGGCGCTGGCCGATCTCGTGGTCGTGATGAACGAAGGCCGCATCGAGCAGGCCGGCCCGCCGCAGGACATCTTCAACCGTCCGGCCACCGCCTTCGTCGCCCGCTTCATCGGCGGCCACAACGTGCTGAACCGCGACGGGGCGATGACGATCCGGGCCGATCGCATCGCGCTCGCGCTCGCGCCCGCGGCCCTGGCCGAGGGGCCGGGGCCGCTCAGCCTGGTCGGCACCGTCCAATCCCTCGAATACCACGGCGCCTCGGTGCATCTGCGGCTCGAGGCCGCCGATGCCGAGGATTTCGGCGTCGTGCTGTCCGAGACCGCATTCGCCGCCCAGCAGCTGACGGTCGGTGCCGTCGTGCGCGCCAGCTGGGCGGCCGAAGACCTTCACCCGCTTGGTCCCTCGAGTTGAGCCACAACCCTTAAAAATATCTGGGAGCGCATAAGACATGAACACGAAGACCCCCTCGATGACATCCCGCCGTGCCCTGCTGAAGGG
>JAEYTW010000371.1 GCA_023433835.1 Pseudomonadota bacterium | reverse complement strand
GCGCCGCCGCGCTCCTGGATCTGCCAGAAGCGGTACAGCCGCCTGAGCTTGTCGCCCTGGATGTTGCGCGCGATCGCATCGAGCATGCCCGATTCCTGCCCGATCCGCGTTAAGGGCGGGTTAAACCCGGGTTAAGTTGACGAATCCGGCTGTTGCCGTCATGTTGCGCGGGTTTTTTGCACCGCCGCGAGGGCGGTATCGGCTTCAGCGGAAAGGATCGGGTATGAGCTTCAAGCAGGTGATCCCGGCGCCGGCGCGCCTCAATCGCTGCGAACTGGCGGTGCCCGGCTCGAACACCAAGCTGTTCGAGAAGGCGGCCAGGTCGGCCGCCGACGTGATCTTCCTGGACCTCGAGGACGCCGTCGCCCCCGACGACAAGCCGCAGGCGCGCAAGAACATCGTCCAGGCGCTGCACGACGTCGACTGGGGTTCGAAGATCCTGTCGGTGCGCATCAACGGCCTCGACACCCACTACATGTACCGCGACGTCGTCGACGTGGTCGAAGCGGCCGGCGACAAGCTCGACCTGATCATGGTGCCCAAGGTCGGCACCGCGGCCGATCTCTATGCCGTCGACATGCTCCTGACCCAGATCGAGGCGGCCAAGGGCTTCAAGAAGCGCATCGGCATCGAGGCGATCATCGAGACCGCGCTGGGCATGCAGAACATCGACGAGATCGCGGCCTCGACGCCCCGGCTGGAAAGCCTGCATTTCGGCGTCGCCGACTATGCCGCCTCGACCCGAGCCCGCACCGTCGGCATCGGCGGGCCGAACCCGATGTACGGGGTGCTGACCGACAAGGACGGCGATCGGCCACGCGACTTCCATTGGGGCGACATGTGGCATTACGCCATCTCGCGGATGGTGGTGGCGGCCCGCGCCAACGGCCTGCGCCCGATCGACGGCCCGTTCGGCGATTTCTCGGATGCCGACGGCTATCGCGCCCAGGCCAACCGCGCCGCGATCCTGGGCTGCGAAGGCAAATGGGCGATTCACCCGAGCCAGATCCCGCTGGCCAACGACGTCTTCACCCCGTCCGAGGCCGAGGTCACCAAGGCCCGCCGCATCCTCGAGGCGATGGCCGAGGCCCAGGCCAAGGGCCAGGGCGCGGTCGCCCTCGACGGGCGGCTGATCGACATCGCCTCGATCCGTCAGGCCGAGGCGATCGTGCGCCAGGCCGAGGCGATCGCGCGCGGCTGAGAACGGATAGAGAGATGGTCAGCTACCTCGATTTTGAAAAGCCGATCGCCGAGCTCGAGAACAAGGTGCGCGAGCTGCGCCAGACCAGCGCGGCCGACAGCGGCGACATCACCGAGGAGGTCGAACGGCTGGAAGCCAAGGCGGAGGCGCTGCTGAAGCAGACCTACGCCAAGCTGACGCCCTGGCAGAAGATGCAGGTCGCCCGCCACCAGGACCGGCCGCATTTCGAGGATTACGTCGCCCGCCTGACCGAGGGGTTCGAGCCGCTGGCCGGCGACCGCCGCTTCGGCGAGGATCCGGCGATCCTGGGCGGCATCTGCCGCTTCCGCGGCCGCTCGGTGATGCTGATCGGCCATGAGAAGGGCCGCGGCACCGACGGCCGCCTGCGCCATAATTTCGGCATGGCCAAGCCCGAAGGCTATCGCAAGGCAATCCGCCTGATGGAGATGGCCGACCGTTTCCGCCTGCCCGTCGTCACGCTGGTCGATACCTCCGGCGCCTATCCCGGCATCGGCGCCGAGGAACGCGGCCAGGCCGAGGCGATCGCCTCGTCGATCGAAGCCTGCCTGAAGATCGGCGTGCCGATGATCGCGGCGGTGGTCGGCGAGGGCGGGTCGGGCGGCGCGGTGGCGCTGGCCGCGGCCAACCGCATCATCATGCTCGAACACTCGGTCTATTCGGTGATCAGCCCGGAGGGTTGCGCCGCGATCCTGTGGAACGACCGCGAGAAGGCCAAGGACGCGGCCGAGGCGCTGCGCATCACCGCCGCCGACCTCCTGAAGCTGAAGGTGGTCGACGAGGTCGTGCCGGAGCCGTCGGGCGGCGCCCATCGCGACCCCGACGCCACGATCGATGCGATCGGCGACGCCGTCGAGCGCCATCTGCGCCTGATCAGTGCGGCCGAGCCGGTCGCGCTGCGCGAAGGGCGGCGGCGCAAGTTCCTCGACATGGGCCGGGTGCTGTAAGGGCACCCAGGTTCGCGCCCGCGCCGTAAAGCGCGGATAAAGATCGCTTTCACGAAGCGTAAATAAATACCGCCGATAACAGGCCGGACATGGGATTCCCGACGGGTCTCCACCCGGGAGGCCGCGGCGCCTGCGCCCTGGGAGAAGCCACAGATGAGTCTGTCCGCCTGCGTCCGTCTGTTCATCGGCCTGGCCGCCGCCGTCGTGGCCTGCGGCGCCGGCCGGCCGGCCGCCGCGGCCGACATCGGCAATGTGGCCTGCGCGGGCTCGCAGGTTCCCGGCGCGGCCCAGCCGAGCAACATCGTCTGCACCTACCAGCAGTCGCAGAATTACCAGCCGACCTATGACGGCGGGCTGTGGACCTATGTCGACCTGCTCGACATCGTCAACCAGAAGCCCCCGTCGCTCGCCGCGATCCGCGCCGGCACGACCGGCAAGCCGGCCTGGCCGCAGCAGCCCGGCCAGCCCGCGCCGCCCGGCATGCCGCCGATCCATGTCGTGCACATGGTGGTCTGCCTGAGCGATCCGGCCGTCTCCTACGGCAACTGCCCGAACAACTATCAGGCCGGGGCGAGCGACGGCCTGCCGCAGCAGTTGCTGGCCAACCTGGCAACCGGGCTGGGCCTGATCCGCCAGGCCGGGCTGAAGGTGGTGCTGAACTTCACCTACAACTGGCCCTGCACCGACAGTTCCAACCCGAACTGCCAGTACCCGGGCAACGATGCATCGCTCGACGTCATCCTGCGGCACATGCTGCAGCTGGCCCCGGCCATACAGTCGAATGCCGACGTCATCTCGGCGCTGCATGCCGGCTTCATCGGCCAGTGGGGCGAATGGCACCATTCGACCAGCGGCAACGACAGCACCCAGGCGCACAACCAGTTCCTCGACCAGTTCATCAATCTGTTCGGCAAATACGTGAACCTCGAGGTGCGCTACCCCTACGCGATCCTCGACTATGCCCAGTACCGCTTCGGCAGCGCCGCCCCCCAGATGGCGCAGCGCCTGCCGCTCGGGATCCACGACGACGAGTTCGGCTCCGACAGCGGCGACGGCGGCACCTTCCTGCCGGCGACCTATGCCGGCGCGACCAGCTACGGCAATTGCGACCTGGTGAGTACCGCGCGCATCGCGGCGCTGGCCAATACGCTGTCGGCCGAGATGACCGCGCCGTATACCGACGACACGCTGTGCCGGGAAACCTATCCGCGCGGCGATTTCCTGGAATTCGCCCAGCGCTCGGCGCTGACGTCGCTGCACCTGGGCTTTCCGCCTGCGGCATGGCAGGCATGGTACAACAGCAGCACCGACCCGCAGGCCGCCCACCGCTACCACCACATCGTCAGGTCGATCGGGCCGCATCTGTCGCTCGACAGCGCCACCATCGTCGAGTTGGCGGGCCAGCCGGTGCTGATGGCCACGATCCGCAACAGCGGTACCGGCCCGATCGCCACCAGCCGGCCGCTGCAGCTGATCGTCGCGGGCAGCGAGCTGCAGGTCGTGGCCACCGGCGCCGATCTCACCGGCGTGCCGGCGGGCGGGTCGATGAATATCGAGGTCGGGCTGGGCAGCGCCCTGTCCAGGCCGGGCAGCTACACGCTCTACCTGGCGGCACCGGATCCGGGCTTGCCGACCGATCCGCGCTATGCACTGCAGTTCGAAAACGTCGGCACCTGGAATCCGCCGACAGGCTACAACACCCTGATGTCGCTGCAGGTCCGGTAGCCGGCAGGCTCAGGCCGCCATCATCACCTGGTTGCGGCCGGCCGCCTTGGCGCGGTAGAGCGCCTCGTCGGCCGCCTTCAGCGCGGCCTGGATGCCGGCGGGGCCGAACGGGGCGATGCCGATCGACACCGTGCAGCTGATCGTCGCCGCCCCGGCCGAGACCGCCAGTGCCTCGATGGCCTGGCGCACGCGCTGCATCGTCGCCTCGGCCTCGGGCAGGCCGGTCGCCGGCATCAGGATCGCGAATTCCTCGCCGCCGATGCGGGCGGAGGCATCGATCGAGCGCAAGGTGGCGCGGAAGCAGGCCGCGACCTCGCGCAGGGCCTGGTCGCCGGCGAAATGGCCGTGCATGTCGTTCAGCCGCTTGAAGTGATCGATATCGATCAGCGCCACCGCGGCGGGCCCGCCGCCGCGCTGCATGCGGCGCAGTTCGCGGTCGGCCAGCTCGAAGAAATGGCGGCGGTTGTGGAGCTGGGTCAGCGGGTCGATCGAGGCCAGCCGGCGCAGTTCGTTCTCGACCGACTTGCGCGAGGTGATGTCGTCGACCAGGGTGACCAGCCGGCCGCCCGGCATCGCGTCGACCTGCAAGGCGACCCAGCGTCCGTCGGCCAGCTGGCGTTCGACCTCCGGCCCGGCCGCGCCGGCAAAGAGTTCGGGCTCGACCCCCGCCGAGTCGGCCAGAACGTCGAGGCTGGCCCCGGGGGCGATCTCCGCCGGATCGATCCCCAGGATGACGGCGAGCTGGCGATTGGCCAGCACCACCCGGTCGGCCCCGTCGACCACCAGCACGCCCTGGCCCATATGGGCGAGCGTCGTGCGCAGGAGACCCGAGGCGTCGGCCAGCTGGCGTTCCTGCACCGCCATGCGTTCGAGCCCGCGGCCGACGATCCAGCCGAGCAGGATGACGAGACCGCCGAGCACGACGGCACTGCCGATCAGCGCGGTCGAGGTCGTCCGCCAGTCGGCCAGCGCCGCCTTGACGCTGATCGAGGCGGTGGCGACCAGCGGCAATTGTTCGAAGCGGTGGCCGGCGATGATGCGCTCGACCCCGTCGGCGGCCGAGGGCGCGCGGATCAGCGCCTCGTCGCGGTCGGTCATCGCGGCAAAGATCGGACTGACGCGGCGATCCTGGCCGATCTCGGCCTCGACGAACGGATCGCGCAACAGCAGGATGCCGTCGGCGCGCGAGATCGCGACGACGCCGTCGCGCAATCGCGCATTCTTCAACGTGGCGCGGAAATATTCGGGATCGAGGGCGGCGGCGACCACGCCGACGAAGCGCCCCTCGCGATCGCGCAGCGAGCGGCTGAGCGAGATCGCCCACAGGTTCGACAGGCGGCTCTTGATCGGCACGCCGATCAGCAGGCCGTCCTCCGGCCGCTCGCGATGGATGGAAAAATAGTCGCGCGTGCCGGCGTTCATCGGCCGCGGCGGCGACATGCCGGAATCGATCGCGTTGTCGCCCTTGTCGTCGAATACCAGTATGCCGCGCAGCTGCGGCAGTTCCTGATTGATCTGGGCGACCACCGGCTGCAGCTTGCCTTCGTCGAGCCCTTCCTCGCCGATCATGAATTCGATGTAGCGCAGCGCCCGGTCGACCTCGCCGATCGAATGCCCCATCTGCGCGGCAAGCAGGCCGGCGAGGGCCACGGCATCGCGTTCGGCATCGGCCAGCGCGTTGCGGCGGGTATCGAGCACGGCATAGACGGTACCGGCCGCCAGTGCCGACAGCACCAGCGCGATCAGAACCAGACCGACGCGCAACAATCGTCGATGATCGCCGGGCCGGAATGACGACGCCGCGCGCTGAGCAGGAATAGCGTCGGCGTCCACGTTCCCCCGAATTCCCCCTTGGGCCGATCGGCGCGCAGGATAGCACGGATCGGGTGACGGATTAAGAAGCGGCGGATCCCGCCCGCCCGGCATCGACGATGACCCGGTTGCGGCCCGACGACTTGGCGCGATAGAGCGCGCGATCGGCAACGGCGAGCGCCTGGTCCGGCCCGGCGAGACCGAGCACGGCCAGGCCGACCGAGACGGTGCAGCGGATGATCCCGCCTTCGGCAGCGTCGTCGCCAGCCGGAATTGCCAGGTTCTCGACGCTGGCGCGCAGATGCTCGGCCGTCCGCTCGGCCTCGCCCAGCGGACAGGCCGGCATCAGCACCGCGAATTCCTCGCCGCCGATGCGCCCGACCATGTCGCCCGCGCTCACCGACTGGCGCATGCAGTCGGCGATCGCCCGCAGGGCGCGGTCGCCGGCGAGATGGCCGTGGGTATCGTTCAGCCGCTTGAAATGATCGACGTCGATCAGGGCGACCGCCGCCGGCGGGCCGCCGGCCCTGATCGCCGCGTGTTCACGCGCGGCACGATCGAAGAAGGCGCGGCGATTGTGCAGGCGGGTCAGCGGATCGGTCGAGACCAGCTGGCGCAGTTCGGCCTCGATCGCCTTGCGCCCGGTGATGTCGTCGATCAGCGTGACCAGGCGCCCGCCCGGCATCGCATCGATCTGCAACACCACCCAGCGTCCGTCGCCCAGTCGCCGCTCGATCTCGGGCCCCGCGGCACCGGCGAAGAGCTCGGCCTCGAGCCCGGCGGCGGCGGCCAGGCGATCGAGCCCCGTGCCGGGCTGGCCCAGCGCCTCGGGCACGCCGAGCAGCGCCGGCAGGCGCCGGTTCGCCAGCACGACCTTGTCGGCCCCGTCGACCACGACGACGCCCTGGCCCATATGGGCAAGCGTCGCGTTGAGCAGGATCGAGGCGTCGGTCAGCACCTTGTCCTGCTCGATCAGCCGGTCGACACCGCGCACCAGGATCCAGGCCAGGAAGATGATCAGGCTGCCCAGTGCCAGGGTGCCGCCGAGCAGCACGGCCGAGGTCAGCCGCCAGTCGCGCAGCGCCTGGTCAAACCCGATCCCGGTGGTCACCAGCAACGGAAAGCCGGCCAGACGCTGAAAGGCGATCAGCCGGTCGACATCCCGGGGATCGGTCAGGCGCAGCACGCCGCGTTCGCGCCCCGCCGCTGCGCGGAACAGCGGCCGGTCGGCGAAGTCGCTGCCGATCGCATCGTCCTCGGGCGGATCGCGCAGCATGACGATGCCGTCGTCCCGCAAGACCTGGATGCGGCCGCCGTCGGGCAAGGCCGCGCCGAGCACGTCGCGGAAGTAATTCACCGACAGCGACGCCGCGATCACCGCCACGACCTGGCCGTCCGCGCCCCGCAGCGCCCGGGCCAGCGGCAACACCCAGTTCGTGTTGATCCGGCTGCGCAGCGGCACGCCGATATGCAGCTTGCCGGACGCGTCACGCAGCGCGCCCTGGAAATAGGGCCGATCGCCCAGGTTCAACGCCGGCGGCGGGCTGTTCACCGATCCGGCGATGATGCCGCCCTGACGGTCGAGCAGCACGATGCCGTCGATCTGCGGCAATTCGGCGCTGGTCCGTTTCAGCACCGGATGCATCGCCGCGTCGGTCAGCGGTTCATGGGCGGCGAGCAGCTCGATATACCGCAGGCCGCGATCGGCTTCCGACAGGGCGCGGGTGAACTGCCCGGCAACGAGATCGGCGCGGGCGGCGATCTCGCGCTCGGCCCGGCCAGCCGCCGACTGGCGGCCGATCAGGATGAAGGCCATCGCCATCCCCACGAGGCCGGCCGTCACCAGGACGGCCGCCGCCATGCCGGTTCGCGCCAGCCGGCGCTGCAACCCGGGCGGCCCTCCGATTCTGGCACTCAGGGCGTCGGTGACGTTCATCGCTGGGATCGTGTCGGTTGGCCATCTACCATAACCGACGGGGGGATTTCACAACCCGAAATTCAGCGATAGGCGCGGAAGAAGCGCCTGATATCGGCCGAGAGGGCTTCGGGCTGGTCCATGGCCGCGAAATGGCCGCCTTCCGGCGTATCCAGGCGATGGACGACATTGTAGCCACGCTTCAGCCAGCTGTCGGGCGGGGGCGGCACCAGGTCGTAGGCCGGCAGGAAGAAGCCGGTGGGCGGGGTCACGCGCTGGCCCGGCCCCATGCGGAATTCGTTGTTCTGCGCGGCCGCCCAATAGAACCAGGTCGAGGTCGGGAAGCTGCCCGACACCCAGTAGATCATGATGTTGGTCAGGATCTCGTCCATCGGCAGCGGCGGATCGCGATCGGCCGCCGCACCCGGCCAGCCGTGCCATTTCTCGGTGATCCAGGCGGCGAGGCCGGCGGGCGAGTCGGCCATCGCGAAGGCGAGCGTCTGCGGCTTGGTGCTCTGCTGGGCGAGATAACCGCCCTCGCGCGCCATGCGCCGCTTGGCCTTGGCGATCCAGCGCTGCTCGTCGGCGTCGGGCCGCGTGCCCTCGGGCAGGTCGGGACGCAGCGGCACCATGTTGAAATGGACGGCGCGCAAGGCATCCGGGTGATCGATGCCGAGCCACGCCGTCACCAGCGAGCCCCAGTCGCCGCCCTGGGCGAAGAAACGCTCATGCCCGAGTTTCTCGACCACGAGCTGACGCCATAGCCGGGCGGTGCCGCGCGGCCCGATCGGCTTCCCGAGCCCGCGGGAGAAGCCGTAGCCCGGCAGGCTCGGGCAGATCACGGTGAAGGCATCGTCGGCATCGCCGCCGAAGCGCTCGGGGTGGGCCAGCGGCTCGACGATCTTGTGGAATTCGAAGACCGAGCCGGGCCAGCCATGGGTGATGACGAGGGGTTGCGGCGAAGAACCGGAACCCGGCTCGATCTGCACGTGGATGTCGAGATCGCCGTATTCCGGATCGCTGAGCGGGACCAGATACTGGGGCCAGCGGTTGAGAACCCGTTCCCAGGCCCGCCAGTCATAGCCGTCGCGCCAGTAGGCGACGAGGCGCTGCATGTAGTCGCGATTGGCGCCATAAACCCAGCCCGCCGCGTCGGGTTCGGGCGGCCAGATCACGCGATCGAGCCGCCCGGCGAGATCGGCCAGCACACTGTCGGCGATCTCGATCCGGAACGGCCGCACCGTCAGGCCCTCAGGCCGTCATCTTGCCGTGGCAGTACTTGTACTTGCGCCCCGATCCGCAGGGGCAGTCGGCATTGCGCGGCAGCTTCTTCCAGGTCTCGGGATCGTTCGGGTCGATGCCGCGGGCCGCCATCACCTGCTCGCGCGACGGCGCATTGAGCGGGATCATGTCGGGCTCGGGCTCCGGCACGCGCATCATCACATGGGCGAGCAACTGGGTGACGGTCTCGCGCAGGCGGCCGAGCAGGCCGTCGAACAGTTCGAAGGCCTCGCGCTTGTATTCGTTCAGCGGGTCGCGCTGGGCGTAGGCGCGCAGGCCGATCGCCTGGCGCAGATGGTCGAGATGCAGGAGATGCTCGCGCCACAGCTGGTCGAGGACCTGCAGCATGACGTTCTTCTCGACCTGGCGGAACAGTTCCGAGCCGAACTCGGCTTCCTTGGCCGTCATCTTTTCGGCCGCCGCCGCCTCGATACGCTCGCGCAGCTGTTCCTCGACGATGCCTTCCTCGCGCGCCCAGTCGCCGATCGGCAGGTCGAGGCCGAAGGTCTTCTCGACCTCTTCCTTCAGGCCCTCGACATCCCACTTCTCGACATAGGCATTCTCGGGGATGTGGCGGGCGACCAGCGCGGCCACCACGCCCTCGCGCATCTCCGCGATCGTTTCGGCCAGATCGTCGGAGCGCATCAGGTCGAGGCGCTGCTCGAAGATCGCCTTGCGCTGATCGTTCATCACGTCGTCGAAGCGCAGGAGCTGCTTGCGGATGTCGAAGTTGCGGGCCTCGACCTTCTGCTGCGCCTTCTCCAGCGCCTTGTTGATCCAGGGATGGGTGATCGCCTCGCCATCCTTGAGGCCGAGCTTCTTCAGCATCGGCTCGATCCGCTCGGACCCGAAGATCCGCATCAGATCGTCCTCGAGGCTCAGATAGAACGCCGAGGCGCCGGGATCGCCCTGGCGGCCCGAACGGCCGCGCAGCTGGTTGTCGATACGGCGGCTTTCATGCCGCTCGGTACCGATGACGAACAGGCCGCCGGCGGCCTTGACCTTCTCGCGCTCGGCCAGCACCTCGGCGCGGATGGCCGCAATGCGCTGCTCGCGCTCCTCCGGGGCGAGATCGGCGGGCACTTCCTGCTCGACGCGCATCTCGATATTGCCGCCGAGCTGGATGTCGGTGCCGCGGCCGGCCATGTTGGTCGCGATGGTGACGGCGCCGAGCCGGCCGGCCTGGGCGACGATCGTGGCTTCCTGCTCGTGGAAGCGCGCGTTCAGCACGTTATGGGCCACGCCGCGCTGCTTGAGCAGCACCGACAGGCCTTCCGACTTCTCGATCGACACCGTGCCGACCAGCACCGGCTGGCCCTTCTTGCGCGCCTCGTCGATGGCGGCGGCGATGGCCTCGTACTTCTCGGTCGCGGTGCGGTAGACCTCGTCGTCGGCGTCGCGGCGCGCCACCGGCACGTTCGTCGGGATCTCGACGACCTCGAGCTTGTAGATGTCGGAAAATTCGCCGGCCTCGGTCATCGCCGTGCCGGTCATGCCCGACAGCTTGGGGAACAGGCGGAAATAGTTCTGGTAGGTGATGGTGGCGTAGGTCTGGCTTTCCGGCTGGACCGCGACGCCTTCCTTGGCTTCGAGCGCCTGGTGCAGGCCGTCGGAATAGCGGCGGCCGTCCATCATGCGGCCGGTGAACTCGTCGATCAGCACCACCTCGCCGTTCTTGACGATGTAGTCCACGTCGCGGTGGAACATCTTCTGGGCGATCAGGGCCTTGTTGGCGTGGTGGACGATCGAGACGTTCTCGATGTCGTAGAGGTTCGAGGTGCGCAGCAGGCCGGCCTGGGACAGCAGCAGCTCGAGCCGCTCCATGCCCTTTTCGGTGAAATGCGCGTTGCGCGACTTCTCGTCCTTCTCGAAATCGTCGGGGCCGAGATTGGGAATGACCGCGTTGACCGCCTCGTAATGGGCGCGGTCCTCTTCCGACGGGCCCGAGATGATCAGCGGGGTGCGCGCCTCGTCGATCAGGATCGAATCGACCTCGTCGACGATGGCATGGTTGAACGGCCGCTGGACCATGTCCTCCAGCCGGAACTTCATGTTGTCGCGCAGGTAGTCGAAGCCGAATTCGCTGTTGGTGCCGTAGGTGATGTCGGCGGCGTAGGCTTCGCGGCGCTCCTCGTCCGAGCGGCCGGGGACGACGACCCCGGTGGTCAGGCCGAGGAAGCCGTAGACGCGGCTCATCCAGTCGGCATCGCGCTTGGCGAGATATTCGTTGACGGTGACGACGTGCACGCCCTTGCCGCCGAGGGCGTTGAGGTAGACGGCGAGGGTCGCGACCAGCGTCTTGCCTTCGCCGGTCTTCATCTCGGCGATCTTGCCGTCGTGCAGCACCATGCCGCCGACCAGCTGCACATCGTAGTGGCGCTGGCCCAGCGTGCGGCGCGCGGCCTCGCGCACCACCGCGAAGGCTTCGGGCAGCAGCTTGTCGAGGGTTTCGCCCTTGGCGAGGCGCTCGCGGAATTCGGTGGTCTTGGCCGACAGCGCGGCATCGTCGAGACGCTGGATCTCGGGTTCCAGCGCGTTGATCGCGGCAACCCGGCGCTGATACGTCTTGACCACGCGGTCGTTGCTGGACCCGAACAGCTTCTTGGCGATGGCGCCGAACATGCGTAGTCCTCGTCTGTCAAACCGGGGCCGGCGGTTCGGCTCGTCCGGCTGAACCGCGGCCCGTCGTCTCTGAATGTCTGTCCGCTGAGCGGGCCGGCGCCCCGGAGAGCCAAAGGGAACAAGCCATGAACGCAGATGCGCGCTCTGTGGGTTGGTCTCTCAGATAAGGGCGGTACGTCCCGCTGTCAACGCTGCCTGCGGGCAGAAAGCCCGCTCAGACGGCATCGAGACGGGTGACGAAGTCGCGCACCTCGGCCCTGAGGTGATCGGCCTTGGCATTCAGCCCGGCCGCCGACTGCCGCAAGCCTGCGGCGGTATCCGATGCCTCGCCCGAGGCCGAGCGGACCTGACGCACCCCGGCCGAGGCGGCCTCGGCCCCCGCGGCCGCGGCTTCGATGTTGCGGGCAATCGACCGGGTGCCGGCCTCCTGCTCGCGCACCGCGGCGGCGATCGCATCCGATTCGTCGCTGATCCGGCGAATCGTCGACGAGATCGCGCCGATCGCTGCCACCGCGCTCTGGGTCGACCCCTGCATTTCGGCGATCTTGGCGCCGATCTCGTCGGTCGCCTTGGCGGTCTGGTTGGCGAGGTTCTTCACTTCGGAGGCAACCACGGCGAAGCCCTTGCCGGCCTCGCCGGCGCGCGCCGCCTCGATGGTGGCATTCAACGCCAACAGGTTGGTCTGGCCGGCGATGGCGGTGATCAGCCCGACGATCGCCCCGATCTGGTCGGCGGCGGCGATCAAGGCGCGCATGATGCGGTCGGCCTCGGCCGCTTCCTCGACGGCTGCCCCTGCAGTAGTGGAGGCAATGTCGACGCGAGCCGCGACCTCTCGTACCGAGCCGGCAAGCTGTTCGGTTGCCGCAACGATTGCCTGTACCCCGGCAGCGGCGGCGGTGGCGGACTGGTCGGCGCTTTCCGACCGCGTTCCGGTCTCGCCGGCCAGCTGGGCCATGGCCGACGAGGCGTCGCGCATTTCGGCAGCCGCGGCCGCGACATCGTCGGCCACCGCCCCCACCGTGGG
>JAEYTW010000271.1 GCA_023433835.1 Pseudomonadota bacterium | reverse complement strand
CGCCGGCTGGATGCGCTGGGGTTCGGGGCGCGGCGCCTCGGGAATGCGGTTCATTGCCGGCGCGGGCGGCGCCTGCATGGCCTGGCGGTTCTGCAGGCCCGGCAGCAAGCCGATCACGGCCAGCACGGCGATGCCGCCGATGGCGGCCCCGACGATCAGGCCGAGCACGAGGCCCCAGGACCGGCGGCGCGGCCCGGTCAGGCCGGCCAGGCTTTCCAGCCGGCTGGTCAGCTCGGTCTGGTTCTGGCCGATCCGGTCGATTTCGCGCGACAGGAGCTGGTGCAGATCGTCGAGCTCGGCGCGGATCACCGGCGCGGTGCGTTCGGCGACGTTCACCTGGCTCAGCATTTCCAGGTCGCGGCGCATCGCGGTCAGCGTGTCGACGATCGCGCCGGTCGACGGGCCGGCGGCGGGGTTGATCACCACGGCCTTGTCGCCGCGGTTTGATTCCAACATCAGTTCGCGCAATTGCGCGACTTCCGCGGCCAGCGTCACCAGCGCGCGTTCCGAGGCATCGTTGCGCGGGGCCTGCGGCTGGGGTTGCGGCGGCGGGGCAGGGGGCGGCAGAAGGGGGGCCGCCTCGGCCAGCCTGGTCAGGGCGCCCGACAGGCCGGTCAGCCGGTCGGACAGCGACGATTCCAGCGCCATCAGGTCGCGGCGCAGCGTGGCGAAGGCGCCGGCGGTGCCGCCATCCTCGCCGGGCACCGGCAGGACGGCCGGGCGGTTGGACAGGGCCTTGATCGCGTCGCCGAGATGGCCGACCTGGCGCTCGGTCCGCTCGGACCGTTCGATCAGCGGGCGCAGCTGGATGGCGCTGCCCTTCAGCGTGGCGGCCAGCGCCTCGGCGAGCTTTTCGGGCACGCCCTCGCGGATCGCCTCGATTTCCTGCTTGATCGTCGTGAACGAACGCAGCTCGCGGCCGAGTTCCTCGACCAGTTCGGGCAGTTCGCCCAGCGGCACCTGGCCCTTTTCGACCGCGGCGATGCGCTCGGCCAGAAAGTCCAACCGCTGTTCGATGCTGGTCGGCTTCAGTGTCCGCAGCGGATCCTTGGCGAAATCGAAGCTCATTTCATCGTCCGGGTCTCAGCGCGCACTTTCAGGCTAGACGGTTGCGTCCGGTTTGCAAAGCGATCCAACCGGAGGATGTCAGAACGCGGCGAGCTGATCGGCATAGGCGTGTACCGCCTCGGGCGGCGGGGCGATGATCTGGTTGTTCGGCGTCTCCATCGGCACGTCGCCCAGCCGGGCGCCGGACATCGAGACGTTGTGGAACGAGACGCCTTCCAGCCGGCAGCCGCGCAGGTCGGCGCCCTGCAGCACCACGTCGCTCATGCGAGAGCCGGTGAAGTCGGCCATGATCAGGCAGGCATTGCGCAGCGACATGTTGGTCAGCCGGGCATTGCGGAACGAGGCCAGCGGCAGGATCGCCTCCTCCATCGGGAAGCCGGCGAGGTCCATGTCGTCGAACACCATGCGCACGCCATCGCGGCCGTTGGTCATCACCCAGGTTTCGTGGGCGGTCATGGCGCGGCGGATATCGGGCGGCAGGCGGCGGGTCGGGCCGGTGGTCATGCCGGCCGGGGCGCCGATCGCGCCGAGCGCGTCGACATCGGTGAGCAGCGCGCCGTTCAGCACGGCACCCGACAGGTCGGCATGGCGCAGCACGGCGCGACGCAGGTCGGCCCCGGTCATCTCGGCGCCGGCAAGCGAGGCGCCGGTCATGTCCGCCCCGGTCAGCTTGGCGCGGGTCAGCTTGGCGCCGACCATCGCGGCATTGCAGAAGCGCGTGGTGCGATAATCGCCCGGCGTCCATTCGCCGGTCTTGAGCGGGCCGACGGCCACGCCGCTCGACATCACCGCTTCGGACATGTCGGCGGTGTCGAGCGAGGCGCCCGAGAACACGGCCGAGCGCAGGTCGGCGCGGGTGAAATTGGTACCGACCAGGTTGGCGTCGGTGAAGTCGCAGCCGAGCAGCGAGGAGAAGGAGAGATCGGCGTGATTGAGATTGGCGCCGATGAACGAGCAGCCCATCAGCACGGCATCGCGCAGCGGCGCCTTGGCGAGATTGAGGCCCGACAGGTCCATGTTGCGCAGCATCAGGCGCTTGCCGCCGCCCTTGCGCGAGACGAAGCGGATATGGTCCTTGATGGCTTGGCGCAGCATGCCGCGCTGGATGTCGTTCATCGCCATGGTGTCAGCACTCCTTCCGGCTCGGCCGAGCCGGTACTCAATGCTTGGTCGTCCGGCGGTTGTCCTCGATGACGAAGGCCAGTTCCGTCTTGACGTAGGCCGTCTCGATATCGTTGGGCATGGCCGTGACCGCCGAGATCACGTCCATCTGTACCCGGCGCGGCATGCGGCCGATGTTGTTGACCAGCAGCACCTTGACCATCGGGCGGATCTTCATCGACGAGATCAGCGTCATCACCATCGACTTGTAGACGTCGATCTTGATCCGGCTGCGCTCGGACAGGGTGAAGAAGCGTTCGATGAATTCGGCCGGGGCGAGATCGCGGTCGAGCAGGTCGCGCAGGATGTTGCGCAGCTCGACGAAGCATTCGGTGCGGATGTCGGAAATCTTCGACTTGATCGTCGCCTCGAGCTCGGCCTGCGCGCCGGGGGCGAAGGAATGGCGGGCGGCGTAGTCGATGCACAGGCGCACGTCGTTGTGCAGCGCGCTCTTCGACACTTCGGTCAGGATCGAGGGCACCAGGCTCGAGCGGCGCGCCCGCGGGGTCAGCCGCGCGGTGGCGGCCAGCGACATCACGTTGGCCGGATCGCGGGCGGCGACCACGGCCAGCACCATCGGATCCTCGAAGACGCCGATATCGACGTCGTGGTTCAGGAACAGTTCAGGCCCGATCAGCCAGTCGTTGTCGCCGGGAATGCACAGCGATTCGCCTTCGCGATACTTCTCGCGCAGCGACTGGGCCAGGCGCTTGCCCGGGCCGGTGACCGCGCCGTCGCGGGCGATCTGGCCGCCCTGGGTCTGGTAAAGGTGGTCGCGAACCGTCTCGGTCCATTCCCGGTCTATGCCGATCCTGACCTGAACCATTCGAAACCCTGCCCCCTTCTACCCCAGTCCCCGGAACTCGGCCGCCGCGAGTCCCTTGTCGTCGGTACCTTTTTGCCCGATCAGAGTTTAGGAAGGGTAAATGGGGATTAAGATCGCCGGTCAGGCCCTTGATATTGCGGCATCAAGCAGTTCCAGCCCCAGATCCAGCTCGGCATCGGTGACGGTCAGCGGCGGGGCGATGCGCATCGTGCCGCCGGCGGCCCCGCCGCGCACGATATTGGCCGATAAACCAAGCTCCAGGGCGAGGTCGGTCACCGCGTCCGAGACCTGGGCCGCCGTGCGGTTGCCGACGTCGGTGAATTCGAGGCCGAGCAGCAGGCCGCGGCCGCGCACGTCGCCGACCGCCGGATGGCGTTCCTTGATCGCGCGCAGCCCGGCTTCCAGCCGGGCCCCGGCGGCCCGGGCGCGGGCGACCAGCCCGTCGCGGGCGACGATCTCGAGCACCTTGAGCCCGACCGCCGCCGGCAGCGGGTCGTTGACGTGGGTCGTGTAGAACAGGAAGTCGCGCGCCTCGGCGGCGTCGGCCAGGGCGTCCGAGGTCTGGATCGAGGAGAGCGGCAGGCCGGCGCCGAGCGTCTTGGACAGGGTCAGGATGTCGGGCACCACCCCGTCGCGCTCGAAGGCGAACATCGTGCCGGTGCGGCCGACCCCGGTCTGGGCCTCGTCGAGGATCAACAGCATGCCGCGCGCCCGGCAATGAGCCTGCAGCGCTGCCAGGTAACCCGGCGGCAAATCGAGGATGCCGCCCGAGGACAGGATCGGTTCGGCGATGAAGGCCGCGAGGTTGCCGGTCGATTGGCGATCCAGGAGGTCGAAGGCGTCGTCGAGTTCCTGCTGCCACGTGACACCCGCAAAGCGCGGCCGGTAGGCATTGGGCGCCGGAATGGCGAACGACCCGGGGCTGAGCGGGCCGATGCCGCGCCGGCCGGCCTTGTAGGTCGCGGCCGCCGCCCCGCCGGTCATGCCGTGCCAGGACTGAGCGAAGCCGACGATTTCCCATTTGCCGGTGACGAGCTTGGCCAGCCGGATCGCCGCCTCGTTGGCCTCGCCCCCGGTCGACAGCAGCATGACCCGCGGCAGTTCGGGCACCAGCCTGGCCAGCGCCTCGGCCAGATCGACCACCGGTTCGGACAGCATCGAGGAGAAGAGATGGTCGAGATGGCCGATCGCATCGCGCACGGTCGCCACGATTTCCGGATGGGAATGGCCGAGGATCGCGCTCATCTGCCCGGAGGTGAAGTCGAGCACCCGGCGGCCCGCCGCATCGTAGAGGAACGAGCCTTCGGCCCGCACCGGCACGTAGGGCACGAAGTCGCCGCCGTAGCGCAGCAGATGGCGGTGGGCCCGGGCCCAGAAGGCGGTGTCGGTCATGCCGATTTCTCCTGCGTGATCGGGGCGAGGCGGACGAGGCGGGCGGCCAGGGTCGCGGCTTGGTCCTTCCAGTGGAACAGGCGGGCGAGGTCGTGCAGCGCGATCAGGTCCTTGACCGCCAGCAGCGCCGCCGGCCCCGGCGTCGCGGCCCGGGCCAGCGCATGGTCGGCCAGGTCCTGCAGGATGTCGCGGAGGCGGGTCGCATGTTCGCGGGCGAGATCGGCGGGCTCGCGCCCGGTGACGCGCTGGGCGAAGGTCAGCAGGCGCACGACCCGGCCGACCCGGTCGGCGGTGCGCTGGCCGTCCAGCAGCGGATCGTGATGGCCGGGCAGGCCTTCCTCCAGCGCCATGCGGATCATGGTGATCAGCCCGGCCATGAAGCGGTCCACCACCTCGGCGCCGAGGGCGCGCAGGAAGGCGTTGCCGCTCTCGCGCGCCGCGGCCTCGCGGTCGCCCTCCTGGATCTGGGTGACGAGGGTCGCCAGGTCCTCGATCTCGGCCAGGATCGAATTGGCGCCATAGCGGCTCATCATGTCGCGCTTGAACAGGTATTGCTCGATCGCCTCGGTCGCGCGGGCCAGGGCCCGGCGGGCGAAGGAGCGCCACATGAACCCGATGTCGCGCGACAGCTTTTCGTGACGCAGGGTGTCCAGCACGAAGCGGATGATCTCCATCATCATCAGGTCGCGCACCATCGCCGGCACGTCGGGATGGTCGGCTTCGTGCAGCGCCTCGGTGATGTGCTGGCGATAGCGGTCGACGCGGGCGAACAGCTCCTGGCCCAGCTCGTCGCGCAGCAGCGGCACGATGCGGCTGCCCCGCACCAGGCGGAAGCCGTCGGCCGCGACGAGGTAGAGCTGGGTCAGCTCGATCAGGTCGTCGCGCCCCTGGGCATCGGCCGACGAAGCCCGGCCGGGGGTGGGGGCCAGGCGCAGGATCAGATTCCGCAAGGGCTCGATGACTTCGCGGTCCATGAACGCGTCGTAGGCGAGCTTGCCCGGCTCGGGCCGGCCGATGGCGAAATTGCGGGGCCAGTAGTCGCGCACCAGGTCGCGCTGGGCGTGGGTTGCGGTGACGAGGCGGAAGGCCAGGGCGACGGCGTCCAGACGGTCCTTGGTCGCCCGATCGCGCAGGCAGGGCTCCAATGCCCGCATCAGATCGGCCCTGGCCGCCTCGGCCACGCTGAGCTGCCCCCGATCGCTCACCCCATCACCGGCCCTCCTTGATCCGCTGCTCGCGCGCCTCCTGGGCGTGAAGCTCGGTTTCCAGTTCGGCGATCAGCTCGGCGATACGGCCGAGATGCGGCGCCTCGGCCTTCAGTACAGTGCGGAATGCGCGGCGCTTCAAGGCGGTAATCGCCTCCGGCCCGCCGGTAAATCCCGGTCCTGCGGCGTCGATCACGATATCGATCATCCGCTCGACGCCGTGCAGCCGGCCCCAGAGGTAATCGTTCTCGCGATAGGCCCGGCTGAAGAAGGCGCCGAAATGGCTCAGGGAGACGCCCTTCAGCAGGCTCGCCGCCTCGCCGGGGCGCAGCGACTTCGCGTCGACCGGGCTGATCCGGTCGATCCTGATCTCGTCGAATTCGCCGAGGTCGCGCCATTTGGTGATCGAGAAGGTCATGACGTCCCAGAAGGGGAAGCCGATGTAGTTCAGCAGGAGTTCGTGCCGCGCCTGGGGTGCCCAGTCCTTCGGGTCGATCGAGGCGATCAGCCGGTCCAGTTCGGCCGTCGTGCCTTCGAGATTCATTTCCTCGGCCATCAGCCCCAGCAGCTGGTCGAGGCGCCGGCCGCGCCGGGCGACGAATTCCTCGGGGCTGCGCTGCAGCGCCTCGGCGGTGAACAGGCTTCTGGTCAGGGCCCGGATCTCGGTCGAGTAGAAATCGGGCGCGTCGCGGCGGCGCAGATGCGCCAGCTGGTCGTAGAAGCGGCGCTTCATCCAGTCGACCAGCTCGATCGACATGCCGGCATATTCGGTCCGCCCCAGGCGCTCATAGAGCTGGTTCTGGCCCTGGATCAGAAAGCGCAGGCGGCGTTGGCGGAAGGCGATGTCATAGGCCTGCAGCGCGGCAATCCACGGTTTCGTGCCATCCTCGGCGGTGGTCAGGAGGCTGCCGCCCTCGATCGGCACGATGCCCTTGACGCTGGCCCAGACCCGGCCGACCCGGGTGAACCAGACCCGTTCCTGCTCGCGCTGGCCGCGGCCGGCCAACTGGCCGATGACGTTCGAGATTGCCAGCACCGCGCTTTGCAGCTTCAGCCGGGCGTAGGCGTCGTAGGCGTAGCCGGCCTCGGCGGCGGCAAGCGTGGAGGCCGTCTCGCGCCACATCGCGACATGCTCCGGCGTCAGCGGCGCCCCGGTATCGATCTGGGCGGCGTCGCCGACCAGCCGGGCGATGTAGGGCCGGGCGGAATCGATGATGATGCGCTGGCGCTGGACGTTCTCGTTGTGCTCGTTGACGCGCAGCAACTCGTTGCCGATCGGCTCCGACCGGGGGATGTCGGACAGCGCCGCCTTCAAGGTCGAGAAGAAGCCCGGCCGCCGGCCCGAGGGCGGGGGCGGCGGGCGGATCGGATCGGGATCGATATAGAGCAGCCGGCGGTCGACCTGGCGGAAGGCCGGCCGGCCGTCGATCGAGCGCAGCGCCTTGGCGAACGGCTTGTTGTTGAGGACCGAGCCGTCGATGAACGAGGTGGCCGCAGGGTCCATGCCGGCCTCGCGATAGACTTCGAAATTGTTCTCCAGGAACCGCTCGCGCCCGTCCCAGCGCTCGCCCTGGCGCGCCAGCACGCGGTCGATCTCGGACAGCTGGGCGGGGGGGAAGGCGCCGGGGAAGGACGAGGTCGCCCGCGCCGCGAAGGTCAGGGCGGGGACTGCATCGTCGGTGAAGTCGGACGTCACCCGTCCGTCATGGTCGCGCAGATAGGTGAAGCGCAGGTGGTGGCGATGGTCGCGTTCACCCACGATGGGCGGGTCGTGCAGCGCGATATCCTGGTGCCAGCCGTAGAAGTCGGTGATCGGCACGTAGAGTTCGAGCGGCTGGTCGGGCGGGATCAGCGAAGGGCCGGCGAGATCGGCGTGGCCCATCTGCCGCAAGGCGTCATGCAGCATCGCCGACATGCGCTCGCCCCCGAACGGTGGACGAAACCAGCGCGAGCGCACGAACAGCGAGATCTTGTCGCGCATCTCGCTGTCGGTGTTGAGGCGCACCAGGCCGAGCGTGTCGGCCGCCCACAGGACCGGCCGCATGAACCATTTGGAAAAACGGCTGGCGCGGCTGTCGGCGGCCAGCAGTTCGTTGACGTCGGCCTTCTCGAGCCACAGGTCGCGCAGCGGTTCGAGGCTGAGGTCATGGGCCAGCGCCCGGGCGAGCAGCACGCCGTTGATGCCGCCGGCCGAGGCGCCGGCGATGGTGTCGACGATGACGCGCAGCTCGACCTCGCGCCCGATGTCGCGCAACAGGTCGAAATAGAGCGCCTCCGTCGAGGTCTCGGCCGTCGCCGAATCGGGATGGACGGCAGTCGCGCGGTCGGCCCGATTCGTGATTTCATGCAGCAGTTTCGAGGCTCGAACGAGCTTCAGGATCTCTTTCGAGATGCCGTGCATGTAGACGGCAAGCGATACGCCGCCGAAGCAGACAAGCGCGAGGCGAAGCTCCTTTTGCCGCAATTTCCTTCGCCTTTCAGAGGCTTGTTGTCCTTGGTGCCTGTATTTTAGCGTGTTCCTCGATGAGTGCGAGGCCCGAGACGCTCGTTGAGCGCACAGGATCGCGATTGATTTTCCCTGGGCTTGTGGTTATCTCGCTGGCGTCATTGCTCTGAGGGAGGCCTTTATGGCTGCAAAGAAGCAGGTTCCGTCGGTTACTCCGCGCAAGCAGCTTGCCGCTATCGTCGCCGAGAAGACGGGTTCGTCGAACGCCGCGGCGTATGATGCGGTTGGCGAGGTGCTGGAGCACATCGTCAAGATCACCAAGAAGGAAGGCCGCTTCTCGCTGCCCGGCTTCGGCACCTTCTCGGTCGTCAAGCGCGCCGCCCGCAACGGCGTCAACCCGAAGACCGGCGCGGCGCTGAAGATCAAGGCGTCGAAGAGCCTCCGCTTCAAGGCCGCTGCCGGCCTGCGCAAGCTCTGATTTTCCAGCAACAGCGACATTCCGGTACGGTGGGCGGCCCGTCCAGGCCGCCCGGGGGACCGTAACGGGCGCAGGGCCGGTCGGCGGGTTTATCCCGCGCGCCGGCCCTTTGTCGTTCTGGCCCTTTGTCGTTCTGGCCCTTTATCGTTCTGGCCCTTTATCGTTCTGCCCCCTTGTCGTTTCGGGCCGACACGTCGTTACCCGGAACGATAGGAGCGGATGCAGCCGGGCCGGCATGAAAAGGGC
>JAEYTW010000246.1 GCA_023433835.1 Pseudomonadota bacterium | reverse complement strand
GCGGTCAGCACCTCGCAATCCTCGGCCTCGAGCCGCCGGACCAGGGCGGAACCGACCAGGCCGCGGTGACCCGCGACCCAGACGCGCTTACCGCGCAGCGCGAAGGAGGGGGCGGACATCGGGCTCTCCCATGTAGTTGCCATCAATTGCGGCGCGGTCGGCCGCCACCATTTCGGCGACCAGCTGCGGGAAGCTGGTCTTGTGCTTCCAGCCGAGCCGGGTCTGCGCCTTGGTCGGATCGCCCAGCAGCAGGTCGACTTCCGTCGGCCGGTAATAGGCCGGATCGATGGCGACGATCGCCTCGCCGGTCTTGGTGCAATGCCCCTTCTCGTCGACGCCCTGGCCGCGCCATTCGATGCGGCGGCCGATCTGGCGGAAGGCCAGCTCGACGAATTCGCGCACCGTATGGGTCTCGCCGGTCGCCAGCACGTAATCCTCCGGCTTGTCCTGCTGCAGGATGCGCCACATGCCTTCGACATAGTCGCGGGCATGGCCCCAGTCGCGCTTGGCGTCGATATTGCCGAGATAGAGGCATTTCTGCTGCCCCGCCTCGATCGCCGCCACCGCCCGGGTGATCTTGCGGGTGACGAAGGTCTCGCCGCGGATCGGGCTTTCATGGTTGAACAGGATGCCGTTGGAGGCATGCATGCCGTAGGCTTCGCGGTAGTTCACCGTGATCCAGTAGGCATAGAGCTTGGCCACCGCATAGGGCGAGCGGGGATAGAACGGCGTGGTCTCGCGCTGCGGCGTTTCCTGGACGAGACCGTAGAGCTCGGAGGTCGAGGCCTGGTAGAAGCGGACCCGTTTCTCCATCTTGAGAATGCGTATGGCTTCGAGCAGGCGCAGCGTGCCCAGCGCGTCGGTATTGGCCGTGTATTCCGGCGTCTCGAACGAGACCTGCACGTGGCTCTGGGCGGCCAGGTTGTAGATCTCGGTCGGCTGGGTTTCCTGCACCAGGCGCAACAGCGTCGACGAATCGGTCATGTCGCCGTAATGCAGGAACAGGGTGACGTCGCGTTCGTGACGATCCCGGTAGAGATGGTCGATGCGGTCGGTATTGATCTGCGACGACCGCCGCTTGATGCCGTGCACGACGTAGCCGCGCGTCAGCAGGAAGTCGGTCAGATAAGCGCCGTCCTGACCGGTGATACCGGTGATCAGGGCAACCTTGTCGGCCATGTCTTGCTCCTCTCGAGCTTCAGGGTCGGTAGTCAGGAAAAGGCGACGGCGCGCGCCACGCGCGGCCAGGTGTAATGGCTGAGCACATGGGCCTGGCCCGCGCTGCCCATGCGCGACAGGCGCACCGGGTCGCTCAGGGCTTCGAGAATCGTATCGGCCAGCGCCTGGGGCCGCGCCTCGTCCACCAGGAAGCCGTGGCGGCCGCCATCGAGGATTTCCGGCAGCCCGTTGCGGCGCAGGCCCACCACCGGCGTGCGCGACACCAGCGCTTCCAGGAAGACCTGGCCCCAGGGGTCGTTCAACATCGGCTGGGTCAGCAGGGTGGCTTCGTGGTAGAGCCGCTGCAGTTCGCGCCAGGGCAGATGGGCATGAAAGCTGATGCCCGGATGGTGGGGCACGAAGCGCCGGCTGCGCTCGTCGCCGACGATGGTCAGGGTCAGGTCGGGGCGGCGGCGGTGGGCCTCGGCGAAGGCATCGACGACGAGGCGGCCGCCCTTCTCGCGGAAATAATGCTTGGCGACGAACAGCAGGCGCGGCCGGGTGTAGTCCTTCGGGCCCTCATAGGGTTCGATCTGGCCCATGCCCGAGCCGACCGCGGTGACGCGGCGGGGATCGATGCCGTAATGCTCGACCAGATTGTCGCGGACATAGGCCCCGAAGGTGAAGATATGGTCGACCGATTCCAGCGCCTCGCGCTCGGTCCGCTCATAGGCGTCCTCGGCCTTGGCGCTCGGCGCGGTGCGACCGCCGGCATGGCGGCGAAACAGGTCCCAGGTATGGTCGCAATAGAGATAATGGCGGATGCCCCTGGCGCGATCATGCACCGGCAGGTCGAGCGCGCCGGTATGCAGCACGTGGCCGACGCCTAAGCGTTGCGCCGCCTCGTCGACCGCAGCGGCCAGCCGTTCGCGCGACCGGCCGGAGCGCAGCAGGTCGATGCCGGACGTGGCGACACCGTAGCCGGTCAGCAGGTCCTGCAGGGCGATTTCGAGGCGGGCGCCGCGGGCCAGCCGGGGGTGGATGCTTTCGACCTGCACGCCCAGCCCCTCGAGGGCCGTGGCCAGGTTGTTGGGCGCCCCCGACCAGGAGCGGCCGTCGCGCGGATCGCCGAACACGCAGGTGATAGCGACGCGCTCGAACCGCGCCTGGCTCGGCTGGTACCGGCCGATCCGTTCGGCGCTTTGGGTGACTACCGCCACGAGGCTGACCCTCCTTGAGGTTTGCGCCGCACAACGAACGGCCCGGGGCCATGGAACATCACCCCCGCCCGGCCCGGCCAGTGACCAACCTGTGACCGGGAGTCGCGGCCGGACCCACCACAAATTGGTCACACGGGGCCCGGCCGCTTCCGCGGCTAGAGTAGGCTGCCGGGCCAGGACGGCTCGCCAACCGGCCCGATTGAGTGGAGCGATGGAGTGACCGCAGCCGCCCCGGACGATCTGATCTACTTCACCCCCGACGTGACCGACGCGGTCACGATCAAGCGGGTCCAGGAATTCCAGGACCAGGGCTGCCGCCTGCTGGTCATCGGGTTCCGCCGCGAACGCGTCAATCGCGGCTATGCCCCGGCCTGGCCGCACATGCTGCTGGGCCAGACGAGCGACGGGCGCTACGGCCAGCGGCTGTGGGCCTTGCTGCGCGCGATACCCGCCCTGTTCGTCCGGCGCCGCGCCTATGAGGGCGCGCGTATCTTCTATGCCCGCAATATCGACCAGCTGCTGCTGGCGCTGCTCGCCCGCCTGTTCATCGCCGGCCGGCCCGAGATCGTCTACGAGGTGCTGGATATCCCGCCGATCCTGATGGGGCGCGGGCCCGCCTCGATCGCCCTGCGCGCGCTGGAACGGCACTGCCTGAAGACCGTGCGGCTGCTGGTGCTGTCGTCGCCGGGCTTCCACAAGCATTATTTCCTGGCCGTGCAGCGCCACCTTGGCCCCTGGTTCCTGCTGGAGAACAAGCTGCATCCCTCCATTCGCCAGTCGCGGCCGGCGGCGCCGGACGTGCATGCCGCCAACCGCCGACGGCGATTGTCGGGGCACTGGGTCGTGGCCTATTGCGGATTGATACGCGGCCAGGACACCGTCGACCTGATCGCGCGCCTGGCCGAGCGGCTGGGTGAACGCGTCACCTTCCGCTTCCACGGCGTGCTGACCACGGTGGATGAAGCCGCCTTCCGCGAAACCGTGGCCCGCCTGCCCAACGTGACCTATGAGGGGCCCTATTCCGCCCAGACCGACCTGCGCCGGATCTACGGCGGCATCGATTTCGCCTGGGCGCTCGATCTCGAACATGTCGATCACAATTCGCGCTGGCTGCTGCCCTGCCGTTTCTACGAGGCCGGGTTCTTCGGCGTGCCCTGCCTTGCCGTCCACGGCTTCGAGGCCGGCGACATGATCGAGCGGCTCGATGCCGGCTGGACCTTCAGCCAGCCGCTCGAAGACCAGATCGTGCGGTTCTTCGAGCGGCTGACGCCGGCGGCCTATGAGGAGATGCGGGAGAAGCTGCTGGCCCTGCCGTCGGGCCGGTTCGTCGCCGGCGAGGATGTCGCGGTGATGTGCGACATGCTGGGCCTCGGCCGGCGCGAGGAGGCGGCCCCGGTCAGGCCGCTCCTGGATCGAGCCCGCGGTTGATCATCACGCAATCGAACTCGATCAGCCTCAGCGATTCGTCGCGGCTGATCGGGTAGAGCCCGGAAATCTCGAAGCCGCGTTCGTTCAGGAAGCGGATCGTGTCGAAATAGCTCGGCATGTCCTTGTAGATGCCGATCACCGACGCCTCGGTCTGCAGGGCCGGAATCCACGGCAGCATATGGGCGCCGCCGCACAGGGCCTCGATATCGAAGCCCTGGGTATCGAGCTTCAGGTAGGGCCGCTCGAAACCCAGCGCCTGCTGCAGCTCGGGCATCACCTGGTCCAGAGTGCGGATCTCCACGGTTTCGACATGCGCCGCCTCGTTCAGGCCCTCGAAGCCCGGCACGGCGGAATTGTCCGGCTCCAGAAACGACGAGAACTGGTCCGACTTCATCACATTGATCGAGGCAAAACCCGGCGCCGAGCCCAGCGCATAGGGTTCGATGCGCCAGCGGGCGTCGCCCTTCGCGCGGTCGCGCAGAACATCGACATGACGCGCCACCGGCTCGAACGAGACGATCTGGCCGGTGTAGTAGACCCGCTCGCGCAGGAAGTCGTGATACTGCCCGATATTGGCGCCGACATCGAAGACGCAGTCAATCTCGAGCTGGGTCAGCAGCTGACCGAGATGGATGGCGAAGTCTCGCTCGCGCATGTCGCGCAGCGGCACGATGTCGTAGCCGGCTGAACGGGCAAGCTTGAGGGCGGTATCCTTGACGATCTGCAGCATCGATAACCTCGGACTGGCTCTGGCAGTTGAACCCGAGCATCCGCCGGCCGCCTTGACCTGGGGAAGTGACCATTCTGGGGCAGAGGTTATTTGAAGCGCGCGCAGAACCCTTCGCGAGTGCGGCCGAGCCGCGCAAGCGAGCGCCACCAGCCGTCGAGGCCGGCGCGGCCGCAGGCCAGCCGGACCGAGAGCCCGCCGGAAGCGACCAGCCAGTCACCGAACAGCGCCTCGGGCACGGCCAGCAGCACCGGCACGTCGCGCCGGATCGCCGCCGACATCACCGACAGCAGGCCGCCGCCGGCGCATTCGCTGGTGCCGAAGCGATTGAGGATCAGGAGGTCGGGGTCATGGTCGACCGCCTGGGTCAGCCAGGCCTGCGCCTCGGCGAGCGCGGCCGGAATACGGTCGAGCCGGGCGCCGTCGGGCAGGCGAACCAGTTCCGGCCCCGGCCGGCGCTGGACCACGCCGACGACGTCGACGCCCTGACCCGCGAGATCCCCGGCGAAGGCGGCGAGCAGGTCGTCGGGGCGGTCGCCCGGGGCATAGGTCATCGCCGCGACGTCGCAATCCCCATCGAGGCCGATGGCGACGGCCACCGGCGTCAGGGCCTGGGCAGATCGGCGATCGCCCCGAGGAAACAGGCGACCGACGCCGAGCGCAGCGGGATGTAGGTCTTGCCCGCCTGGCGGCACAGGCGCTTGACCTGGCCGGCGGCCAGATGGCTGACGCAATCGACGGGGAAAAAGGCGATGTCGGCGCGGGCGACCAGGGCCGGCAGCAGCGCCGCCCCCTCCTCCATTCCGCCGTCGTGGCTGAGGAAGGTGGCGCCGCGGCGCATGGTCAGCGCGCGCAGTTGGTCGGCGAGCTTCCGCCGGCCGCCGACATAGAGCAGGGTCAGGCCGCCGAGGTCGGCCGGCGGCGGTGCCGCATCGTCAGGCGTCTCGGTCAGTTCAGCAAGTGCAGCCTCCAGCGCGGCGATCTCGGCCTGGCGCTCGGCCCCGGCCGCTTCCAGCGCGGCGATGCGCTCGGCGCCGGCGACCGCGGTCCTGCCCTGCTCGGCCAACCGCTCGGCCAGCGTGGCGGCGCGCGCCTGTTCGTCGGCCAGGTGCTGGGCCAAACCATTGTCGCCGGCTGCCGGCGCTTCGACCGCCTGCAGGCCGCGCAATTGGCTTTCCAGGACCTGGATGCGCGCGATGAGGTCGCCTTTTTCGGTGGCCGCGTGGCGCAGCCGGTCTTCCTGCCGCGCGATCTTGTCGCGCGCCGCCTCCAGGTCCTGCTCAAGCACGCGCAGCCGGGCGATATCTGCGCGGTTGGAGGTGCCGACCAGATGCGACAGCATGTGCACCTCGCCGAACACGTCCTGCACCAGGGCGCGATCGGTCGATGGGTGGGTCAGCGCCGCCCAATAGGCGCCGGGAATCTCGCCGCGCTCAAGCGAGTCCGTCCACAGCCGGCGAACCCCGTCGACATCACGCGCCCGGGCGAAGCGCTTGATCTGGGTTTCGTGCCGCTTGTCGAGCAACTTGTTCAACAGCTTGGCGGCCAGATCCTTCTCGCCGGCGGCCTGCACCGCGCGGCCGTGCAGCGCATGGTCGCTGGCGGTGCGTGCATCGGGCTGGTTTAGCTTGGCGAAGACCTGCCTGAGATCGCCCGCCGTCAGGCAGGTGCCGATGACCGAGCAATGCAGGTTCGGCGGCAATTCCCACAGCCGGTCGCGGGCCGGCGCCTGTCTCTTATACACAACACCGAGCCCACG
>JAEYTW010000241.1 GCA_023433835.1 Pseudomonadota bacterium | reverse complement strand
CGCCTTCGCCATCAGACGGCCAGCGTGCCGCCGTCCACCGGCAAGGTCGCGCCGTTGACGTAGCTGGCGAGCGCGCTGGCCAGGAACACGGCGGCGCCGGCCACCTCGTCGGGCCGGCCGAGCCGGCCGGACGGGATGCGCACCATGAAGCGCTGCAGCCGCTCGGGGTCGGCCCGCGTGACCTCGGTCATCGGGGTGACGATGACGCCGGGGGCGACCGCGTTGACGCGGATGCCGTCGGGCCCGAGATCGGCGGCCATCGACTGGGTCAGCATCTTCACCGCCCCCTTAGAGGCGGAATAGCCCAGCGCCCGCGGCTGGCCGAGGAAGGCCGCGCCGGAGGCGATGTTGACGATGCAGCCGCGCGTGCGGCGCAGCGCGGGCAGCCAGGCATGGATCGTGTTGAACGTGCCGTGCAGGTTCACGTCCATCACCTTGCGCATCACCGCATGCGCCTCCGGGCTGTCGATACCCTGCCGCAGGATCACGCCGGCATTGTTGACCAGGATGTCGATCGGCCCGATCTCGGCCTCGATCCGCGCGGCCAGCGCCTGCACGGCCGCGACGTCGGTGACGTCGAGCGCGAAGGCCCAGCCCTGCCCGCCTGCTTCCTGCACCTGGGCCAGCGTATCAGCGCATGATGAGGCGTCCCGGTCGGTGACGATGACACGCGCGCCTTCGCGGGCATAGGCGAGGCAGATCGCCTGGCCGATGCCGCTGGCCGCGCCGGTGACCAGGGCCAGCTTGTCGTGCAGCAATCCGTTCACGTCCGATCCCTCCCGGTCACAGGAAGGCGTCGGTGACGCCGCCGTCGACCTTGATGCATTCGCCGGTCACCCAGCCGCTTTCGGGCGAGGCGAGATAGCAGACCGCCGCGGCGATATCCTCGACCCGGCCCAGCCTTCGCATCGGCGTCTTGGCGATCCGCAGCTTGACCATGTCGGGGTCGACGTTGATCCGCACGCCCTCGGTCTCGACCGAGCCCGGCGCCACCGCATTGACGCGGATGCCGCGGGGGCCGAGATCGACCGCGGCCGACCGCGTCAGGCCGAGCACGCCCGATTTCACGCCGCAATAGATCATGGCCTGCGGAATGCCCAGGAAGGCCGCGGCCGAGGCGACGTTGACGATGCTGCCCCCGGCGGTCATGTGCTCGGCCGCCACCTGGATGCCCCAGACCACCGACATGAAACCGGTGCCGACCATGCGCTGCAGCGTTTCCTCGCTGATCTCGGCGATCGGGCCGTAGCGCACCCACATGGCATTGGAGACCAGCACGTCGAGGGGCCCGTATTCCGCCGTCAGCGCCGCGGCGGCCTGGGCCAGCGTCTCGCGCCTGGAGACGTCGCCGCCGAAGGCCAGTGCCCGGCCGCCGGCCTCGACGATCGCATCGGCGGCCGCCTGGGCCAGGTCCTGGCGCAGGTCGACGATGCCGACCGCCGCGCCCTCGCGCGCGAGCTGTTCGACCACCCCGCGGCCGATGCCGCGGGCGCCGCCGGTCACCAGGGCGACGCGCCCTTCGAAACGTTTGTTCATGATTTTCCTCCCGCTGATGTCGTCAGGTCGGCGAACCGGACTTCCGGCAGGCCCACGGCACCGGTGCCGTGAACGGCCAGCAGCGCGCCGCTGTCCGGATGGTCACTTTTGAGCAGGTTGCCGCTGTTGCTGATGCTGGTGACGTAGATGGTGTCGAGGCTGTCGCCGCCGAAGCACGGGCAGGTCGGATAGGGCACCGGCAGGGCGATGCGCCGCTCGATCAGGCCATCCGGCGCGATGCAGGCCAGCTCGCCCGACAGCACCAGCGCCACCCACAGCCGCCCCGCGGCATCGACCGCCGCGCCGTCGGGGGCGCCGTCCAGCCGATCGGCGTCGACGAAGACCTCGCGCGGGCCGGCCGTGCCGGTAGCGGGATCGTAGCGGTAGCGCCAGATCTGGCGCGCCGGGCTGTCGGCGAAGTACATCCAGCGGCCGTCGGGGCTGAAGCAAAGGGTGTTGGCGGTGCAGACACCCCGGTCCAGCTCGGCGATTTCGCCGGACGGCGCGATCCGGTAGAGGCGGCCCAGCGGGTCGTGCCGGCCCAGCACCAGCGAGCCGACGCAGAACCGGCCGGCGCGGTCGGTGCGGCCATCGTTGAGCCGCATGCGCGGGGCGGGATGGTCGATCGCGGCCAGCCGCGTCAGCCTGCCGTCGGTCAGATCGAGATAGCAGAGCTCGGCCTGCAGCGCGACCAGGAGCCGCCCGCTGTCGCACAGCGCGATCGAGCCGACTTCGGACGGCATGGTCCATTGCCGGTAGCCGCCGTCGTCAGGCCGCAAGGATTGCACCAGATGGCGGCGCGCATCGATCCAGAACAGGCTGCGGCTGCGCGGATCCCACAGCGGGCATTCGCCCAGCTCGTCGCGACTTGGGGAGACGATCTCGATCTCCATCGCGGTTCAACCCTGGTCGGTCGGCAGGCGATGGCCACGGAAATCGTCGCGCAGCCGGGTCTTCAACAGCTTGCCGGTGGCGGTATGCGGCAGCTCGTCGACGAACACCACGTCGTCGGGCAGCCACCAGCGCGCGACGCGGGCCGCCAGGAAGTCGATCAGCTCGGCGCCGGCGATCGTCTCGCCCTGCTTGGGCACCACGATCAGCAGCGGCCGTTCCTGCCACTTGCTATGGGGCACCCCGATCACGGCGGCCTCGCGCACCTTCGGATGGCCCATCGCGGCGTTCTCCAGGTCGATCGACGAGATCCACTCGCCGCCCGACTTGATGATGTCCTTGGACCGGTCGGTGATCTGGACATAGCCGTCGGGGTCGATATAGGCGACGTCGCCGGTGCTGAACCAGCCGGCGTCGTCGAGCGCCGAGCCCGGCGGGTTGCCATAATAGCCCGACAGCACCCAGGGGCCGCGCACCCGGATTTCGCCGACCGAGCTGCCGTCATGGGGCAGGCGGCGGCCGTCGGCGTCGAACACGCCGACCTCGACGCCATAGATCGCGCGGCCCTGGCGGCATTGCACGGCGATGCGGTCGTCGATCGTCGCCCCGTCATGCCGCGGCAGCAGGTTGGCGATGGTGGCGAGCGGGCTGGTCTCGGTCATGCCCCAGGCCTGGATCACGAACACGCCCAGCAGGCGTTCGAACTTCTCGATGATGGCGCGCGGCGCGGCCGATCCGCCGATCACCACGCGCCGCAGGCGCAGGGCCGAGAGGTCGAGGGCGTCGCCCTGCTGCTCGATATACTGGAACAGGCCGAGCCACACGGTGGGCACGCCGAGCGAGAAGGTGCAGCCCTCGTCGCGCAGATGGGCGAACAGCCGCTCGCCGGTCAGGCCGGAACCGGGCAGCACCAGCCTGGCGCCGCACATCGCGGCCGCATAGGGCACGCCCCAGGCGTTGACGTGAAACATCGGCACGGCCAGCAGCACGCAGTCGCGTGCCGTCAGGGCCAGGCCGTCGGCGGCGCAGGCGGCAAAGCAATGCAGCACCGTCGACCGGTGGCTGTAGAGCACGCCCTTCGGATTGCCGGTGGTGCCCGAGGTGTAGCAGATCGAGGAGGCGGCGTTCTCGTCCAGCGCGGGCCAGTCGTAGCCGTCCTCGGCTCCCTCGATCAGCGTCTCGTAGCAGGCAAGGCCCGGCAGTTCCAGGCCTGCCGGCAGCTGGTCGGGGCGGCACAGCGCGACGAAGCGTCGGGCATTGGTCAGCAGCGGGGCGATGCCGGCCAGCAGCTCGGCGAAATCGAGATCGAAGAAGACGATGCCGGCCGCGGCATGGTTGATGATGTAGGCGATCTGTTCGGGGAACAGCCGCGGGTTGACGGTGTGCAGCACCGCGCCGGCACCGGCCACGGCGTAATAGAGCTCGAGATGCCGGTCGGTGTTCCAGGCCAGGGTGGCGACGCGATCGCCCGGCGCGATGCCGAGACGGCCGAGCTGCCCGGCCAGGCGCCCCGCGCGCTTCTCGACGGTGCGCCAGTTGCTGCGGCGAACCTCGCCGCCGTGCAGACACGACACGATCTCGACATCGCCGTGATAGGTCGCCGCGTGGCGCAGCAGGCCCGAGATCAGCAGCGGCTGGTTCTGCATCAGTCCGGTCAGGGCCATGGTCAGGCACCCAGCCCGGCGATGAGGGCGTAGACCGGATCGTCGGGCTTGCGCCCGCCGGTCGGCTGGCGCGGGCCGAAGGTCGCGGGGGCCTGGTCGTCGGGCAGCGGCGTCTGGCGCATCCAGTCGTAGACGACGGTGCGGGCGGCCACGCGCCATTCGCCGCCGCGCCGCTCGAAGCGGTCGACATAGCGGCCGCACAGCAGGGTCTCGACCGTCTGGCCGGCCGCGTCGCGCCCTGCCTGGAGCGCCAGGAAATAGCTTTCCACCGCGGCCTGATCCCCCTTCAGCTCGATCAGGATGTTGCTGACCTGGTGGACCATCCGGCCGGCGCCCTGCAGCTTTTCCAGCGCATCGTCGATGAAGCCGGACGCGCTGCCCTGGTAGGCGCCGTGGCGGTCGGTCGCATCGGGCCAGTAGGCCGATCGCAATGCCGCCTCGTCGCGCCGGTCGATGCCGCGGCAATAGCGATAGAGGCAGTCGCGGATCGCCTCGCGGTCGGCGAGGCCTTGCAGGTCGTAGCTGGTCATCCGATGTCTCCGTGCCGCTTCGGCGTGATCACCGCATCGAGGCAGATTGCGCCCTGCGGCCTGACCAGCAGCGGATTGATGTCGACGCTGTCGATTTCGGCCTCGTGGGCGAGGGCGAAGGCCGACAGCGCGCAGATCGCGCCGACCAGCGCGTCCTCGTCGCCCGCCGGGGCGCCGCGCCAGCCGCGCAGCAGCGCGCTGGACCGCACGCCGTCGATCAGCCGCCTGGCCTGGTCGGGCGCCACCGGGGCCGAGGCGAAGGCGACGTCGCGGTAGAGTTCGACCGCGGTGCCGCCGGCGCCGAACATGATCATCGGGCCGAAGGTCGGATCGACATGCACGCCCAGGATAGTCTCGACCCCCGCCCCGGCCATCGGCGTGACCAGCACGCCGTCGAGGCGGGCCTGCGGCGCATGGTCGGCCGCCCGCGCCATCAGCGTGGCGAAGGCATCGCGCAGCGCCGCCGCGTCGGCGATGCCAAGGATGACGCCGCCGATCTCGGTCTTGTGCAGGATATCGGGCGAGACGATCTTGGCCACGACCGGAAAGCCCATCGCCTCGGCCGCCGCGACCGCCTCGTCGGCCGTGGCGCACAGCCGTTCGGGCAGGCAGGCGAGGCCCGCCGCGGCCAGCGCGCGTTTGGCGGCCGTCTCGGTCGCGACGTGGCCGAGCGGCGCGGCGGCAGTGACCTCGGCGGCGGCGAAGCGATAGAGCTGCCGACGGCGCCGGGCGATGCAGGCGGCGCCGGCCATGGCCAGCACGGCGCGGCTCGGATCGGCGAAGACCGGGATGCCGATGGCTTCGAGCGCTTCGTTGGTCTCGGGCACCGACAGCATGACCAGCACGAGGTCCTTGGCCGGATGATGCGCGCGCAGTTCCGCCAGCCGCGCCCGGGTCGATTGGAAACGCTGCGGCGCCAGACCCATATGGGCCAGATAGGCGAAGACGGTGCCGCAGCCGCCATGGGCCAGCATGATGTCGATGGTGCGGGGAATGCCGTCCGGCACCGACGTCACCTGGGCAGTCATGTCGAGCGGGTTGGCCGCCACCGCGAAGGGCAGCAGCGCCTGCGTCGCGGCGATGCCGGCCTCGCCCAGAGGCGGCAGCCGCAAGCCCTGCTCGCTCGCATGGTCGGCCATCAGCACGCCGATGCCGCCCGACCCGGTGATGATGCCGATATCGTCATCGGCCGGCAGCCGGCCGGTGACGGTGCAGTAATAGGCGATGTCGAGCATTTCCTCGATCGACTGCGGCCGGTAGGCGCCGCATTCGGCGAAGACCGTATCGAACACCGCGTCGTTGCCGGCGAGCGATCCGGTATGGGTGCCGGCCGCCGCCGCGCCGATCTCGGTGCGGCCGACCTTCATGATCAGCACGGGCTGGGCCGCGGCCGCGGCCTTCAGCAGCGCCGCCCGCAGGCGGCGGCCGTCGCGGCAGGATTCCAGCGCGGCGCAGATCACCCGGGTCTGCGGATCCTCGGCCAGGTAATCGATGCACTCGGCCACGTCGATGTCGGCTTCGTTGCCGGTGGCGATGATCTTGGACAGGCCCAGGCCGCGCTGCGTCGCCATGCCGTAGGCGCAGGAGCCGAAGGCGCCGCTCTGCGTCGCCAGCGAGATCGCCCCGGTCTTCGGCGCCAGCCCGTAGAGGACCGTCGAGAACGTGGCGAAGTAGCGGGTCTCGACATTGAGCAGCCCGAGCGAGTTGGGGCCGAGCATGCGGACGCCGGCCGCGCGGCACAGCGCCGCCAGCCGATCCTGCAGCGCACGGCCCTCCGGCCCGACCTCGGCGAAGCCCGAGGTCAGCACGAGGACGCAGCGCACGCCCTTGGCGATGCTCTCGCGCAGGGCCGCCTCGACGCCGGCCACCGGCACGACGATGACGGCCTGGTCGATGCTGCCCGGCACGTCGAGCACGCTGGCATAGGCGGCCAAGCCCTGGATCTCGGCCGCGCCGCTACGGTTGACCGGATAGATCGCGCCGGCGAAGCGCGCCTCGATCAGGAAGCGCAACAGCCGGCCGCCGATGCGGTCGGGATCGGAGGAGGCGCCGATGACGGCCACCGATTGCGGGACGAAGACGGGATGAAGGCTGTGCATGGTCTCGTGCTCGACGTTCGATCAGGCGGCCGAGGCGTCGGCCAGCGCGCGCGCCGTCAGCCAGTCCAGGCATTCGGCGCGGCCGCCATAGCGCAGGCTGCCGCCCAGCGACTGCATCGCCAGGCGGGCGGCGAGCATTTCCCAGGTCATGCCCATGCCGCCATGCAGCTGGATGACGCTCTCGGCCACGGTGCGGCAGGCGGTGGCGGCATAGAGTTTCGCCGCCGCGACCTGCCGGGGGAAGCCCTGCAGGCCGCTTTCCTGCGCCTCGTCTACCAGCCGGCGGACGAGGCCCCCGAGATTCTCGTAGATCACATACATCTCGACCACGCGATGGCGCAGCGCCTGGAACGACGACAGCGGCGCGCCGAACTGGCTGCGGGTGTTGAGGTAGTCGATGGTCAGCTCGATCATCGCCGCCGCCGCGCCCACCGCCTGGGTGCAGCCGAGCACGGCCCCGGCG
>JAEYTW010000584.1 GCA_023433835.1 Pseudomonadota bacterium | reverse complement strand
CGCCCAGTTCGATGGTCAGGTACTTCTCGGGCTTGCCGCCCGACTGGCGCAGGAAGTGCAGCTTGACGTCGCCCAGCGAGGAGTCGGCCTTGCACAGGCTCTCGAACAGCTTCGGGGTCGACTTGTCGACCGCCTTCACCACCACCACCGGCTTGTGCACCGCCACACCTGCCGTGCGGCCGCCCTTGGTGCGGTCGTAAGTGATCGGCACCTCGGCCGAATACTGTGCCGCGATGCAGGCGATCTTGTTCTCGAAGCCCGCCTCGGTGGCTTCGCCTTCATGCTTGCAATCCATGATGATCAGGTCGGACATGACACGGTTCCTTTGAGGAGTTGGGGTTCGTCGTTTGCCTGGAAACGACTATGCCCCCGTGCCCTCGGGCCGTCTGTGACCGGCGTCAAACAGCCGTCGATGCGATGCGATCGAAGACGGCGCGTAAGCGCTGCACGGCGAAATCGACGAAGGCGCGCACCTTCGGCACGCCGAGCCGCCCTTCCGGCGTCAGCAGATGTACCGGCAGGGCGGCGGCGGGCGGATCGGCCAGCACTGGGACGAGGCGCCCGTCGGCCAGTTCGTCGGCGACCTGATAGGAAAAAAGCCGGGTCAGGCCGCGCCCCTCGACGGCCGATGCGGCCGCGGCCTCGACCGTATTGACGATCAGCCGGGGCGCGATCCGCACGCCCCGCATCCGCCCGTCGGGCCCCGGCAGCATCCAGCTGTCCTGGCCGAACACCGTCATGGCGATGCAGTGATGATCGGCGACGTCGGCCGCCGTGGCGATCGGCGGCCGCCCGGCGAGGTAGGACGGGGCGGCGCAGACGATGCGCCGCACGCTGCCGAGGCGGATCGCCGTCAGGCTGGAATCGGGCAGTTCGGCGATGCGCATGGCGATGTCGATGCCTTCGTCGACCAGCCCGACATGGCGGTCGAGCATCAGCAGGCGGGCCGAGACGGCCGGATGCAGCGCCAGGAAATCGTCGATCACCGGCCGCAGGATGCGCGCGCCGCTGACCTGCGGGCCGGTCAGGGTCAGCACGCCGCGGGGCGCCGCCCCTTCGCCGGCGGCGCCGAGATCGGCTTCGTCGAGATCGGCCAGCACCCGGCGGGCGGCGGCGGCGTAGCGGGCGCCGGCCTCGCTCAGGCGCACGCTGCGCGTCGAGCGATGCAGCAGTTCGACGCCGAGATGGGCTTCGAGGAAATCGAGCGCGCGGGACACCGCGGCGGGCGAGCGGCGCAGGCGCTGGCCCGCCGCCGTCAGGCTGCCGGTGTCGAGTACGGCCAGGAACACCCTGATGGCATGGATCTGATCCAGTTTTGTGCCCCCCGCAATATTATCTTGCGAACGTCGGCTATTCAGCCGTTCCACGCAAGGGATTAGCTCTTGGGGCACCAACATCCCACGGAGATTTCCCATGAGCACCGAGCAGAAGGTCGCCATCGTCACCGGGGCCAGCCAAGGTATCGGCGCCGGGCTGGTGCGCGGTTTCCGCCACGCCGGCTACCGCATCGTCGCCAACTCCCGCCACATCGATGCCGCTGGCGGCGACGACGGCATCGTCAACGTCAGCGGCGACGTCGGCGACCCGGCGACCGGCCAGGCGCTGGTCGCCGCGGCGCTGGAGCGTTTCGGCCGGATCGACACGCTGGTCAACAATGCCGGCATCTTCATCTCCAAGCCGTTCACCGAATACAGCGCGGCCGACTATGCCGCGATCGTCAACGTCAACTTCGCCGGCTTCTTCCACGTCACCCGGGCGGTCGCCGCCCGCATGCTGGAACAGGGCCGCGGCCATATCGTCAGCATCACCACGACCCTGGTCGACCAGCCGATGGCGGCGGTGCCGTCGGGCCTGCCGGCGCTGACCAAGGGCGGGATCGACGCGGCCACGCGGTCCCTCGCCATCGAATACGCCCAGCACGGCGTGCGGGTGAACGCGGTCTCGCCCGGCATCATCCGCACGCCGATGCATCCGCCCGAGGCGCTCGGTTTCCTCGCCTCGCTGCAACCGGCCGGGCGCCTCGGCGAGGTCGAGGACATCGTCCAGGCCGTGCTCTACCTCGATCGCGCCGGCTTCGTCACCGGCGAGACGCTGCATGTCGACGGCGGCGCCCATGCCGGCCGCTGGTAACCGCTGAAAGGAGAAACCCAGATGCCCTACGTCAACATCAAGATCACCCGTGAAGGCGGCACCACGCCGGCGCAGAAGGCGAAACTGATCAAAGGCGTGTCCGACCTGCTGCTCGAGGTGCTGAACAAGCCGCTCTCGGCCACCTTCGTGGTGATCGACGAGGTGGAGATGGAGGATTGGGGCGTCGGCGGGCTGCCGGTCGCCGACTGGCGCAAGCAGCAGCCCGGCTGACGGCGGGTTGCGGCGGTTTGCAGAAATGCAAATCCATTTCTGCAAACTGCCAATTTGCCGTGCAATCAGGAAAGAGGCAATCTCAAGGCCACGAACAACCAACCGGCCTTTCCACGGAGATTGCCGCCATGATCGACTATCGCTTCGCCCCCTACGGTGCCCTGGCCCTGCGCGTCGCGCTGGGCGTCATGTTCATCGCCCACGCCTATCTGAAGTTCGCCACCTTCACGATGCCGGGCTTCGCCGGCTTCCTGGTCCAGGTCGGGCTGCCGACGTTTCTCGCCTGGCCGATCGTGCTGGCCGAATTCCTTGGCGGCATCGCGCTGATCCTGGGTGTCTATGCCCGCGCCGTCGCGGTCGCCCTGCTGCCGGTGCTGCTCGGCGCCCTGTCGGTCCATGCCGGCAACGGCTGGGTGTTCAATGCGCCCAACGGCGGCGGCTGGGAATATCCGGCGTTCCTGGCCCTGGCCGCTGCCGTCCTGGCGCTGATCGGTGACGGTGCCCTGGCGGTACAACCTACCGTGGTGCCGCGCCGGCTGGTCGCCCGTACGGCGTAAATTGCCGACGGTCCTCCGGGCGGCACCTCGCGGTGCCGCCCTCTTGGGATTCGCGAGATGATCGCCTGGGATGATTTCCGCCTGATCAAGGCCATCGCCGATGCGCGCGGGCTGGCCGGTGCCGCGGCGCAGCTCAACGTCAATCACTCGACCGTCTTCCGCCGCCTGGCCCAGATCGAGGAAGGTCTGGGCGTGGCCCTGTTCGATCGCCGTCGCGGCGGCTATGTGCTGACGCCGGCGGGCGAGGAGATGGTGGGCCTGGCCCAGCGCCTCGACGAGGACATCACCGCCTTCACCCGCAAGCTGGCCGGCCGCGAATGGCTGCCGGCCGGCGACTTGCGCGTCACCACCTCCGATTCGCTGCTGGTGCATCTGCTGACGCCGCTGCTGGCCCGGTTCCGCCAGCGCTATCCGGATGTCCGCCTCGACCTGATCATCGGCAACCAGGCCCTGAACCTGTCGAAGCGCGATGCCGACGTCGCGGTGCGCGCCACCGACAACCCGCCGGAAAACCTGGTGGGCAAGCGGGCGGCACGGATCGCCTGGGCGCTCTACGGCCGGCAGGCCGACGGGGCGGGGGCGCTCGACGGTCGCTGCTGGGTCATGCTGGGTGACGGTTTTGCCGGGCTGAAGGTGGTGCGCTCGATGCAGGCGCGGGTGCCGCCCGAGCGGATCGTCTACAAGCTGAACACCGTGCTGGGCCTGGCCGAGGCGGTGGAGGCCGGCATCGGCATCGGGCATCTGCCCTGTTTCATCGGCGATGCCCGCCCGGGGCTCGTGCGGCTCGGCCCGCCCGAGGCGGATTTCGCCGCCGATCTCTGGCTCTTGACCCACCCGGACCTGCGCCATCAGGCCCGGGTGCGCGCCTTCTTCGATTTCGTCGGTGCCGAGATCGCGCGCGAACGCGACCTGGTCGAAGGGCTCAGGCCAGGTTCGTCATGAAGCAGATCGGCAGTGCGGCCGGCAGCCTGGGCGCGGCCGGGCTATGTCATGATGTAGCTGAGCTGGTTGCGGATGTTGGTGGCCAGCGAGATCAGCCGCGGCGCCACCTCCTCCTCGGCCTGGTTCGGGCTTAAGCGGTAGATCGGCACGCGGCAGTTGATGCCGAAGCAATCGCCGTTGCTGTCGCGGATCAGCGGCACGCCGACGGAATGTGTTCCTGGGATCCAGGTACCCTTGGCGATCGAGAAGCCGCGGCTGCGGCAATCGGCGACCCCCTGGATGAAGGATTCCGAATACTTCGTCCACAGATCGTGGCGCCGCTTCAGTTCCTCGATCTTGGCCTTCAGCTCGTCGTCGTTCAGCAGCGAGCAAAGCGCGTGCCCGATCGTTGCCGGCAGCAGCGGCCCGATCGTGCCGAGGTCGGGCGAACTCCAGATGTTCTCATTCACCCGCGACGTTTCCAGATAGACGAAATTGGCGCGATCCAGCGTGCCGATCGAGACGGTGCCGCCGAGATCCTGGGCCAGCTTCTGCATCGAAGGCCGCGCGATGTGCAAAAGCTTCAGGTCGACCAGCAGCGGGTTGACCAGCATCAGCGCCCGCCAGCTCAGGCGGTATTTCGACTTTTCCTGCCGCAGGTAACCGGTCTTCTGCAACGTGTAGGTCAGCCGCGTGACGGTCGACCTGTTAATGCCGGTCTCCTTGGCGATTTCCCCGTTGCTCATCAGGGTGCGGTTCGGCCGGAAGGCTTCCAGCACCTTCAGTCCCTTGACCAGCGTCGTCGCTATATCCGGATCTTTTTCAGCTTCTTTCAAGATTTCCTCCTGAGTACGCGCGCATTTTCTTTGGTGTCGGCAGAAATACTGAGGAAGACACTTGAGTTTTGCCTGGTGCTCGACCGCAGGGGTTCTACTGCGGATTGAGGATGGCTTTACGTGCGCGGAATGTCAAGATAGTGAACATTTTTGATTTGAGCTAACCGATCTATTGACACATTCCTGTGTGCGGCGCCAAATTTTGTGCAGGGAGTTCATCTAGGAGAGTGTGGAATGACCGGCGTCATCGACATGGAAATCAGCATGCCTCGCAGCGAGGCCAATCCGGATCTCGACCGCATCGCGCGCGGCCGGCCGGGGACGCCGTTCGCCCAGTCGCTGCCGCGACCGGAGGGGTATGGCTTTGCGAACTACGCCCATGTCTTCAAGAGCAAGGAAGGCGCGCCCAAGGAGGGCAAGGCCGATGACGGCGGGCTGAAGAAGCTCGTGGAGGACATGGACCGCGCCGGGATCAAGCGCGGCTTGCTGGTCGGCGCCGAGAACAGCGCGACCGGCCGCATCCACCAGGCCTATCCGAACCGCTTCTTCCTGTTCCCGACCATGGATCCGTTCGACGGCATGCGCGCGGTGCGCGAGTTCGAGCGGCTGGTGAAGGAGGAGGGCGCCAACGGCCTGCGCCTCTCGGCGCTCTACAACGGCGTGCCGGCCAACGACCGCCGCTATTACCCGCTTTACGCCAAGGCCGCCGAGCTCGACGTGCCGGTGCGCATCTACACGGCGATGAACTACGCCAACGACCGGCCCTACGACCTCGGCCATCCGCGCTATCTCGACGACGTCTGCATCGATTTCCCCGAGCTGCGCGTGGTCGCCGGCCTCGCCGGCTGGCCCTGGGTCAACGAGATGGTCGGCCTCTTGCGCCGCCACCCGCGCCTCTATGTCGACACCGCCGCCCATCATCCGCGCTATTTCAGTCAAGCGGGTTCGGGCTGGGAGCAGTTCCTGCAGTTCGGCAACTCGCTCTTGCAGGACAAGGTGATGGTCGGGCTGTCGCGCTACCTGTTCGGCACCTCGTTCGAGAACATCATCGACGAGTACAAGAACCTGCCGCTGAAGGACAAGGTGATCGAAAAATGGCTCTACAAGAACGCGGCTGAATTCTTCCGCCTGGGCTGAAGGTCGCGGCCGATGCTTCGCTTCATAGGCAGGCGTGCGCTCTACGCCATCCCTCTGCTCCTCGTGATCGTCGTCCTGATGTTCTCGATGCTGCACCTGATCCCCGGCGATCCGGTGCAGGCATTGGTGGGCGACTATCCGGTGCCGCCCGCCTACCGGCAGGCGATTGAAGAGAAGTATCGGCTGAACGATCCGTTCCTGGTCCAGGTCGGCAATTATCTCGCCAACGTGGTCCAGGGCGATTTCGGCTTTTCCTACCAGAACCAGCGCACGGTCATCAGCCTGATCCTGGAACGGGCGCCGCGCACCATCCTGCTCGCCTCGGTCAGTTTCGGGTTGGCGATCCCGCTGGGCATGCTGATCGGCATCGCCTGCGGGACGACGCGGCATCCCGGCGTCGACAAGTTCTGGACCACGACCGCGCTGATCGCCTACGCGATCCCGACCTTCTGGCTGGGCCAGCTGTTCGTCATGTTCTTTGCCCTCAAGCTCGGCTGGTTTCCGACGCAAGGCATCGGCCCGATGGTCAGCCGCACGCACGGATTTGCCTGGGTGCTGGAGCGCATGCGCTATCTCGCTCTGCCGGTGATGGCCTTCGGCATCCACGAGGGCATGCGGATCGCCCGCATCATGCGCGCCAGCGTCATCGACACCCTGGCCCAGGGCTACATCGTCACCGCGCGCTCGAAAGGGCTCAGCCGCGGCCAGATCATCCGCGGCCACGTCCTGCGCAATTCGAGCCTGCCGCTCGTCACCATCGCCGGCTATGCCTTCGGCCACGCCCTGGGCGGCGCGGTGCTGCTCGAGACCGTCTTCACCTGGCCGGGCCTGGGTCTCCTGCTGGTCGATGCGATCCGCCTGCGCGACAACATGACGGTGGTCGGCGTCGTGATCTTCTCGGCGGTCGCGGTCGTGGCGATGAACCTGATCGTCGATCTGCTCTACGCGGTGCTCGATCCGCGTATCCGGACGATGCGGTAAGGGGCGGGCCATGGGGAAGTCCAACATCGCCGCGGTGCCTGCGCCGGCCGTCAATCCGAAGGGCTGGCGGGCGCATGCCGCCAACCTGTTCAAGACCCGTCACGGCGCGATCGGCGCGGCCATCCTGATCGCCATGGCGCTGATCGCCCTGACCGCGGGGATGATCGCGCCCTACGCGCCGCTGCAGCAGACCGCCGAAAGCCTGGCCGAGCCGTCGGCCCAGTACCTGTTCGGCACCGACAATATCGGCCGCGACATCTTCTCGCTGGTCGTGCACGGCGCGCGCTCGTCGCTGCTGGTCGGCCTGGGCGCGGCGCTGGCCGCGCTGTTCGTGGGCGGCACCGTCGGCATCCTGGCCGGTTATTTCCAGGGCGCGGTCGAGGCCGTGCTGATGCGCGTGGTCGAACTGTTCCAGACGCTGCCGGTGATCATCCTGGTGCTGTGCGCCGTCGCCATGTTCGGATCCAGCTTCTGGCTGCTGATCGCCGCGGTGGCGCTGGCGATCTGGCCGATGGAGGCGCGGCTGGTCTACGGCCAGTACATCAAGCTGCGCGACCGCGAATTCATCGCCGCCGCCCGCGTCGCCGACCTCTCGACCGCCCATATCATGTTCCGCGAGATCCTGCCGAACGCGATCCAGCCAGTCATCGTCCAGGTTGCCCTCGATGCCTCGATCGCCATCCTGATCGAGGCGGGCTTGGGCTTCCTCGGCCTTTCCGATCCCGACATGGTCAGCTGGGGGCGCCTGTTGTTCGTCGCGCAGGATTACATGGACAGTGCCTGGTGGATGAGCCTGTTCCCGGGGGCGGTGATCTGCATCACCGTCGTCGGCCTCAACCTGTTCGCCGACGGCCTCAACGAAGTCATCGATCCGCGCGGTTCCAGCGGCATGGGGGGGCTGCAATGACCGCTGCTCCCATCCTGCTCGACGTCCGCGATCTCAAGGTCCACCTTCGCGTCGGCCCGGTGGTGGTCAAGGCGATCGACGGCGTCGATTTTCAGGTCCGCCACGGCGAATGCGTCGGCATCGTCGGCGAATCCGGCTCAGGCAAGTCGACGATGGCGCGCGCGGTGACCCGGCTGATGCCGAACGTCGCGATCGGCGAATTGAGCGGCAAGCTCGAATTCGAGGGCCGCGACATCCTGGCGATGCCGGACGGCGATCTGCGGCGCCTGCGGCGCGGCCGCGGCTTCTCGATGATCTTCCAGGACCCGTTGGGCTTCCTCAACCCGACCCAGCGCATCGGCCGCCAGATCGGCGAGGCCCTGTCGCGCGACGCCGGGGCGGGGGCGGAAAAGGCCCGGGTCCACGCGCTGCTCGACGAGGTCGGCCTGCCCGATCCCGCCAACATCGCCCGGCGCTATCCGCACGAGCTTTCGGGCGGCCAGCGCCAGCGCGTGATGATCGCGATCTCGCTGGCCTCCGACCCGCAGCTTCTGTTCGCCGACGAACCGACGACGGCGCTGGATGCCACCGTGCAGCTGCAGGTGCTGCAGACGCTCTACCGCCTGCACAAGGAACGCAGCATGGCGATGGCGATCATCACCCATGACCTCGGCGTCGTCGCCGAGCTTTGCGACCGGGTCTACGTCATGCGCGGGGGCAAGGTGATCGAAAGCGCCGATACGGTCTCGCTGTTCGAGAACCCGAGCCACGATTATTCCCGCCGGCTGATCGAGCTGTCGACCCGCCGCCATACGCAAGGGGCCGGGGCATGACCGCGCCGATCCTGCGCCTGCAGGGCGTCGAGCAGGTCTATACCAGCCGCAACGCCAACGGCCCCGGCTGGAACACGGTGCGCGCGGTCGATGGCGTAGATCTCGACGTGTGCGAGGGCGAAACGCTGGCCGTCGTCGGCGAATCCGGCTCGGGCAAGAGCACGCTGGCCAAGCTCCTGCTGATGCTGAACCGGCCGACCGCGGGCGAGGTCCAGTTCCGCGGCCAATCGCTCGGCCAGCTGAAGCCGGCCGACCGCCAGGCCTATCGCCGCCAGGTCCAGGCGGTGTTCCAGGATCCCGCCTCGTCGCTCAATCCGCGCATGACGGTCGAACGCATGCTGGGCTTCATCGTCCAGCGCCACAATCTGGCACCGCCGGCCGAGACCCGGGCGTTCCTGGCGGGCCATCTGGCCTCCGTCGGCCTCGAACCGCCTGAAAGCTATCTCGACCGCTATCCGCACCAGCTGTCCGGCGGCCAGCAGCAGCGCATCGCCATTGCGCGCGCGATGATGCTGCGCCCGGCGATCATCATCGCCGACGAGCCGCTGTCCAGCCTGGACGTCTCGGTCCAGGCCCAGGTGCTCGACCTGATGCGCGCGCTGCACAAGGCGACCAATGTCGGCTTCGTCGTCATCAGCCACGATCTCGGCGCGATGGAATCGATCGCCGATCGCACCGCGGTGATGTATCGCGGCCGCATTGTCGAGATCGGCGGCGCGATCTACGGCCGGCCGCATCATCCCTATACCAGGCTGCTGCTCGACGCGCGGCTGTCGCTCGATCCGCGCCGCGGCAAGATCCGGGGGGCGGGCGCCGCCGCACCCGCGC
>JAEYTW010000181.1 GCA_023433835.1 Pseudomonadota bacterium | reverse complement strand
GCGAGGTTGCCGCCGGCGCTGTCGCCCGCCACCGCCCCGGCACCGCAGGCGCCGGGCCCGGCCCAGCCGGACTGAACCGACAGATCCTGCCCCCCGCATCGGCGGGCCGCAGCAGCGTTCGCGAAGGAACGCCACGGGTGAACTGCGCGCCGCGCCGCAGGCCGCGCGATGATGGAGAGCCGCGACATGGCCGCCACGATCTTTTCGAATGCCTTCAACTTCGCCTCCTATCGCGACGGCCAGGTCGACCCGCGGACGGGGCAGTTCAGCGCCGCGATCCGGCTGGCAACCTTGCATCCGGAAGGCGCCGGCACCGGGCGGCGCGATATCTATCTGACATTCTCGATGAACCAGCTGGGCAACGAGGGTTACGGCATCGGCTGGTCGATCAACGAGACCGAGGCCATTCCCCTGCCCGCCGACTGGGGCGGGAATGGCCGCCGTCCGTCCACCCGGCTGAAGCTTGCCTCCGGCGAAAGCTTTCCGATCGCGACCTGGCGGGACGATCACGGCTTCATGCGCTTCCGCTACAAGACCCTGAAAACCTTCTTCGTCAGGCACGATGACCGTCGGCGGCTCGAGGTCTACCACATCGACGGCTCGGTCGAGACGCTGAAGCCGGTTCCCCCGCGCAACACCTACAGAACGTCCGAGCTGGTCTTCGAGAACGGCGAGCGGTTCGTTTTCGACTATACCGCCGCGCATGGCCGGCTCGAGCGGATCCGCAACGAGACCACCGGGACGGAATTCCTGCATGTTTCCTACGACAACGACGGCAGGATAAAGCGGTCGAGAACCCTGGCGACCGGCAGGCGGGCGGCGGAGATGGAATTTTCCTTCACCCAGGACCCGAGCGGCAAGTACGACCTGCTGGAGAAGATAACCCTGCCGCGGCAGAGCGAGGGGGCGAAGAAGGACAGTTTTCCCACCGGCTCCTATATCTACAATTATCAGATGCATGCCTACGACCAGTCGGACAGCGTGCGCTACTGCCTCGTGCGCATCATCAGCCCGATGGGCGGACGCGACGAGATCGGCTACGTCACCGGCAGGGATGCCGGTCATGTCTACGGCAACAAACGGCTGCTCTATGTGCAGAAGTGGTCGCGTACGCCCGACCTCGGCCAGCCCGCCGTCATCCGCAAATACAAATACAGCGAGCGGCACAATTTCATGGGTTCCCCGGACTCAGGCGAGTACGCCGCCGGCGACGATGACACGGACTTCCTCGATTCGGCGCCCGACGACTACACCTACTGGTGCGAGGAGTCCCTGGTCGATTCCCACGACGAGACCAAGGTCGTGGCCTCGACACTGACGACCTTCAACAAGTTTCATCTGATGATCGAGGAAAAGAGAACCGGATGGCCCTTCGCCAACAACAAGATCCGTGCCCTCCGGTCATGCACGGCGATCACCTCGATCGAATACAATCAGGTCGAACCCAACAGGGATCATCGCCCGCCGCGGCAGATGAAGGATCAGCCGCACAACCTGCGCATACCGAAAACCATCACGGTCGACTATGTCGATTCCGGCGTGCCCCACCAGACCCGCCGCGAAACCACCACCATCACGTCGGACGATTTCGGCAACGTCACGTCGCGGACGGACCCGTCGGGCCTGCAGACCAGGTATCTCTACTACCCCATTGCCGAGGAGCAAGCCGCCTGTCCGGCCGATCCCGCCGGCCTGTTCCAACGACATCTCAAGGAAGAAACCGTTATCGCCGCGCCGGTTTCGTCGCGGGGCGCGGCAGCGGCGGGGGACACGCGCAAGACGTCGTTCACCTATGTCGCGACCAGCCGGCTGGGCGATGCGTCCGGCGGCTATTTCGTGCAACGCGCCACCGAGATCAACGACAGCGGCACGGTCGAGGTCGTCTATGCCTATGCCGCAAGTCCGACGCCGCACGACAAGTCGGCCTGGCAGACCCACGGCCGGCTGCAGGATCTGACCACGACCATCCGCGAATGGACGGGAGCGGAAGCCCACGTCAGCCGGACGCATTTCGCATACGACTATCATGCCGCGGACCATAGCCTGCGCGAGACCCGCATGATCGTCGGGAAGACAGGGAGCGAGGGGCAGCCGGCGTCCAGCCTGTCCGCCGATCGCCGCATCGATCTTGCCACCGGCCTGTTGCTCGAGACGGGCAGCTACGACGGCCTGACGATCCACTACGACTACGACACCGTCGGACGGCTCACCGAGGAAGCCGTCATGAAGGGAACCGCCCGGCAGGCCGCGCGGCGCTACCGCTACGACTACGCGCAGCTCCGGGACAACTGGATCAACGAGCTCATCCTGACCCCGGCCCGGCGCCGGGTCTGGGACAGCGTATCACCCGACCGGGAGTACGCCACGACCTATGACGGCCTCGGCCGGCCCGTCGCCTCGTCCGAAACCCGTGCCGGCAAGACCCGGCAGATCCGGACGATCGCCTATGACAGCTGCGGTGGCCGCCGGCGGTTCGATACCGTCCATGACTGGATCGACCAGGGCGCGGGCAAGGAGCCCCGCGAACTGCAGCTTGTCACGCAGTACGACTACGACGGTTGGAACGAAGTCTGCCAGACCAAACGCCCCGACGGCAGCACCGTCGTGTCCTATCGCGACTATACCGACAACACGCTGACCACCGGTGTCTGGGGCGACGGCATGAGGATCACGCGCTATAACGCGTTCGGCCAGATCCAGAGCGTCGCCCTGGCCAGCGCGCTCGGCCAGAAACGGCAGACGCAGGAACTGCTGGCCTGCGACTATGACGGTTTCGGCCGGCGCATATCCTGGCGGGATGCAGACCGGCGGGATGTCGCCGTCGCCTATGACGGTTTCGATCGCATCGTCATGCAGGCCGTCAATCACGCGCGGGAAGACGCCCGCGTCGTCCGGATCGCCTACCCGCCCTACACCGCCGCCGAACTGCCGGCCAGCATCAAGGTCGGCAACACCCTGCTGGGCGAGCGGAAGTTCGACGAATTCGGCCGCATGACCGCCGACGTCAAGCCCGGCATCGGCGCCACCCGCTATGTCTACAGGCACGACCCGGAAGACGACGGCACCTACGAGGGCCTGAAACCGTCGGCCCGCGTGGCACCCGACGGCACCAGGCTGGAACTCGCCTATGACCCGGCGCTGGACCTCGTCATCAAGGTGACCGACCCGGCCAGGAAATCCCTGACCTACGGCTACGACGCCGCGACCGGCCGGATGACGCGTGCCAGCAGCGCGGCGGCCGACAACAGCTTCGAATACGACGGCTACCTGCATCTGAAACAGGCCAGCACGACGCTGCGACGGCACGACGGATCGCAGTTGACCACCGAGGCCGACACGGCCGTCGTCCTGACCTCTCACTCCCCCGCCGGCCGGCTGTGCCGGACCGCCCGGTCCGGCAGGACCGGTTCGACCGAGGTGGAGACGAGATACTACGACGATGGCGGCCGGCTGAAGAAGATCGAGGTGCCGGTCCAGGGCGGCCCGCCCGCCAGCATCGAGCACGACTACGACGGACAGGGCCGGATCACGAAGACGACCGCGTCGTTGGGCGGCAGCAGGCTCGCAACCGAGGTGACCTTCGACGCGTTCGGCCGGGAAGCGGCGCGCAGCTTCCATCTCGACGGCAGGAAGCAACGCAGCATTCATCTGACGTACAACGAGGCCGGCAAGCTCACGCGCCGCGAAACGAGGATCTACGGCGACAATCCGGATGGCGGCGGCACCGCCCTGGCCGCGACGGCCGTGGCCCGGGCCGCCATCGTCGAGACCTTCTCCTATGACCTCCATGCACGTCTGGCCAGCTACGGCTGCACCAACGAACGCCCCGCGGCGGACGGACACGCGGCAGACGGCGGCAGCTTTCCGCGCGACAGCCTGGGGCGCCAGATCCTCAGCCAATCCTTCCGCTACGACGCCCTCGACAACATCGTCACCGTCGAAACCGGCTTTGTCGGCGGCAACGGCGAGAAGCAGGTCCGCAGCTATGACGGCAACGTGCCGGGCCAGCTCAGGAGCATAACCAACCCTGCCACCAGGCAGGCCATCAACCTGCAATACGACGGCAACGGCTTCCTGACGGCGGACGGCGCCGGCCAGGTTTTCGAGTATGATGCCTTCGGCCGGCTGAGCCTCAGTTCGCGCGGCGGCATTTACCAGTATGACGCCCTGGGCCGCCTGGTGCAGCAGACGCTGACGTTCGACTACGAGAACGGCTGGCTGGCCGGTGAGAACCTGGGCAATGCCCGGCTGCGGTATCTGCGGGACGAGGACCTGGTGCTCGGTCGCAGCGTTCAGCCGGCCGACGGCGCGGCCGGCGACACCCTACCCGCCGTGCTCTATGCCGTCGGCCAATCGGGCAGCGTCATCGGCACCGCCGTAAAGGACGGCGCATTCGCCGACCGGCTCTACACGCCCTACGGCGAATTCAGGAAGGCCGAAGGCGCCGACACCGACCTGTCGCCCCGGCGCGAACAGATCGCCTTCAACGGCGAACGATTCGATGCCGCCGCCGGTCTCTATCATCTGGGGAACGGGCGGCGTGCCTATAGTCCTCGACTGATGATATTCCTATCCCCCGATCCGCTGTCGCCCTTCGATGGCGCCGGATACGGTTTCTACAGCTACTGCCGCGGCGACCCGGCGAATGCCGTCGATCCCAGCGGCCTGTTCACGCTGCCGGCCTTCAATCCATCACCGGAAGCAGGCATCGCGCTCAGCGTCGCCGAGGTCACGCTGAGCCTCGCCGTGTACGGCCTGGCGCTGGCGGCCGTGGTTTCGAGCGGCGGGACGGCTTTGGCGGGAGTTGCGGCGTTCGGCGCGCTGCTCGGCGTCGGCAGTGCCACGTTCGGTCTGGGCAGCGCCATCCTCAACAAGGCGGGCGACGCGGAGCATTCCGCCCTGTTCAACAAGATATCGGTCGTCTTCGGCCTTTCGTCGCTGGCCGTTTCCGGCCCGACCGCGGTGGCCGGCGGCGTCGGCACGGCGCGCGGCCTGAAGAACGCGAGCATGTCGGTCCAGATGGCCGAAGCCGCGAAGGCAAGCCTGATCAACTTCACCGGCATAGGCGACAAGGCCTGGAAGACCGCCGCCGGATTGAGCGCCTTCGGCATCGGCTACTTCAACCTCTATCATGGCATCGCTGCCTGGTACAATCAGGGCGTGGCAGCCCAGGACGATCCGCCCTGGCGGATACCGGACGGCGAGCCGGTCACGGCCCGCCAGCCGCTCGGCCTGCAGTTCAGGGACACGATCGTGCGGCTGATGGAGGAAGAGGAAGCATTCGCCCGCGAGGTCGCCCGCATCCGCGGTTCGTTCGGTGCCGAACTCTATGACGGCACCGCCTGACCCCCTCACGATCCCGCCCCGCGCCGGTAGGCGCGGGGCGTTTGGCCGACGAGCTTGCGGAAAGTCTTCTCGAAATGGCTGAGGTCGGCGAAGCCGGCCTGCAGCGCCACTTCGGTGATCGGGCGGCGCGGATCGGCCTCGAGGATTTCCTTGGCCCGCCGGATCCGGATATGGGCCAGCAGCATCTTGAACGACAGCCCGAGCTCGGAGCGGAACAGGAAAGTCAGATGCGAGGGGCTGACGCCGGCGAGCCGCGCCAGCTGGTTCATCGGCACCGCTTCGGCGAAGTCGCGACCGAGATGGACCAGCGCCTTGCGCAGCCCCGGATGCAGCCGCGCCAGGCTCGGCCCGTCCCGGTCCATCGCGCGCGCCGCCCAGATGTCGGGTCCGGCCTTTTCCGGCGCCCTCGGCGCAGGCCGGCGCGGGGCTGCGGGCGGATCGGCGGCCGCCTCGGCCAACACCCACGGGGCATGGCGCATCACGTCGCCACGGCCGATCGCCCCGCTTTCACCGAGCACCGCCAGCCGCGCCACCACGCGATCGAGCTCATAGAGGTTTTCCGGCCAGGTGTAGGCCCGGCAGAGCTCGACCAGTTCGTCGCTCATCCGCTCCTCCGGTCGGTCGCCCTGGCGTTCCAGCGCGGCGGCGAGCAGCGCACGCATGTCGCCGTCCCGCTCGCGCAGCGGCGGCACCGTGGCCGACAGCACGTCGAGCGCCGCGAGCAGCCGGCGCGAGAAGGCCCCTTCGCGCACCCGCTGGCCCAGATCGGCCGTCGTCGTCGCGATCACCCGCACGTTCGGCAGGCTTCGCGTATCCAGCCGCAGCTCAAGCTGCGACAACAGACGCCGCGGCAGGTGGTTCTGCCACTGGGGCGACAGGTCGTCGACATCGTTGAGCAGCAGCGTGCCACCCTCGGCGCGCGCAAACCAGTCGTCCGGCGCGCCCTCGGGGTCGGCACAGTGGATCTGCACGAAGGGATGATCGCGGCGGGGGCCGCAGGCATGGATCATTGCGGCCAGCAGTGCCTTTTCCGTACCGAACTCCCCGCACAGCAGCACCGGCAGCGCGCTGCCGGCCGCCCGCTCGAGAAAGGCTTCGAGCCGACGCAGCCGCGGGCTCATCCCGACCAGCAGCAGCGGCCGTCCGAAGCGTTCAAGCGCCCAGCGCCGCACCGCGTAACGCTGCGCCAGGAAACCGGCCTGGCGGGCCAGGGCGGCCACGACGGGTGCCGCGGCGGCGGGCGAGACGGCATCGTCCGCCCAGCCAAGCCACAGTTCGCCGAGGATCGCCTTGCCGTAGGAGATCGAGGTCGACAGCCCCTGGCCGTCGGGCGTCGACGCCGGCGTGCCCCCATCCTCGATCCAGCGGGCGGCCAGACCGCGCCCGTCCCGCCGCACGGTCAGCGTGCCGAGATCGCGCAACCGGATCGAGCCGCCGTCGGCACCGATGCGGTCGACCACCATCTGCAACATATGCCGCAGCAGATCCTGGAAGCTGCCGGGATGGCCGTTTACCTGAAGATAGAGGTCATCCAGCTCGTCCTCCGCCAGGGCGCGCATGCCGGCCACCGGTCCCTACATGACCAAGCGCCGGCGCCCGTCGACATGCATCTTATTGCGACGCCAGGCTGAATGACGCTGTCCCGCAAATGTTTCAGGAAATAAAATACACAGCGATATTTCTGATTTTTTCAGAAAAATAACTGATAAAAACCAATCATTAAACCCACATAATATCGAGAAATGCTCGCTGACAGGAAGGGTGCGCCGCATCTTGGGCGTCTCGTCGAGCATAAACCGGCCATATTTACTGGGGCAGCATTGCTTCATGTCACGCTCGTCTTAGCTTGCGTGCCCGCCGATCACCCATGGCGGTTGTTCAGATATCCATACACGACAATCTGACGAAGCAATAATCCCCGAGTAAGCGGGGACTTTCCAGAATATACGGCGCGGTCGTGCAAACGGCCGCGTCAAACGCGGCCGTTCGGTATAAGCGGGCTGGACCGGGGCGCCCGCGAGAGCGGCCCGGCACTGCGCGACGGTGGTTCAGCCGGCCTTGGCGCGGTTGGCCCCGCCCGACTTCGCCGCTTCGTATTTCTGCATCTCTTCCTCGACCAATTCCTTCTTCGACAGCTTGCCGACGACGGTCTTGGGCAGGGCGGCGCGGATCTCCATCGCCGCGGGCATCTCGTGCTTGCCTAGCTTTTCCTTCAGGAAAGCCTTCAGCTCCTCGAAGGTGAACGGCGCCACGCCGTCCTTGAGCTTGATGAAGGCCTTGGCCGACTGGCCGCGGTAATCGTCGGGCACGCCGATCACGGTCACCTCGGCCACGGCCGGATGTTCGTAGATCGCTTCCTCGATGTTGCGCGGGTAGACGTTGAAGCCGCCCGACAGGATCATGTCCTTCTTGCGATCGACGATGTAGATGTAGCCGTCCTCGTCCTGATAGCCGACGTCGCCGGAATGGAAGCGGCCGCCGAGGAAGGCTTCCTCCGTCGCCTCGGGCTTCTTCCAGTAACCCTTCATCACGTTCGGGCCGCGGATGCAGATCTCGCCCCGTTCATTGGGCCCGAGCAGCTTCAGGGGATCGTCGACGTCGACGATCTCGATCTTCAGCCCGGGCAGCGGCAGGCCGCAGGACCCGCGCCGCACCTTCATGGCGGGGTCCAGCGGATTGGAGGTGCCGGCCGGCGACGTCTCGGTCATGCCCCAGCCTTCCAGGAGCTTGCAGCCGGTCAGCGCCTGGAACTTGTCCTGCACCTCGACCGGCAGCGGCGCGCCGCCCGAGGCGCAGAACTTCAGGTGGGTCAGCTTGTATTCCGAGATGTTGGGCGCGGCGATGATGGCGGCATACATCGTCGGCACGCCGGGGAATACCGAGACCTCGTACTTGACGAGATCGTCGAGCACGGCCTTCAGCTCGAAACGGGGATGCAGGATGATGTGCCAGCCGGCATCGAGGGCGCGCAGGAAGGCGGCCGACAATGCGTAGATGTGGAACAGCGGCAGCACCAGCAGCAGCCGTTCATTGCCGGCCTCCAGCTGCGACTTCGCGCCCGATGTCCAGGTCTCGTACATCTGCGCGGTGACGGTCAGGTTGGCATGGGTCAGCATCGCTGCCTTGGGCACGCCGGTGGTGCCGCCGGTATATTGCAGCACGGCGACTTCCTCGGAGGGATCGCCGACCTTGTGCACGGCGAACTGTCCGTCATTGGCCAGCAGGTCCTTGAAGCGGACATGGCGGTCGTCGCGCGGCACCTTGGCGATTTCCTTGCCCTTGACCAGCGGGAACAGGAAATTCTTCGGAAAGGGCAGCGCATCCTGCAGGTCGGCGACGATCACCTTCTTCAGCCGGGTCTGGCCGAGTTGCTTGGCGACGTTCGGATAGAGCGCGTTGAGCGAGAGGGTGACGAGATAGTCGGTTTCGCTGTCGCCGATCTTGAGCGTCAGTTCGCGCGCGGCGTCGAGCGGGCTGTAGTTCACCACGCGCGCGCCCGCCTTGATGATGCCGAAGAAGGCGATCGGATAGAACGGGCAATTCGGCAGATAGAGGCCGACTTGCACGCCCGGGCCGATGCCGAGCCCTTTCAGCCCCTTGGCGAAGCGCGTCGACAAATCGCCGATCTCGCGATAGCTGTAGGTCTTGCCCATGAAGGTCAGGAACGGCTTGTCGCCATACTTCGCGACGGCCTCGTCCATCATCTGGATCAGGCTGCGCGGCTTCAGGGGATGCTGCCAGTCGACCCCGGCCGGATAGGATTTCTGCCAGAACGGCGCCGGCTCGTTCAGAATCCCGTTGACGGTCATCTCAATCTTCTCCCTGAAGGCCGCGCCGGTATCATTGCCTGGCGGCCGTGTTTCCCCCGCTGTCAGCGCAACTCTAGAGCTTGGCCGTGGCTTACGCCACGCCTTCCGTCCCGGCGCCGCAGACCACCACCCCGACGCGCGCGCCCCGGGCCTCGGGCACCTGGCCCTCGGCCAGCGCGGCGAGGCTGGCCGCGGCGGCAATCTCCAGCCCCAGCCCGCATTCGGTCCAGGCCGCCGCCGCCGCCCGCTCCATCGCCGCATCGTCGACCAGCACGATGCGGGCGACGTTCTCCCGGATGATATCGAGGTTGAGCTGTTCCGACCGCCGGGGCGCGAGGCTTCCGGCCCGCGTGGCGACGCGGTCGAGGGTGACGAGCGCGCCGGCCTTCAGGCTGTCATGCAGGGTGGCGGCGCCGACCGGCTCGACCCCGATCACAGTGATCGAGGGCTTGAGCAGCCTCGCGGCGCGCGCCACCCCGGAAATCAGCCCCCCGCCGCCGATCGCCACGACCAGCAGCTCGAGGTCGGGTGCGTCTTCCAGCATTTCCAGCGCAATGGTGCCCTGCCCGGCCACGACGCGGGGATCGGCGAACGGATGGACATAGGTCAGCCCGTCGCGCGCGGCATGGGCAAGCGCCGCCTCGTTGGCTTCGTCCCACACCTGGCCGACGACATTCACCGTGGCGCCCCAGCGGGCGAATTTCTTGACCTTGGCCTCAGGCGTCGAGGTCGGCAGGTAGATGGTGACCGGCGCCCCGAAGCTCTGCCCTGCGCAGGCCACGCCAAGGCCGTGATTGCCGCCCGAGGCGGTCACGAGGCCGCGGGCGCGTTCAGCCTCGGTCAGCGAGGCGACGGTGTTGGCGGCGCCGCGCGCCTTGAACGAACCGGTGACCTGCAGGTTCTCCAGCTTGAAGCGGATCGAGGCCGCCCCGCCCCGCCCCCCCGGCGCCGGGGGGGACCACCCCCG
>JAEYTW010000168.1 GCA_023433835.1 Pseudomonadota bacterium | reverse complement strand
GCCCGGGCCGGGGCGGGCTGGGCCGCCGCGGCCAGCGCGGCGTCGACGATCGGGCGATAGCCGGTGCAGCGGCAGAGATTGCCGGCCAGCCGGTCGTTGATCGCCTGGCGGTCGGGCGTGCAGCCGGCGGCCTTGTCGGTCTCATGGCCGACATACATGGACATCACGAAGCCGGGTGTGCAGAACCCGCATTGCGAGCCGTGCGCGTCGACCAGCGCCTGCTGCACCGGGTGCAACTGCTCGCCCTCGGCCAGATCCTCGACGGTGACGAGCTGCTTGCCGTCCAGGGTCGCGGCGAACTGGATGCAGGCATTGACGGCGCGATAACGCACGACCCCGTCGGCACCGCATTCGCCCAGCGCCACGGTACAGGCGCCGCAGTCGCCCTCGGCGCAGCCTTCCTTGGTGCCGCGCCGGCGTTCGTCGAGCCGCAGATATTCCAGGACAGTCCGTGTAGGATCGGCGAGATCGAGGGTGCGCGGCTCGAGGCCGAGCAGAAAGCGGGGCTGAGAGAAATCCGAGGCCTGCGTCATCTGCCGATGCTCTCCGTCGAGGCATTGCGATCAAACTTTGCACAGGATTGCGTACAATCTGAACACAATTCTGTCTTCAATTCATATTGCCGCATCCATGTGATTGTGTACAGTATCGTTGCGTCGGGGGGCTGATACGTGATGGATTATATCGCCGAGTGGGCCAATCTGCTGGTGCGCTGGCTGCACCTGATCACCGGCATCGCCTGGATCGGCTCGTCATTCTATTTCGTCTGGCTCGACAACCATCTGAAAGCCCCGGCCGACAAATCCAACCCGCGCATATCCGGCGAGGTCTGGTCGGTCCATGGCGGCGGCTTCTATCATAACCAGAAGTACCTGCTGGGACCTGAGCGGCTGCCTGAGGAACTGCACTGGTTCAAGTGGGAAGCCTATTTCACCTGGATGTCCGGCATCTCGATGCTGGCGATCGTCTACTGGTGGGGCGCGGAAGCCTATCTGATCGACAAGTCGGTGCTCGACATCTCAGCCCCCGTGGCGATCCTGTCCTCGATCGCCCTGCTGATCGGCGGCTGGCTGGCCTACGACACGCTGTGCAAGACCAAGCTGGTCGAGGACGGGCTGAACTTCCTGGTGCTCGGCTTCGTGCTGGTGGTGATCACCGCCTTCCTGCTGACCAAGCTCTATTCCGGCCGCGGCGCCTATATCCATGTCGGCGCCATGCTCGGCACCATCATGGTCGCCAACGTCTTCTTCGTGATCATCCCCGGCCAGCGCAAGATGGTCGAGGCGATCCGGGCCGGCCGGGCGCCCGATCCCCGCTTCGGCAAATGGGGCAAGCAGCGCAGCGTCCACAACAACTACATGACGCTGCCCGTCCTGTTCATCATGATCTCCAACCATTATCCGATGACCTACGGCAACGCCTATAGCTGGGCGGTGCTGGCGGCGATGATCGTGGCCGGGGTCCTGATCCGCCATTTCTTCAACCTGCGCCACAAGGGTCAGGTGGTCTGGGCCCTGCCGATCTCGGCCGCCGTGATCATCGCCGGCCTTGCCGCCGTCATCGCGCCGCGCAGCCAGACCTACGTGCCGCTGAAGCCCTATACGGCCGAACAGCTAGCCTTCCAGCATATCCAGCCGATCTTCGCCGAACGCTGCCAGGGCTGCCACGCGGCCAGGCCGACGATCGCGGGCTTCGCCGCGCCGCCGGCCGGGGTGATGCTGCAGACGCCCGAGCAGATCAGGCGCTGGTCGCCGCGCATCCTCGACGTCGCGGTGATCAACCAGATCATGCCGGCTGGCAACCTGACCGAAATGACCGATGCCGAACGCGACCTGGTCGGCGCCTGGATCGCGGCCGGCGCGAAGGTGCAGTGATGGCGACGATCCCCGAGACCAACGCGCTCGACCGCGACGGCTTCGTCGCGCTGCTGGGCGGCATCTTCGAGCATTCGCCCTGGGTGGCCGAGGGCGCCTGGGAGAAACGCCCTTTCGCCAATGTCGACGACCTGCATCGGGCAATGTTCGCGGTGGTCGGCGCGGCGCCGGAAGAAAGGCGCCTCGCCTTGCTGCAGGCCCATCCCGACCTGGCCGGCAAGCTGGCCCGCGGCGGTGGTTTGACGGCGTCGTCGACGGCTGAACAGGCCTCGGCCGGCCTCGACCGCCTCACCGATGAGGAATACGAGCAGTTCTCGGGGCTGAACCAGGCCTACACGACGAAGTTCGGGTTTCCCTTCATCATCGCCGTGCGCGAGAACACCAAGGCCACGATCCTCGATGCCTTCCAGCGGCGCCTGGCCCATGATCGGCCGGCCGAATTCGCCGCGGCGCTGGCCGAGGTTGCCAAGATCGCCCGTTTCCGTCTCGATGGCATCTTTCGCGGCTGACGAGTCGCTAGAGCATCCCGCGTCCTCTTGGACGCGGATAAGATGCTCTAAGTCTTTGAGCTAGATCAAATTATCCACGTTAAATCGATTCCGATTTAACGTGGTTTGATCTAGGATTTCAGGAGGGTTCATGGCGCGCCTTTCGACCCATGTGCTCGATACCGCCCACGGCCGGCCTGCCGCCGGGCTGGCGATTGAGCTGTACCAGGGTGACCGGCTGGTGGCCTCGGCCACCACCAACGCCGACGGCCGCACCGATCAGCCGCTCCTGTCGGGTGATACCATCCCCACGGGTACGTTCGAGTTGCGCTTCCATGTCGGCGACTATTTCGCCAAGGCAGGGGTGGCGATGCCCGAGCCGCGTTTCCTCGATATCGTGCCGATCCGTTTCGGCATTGCCGATGCGGGCGGCCATTATCACGTACCGCTGCTGGTCAGTCCCTATGCCTTCTCCACCTATCGCGGATCCTGACGGATGGACCGGCTGAGGCTCGAGGGCATTACCAAGGAATTTCCGGGCACCCTCGCCAACGACCGCGTCGATCTGACCGTCGCGCCTGGCGAGATTCACGCGCTGCTCGGCCAGAACGGCGCCGGCAAGTCGACCCTGGTCAAGATGATCTACGGCGTGCTGGCCCCCGATGCCGGCCGCATGTTCTGGGAGGGGCAGGAGACCGCGATCGCCAGCCCGGCCCACGCGCGGCGCCTGGGCATCGGCATGGTGTTCCAGCATTTCTCGCTGTTCGAAAGCCTGACGGTCGCCGAGAACGTCGCGCTGGTGCTGCGCGATGCCGGCTCGATGGAGGATCTGTCGCGCCGGATCGTCGCGGTCGGCGACCGCTACGGCCTGTCGCTCGACCCGCGCCGCCATGTCCATGACCTGTCGGTGGGCGAGCGCCAGCGGGTCGAGATCGCGCGCTGCCTGATGCGCGAGCCGCGCCTGCTGATCATGGACGAGCCGACTTCCGTCCTGACGCCGCAGGAAGCCGACCGGCTGTTCGCTACCCTGCGCCAGCTGAAGGCCGAGGGCTGTTCGATCCTCTATATCAGCCACAAGCTGGCCGAGATCCAGGCGCTGTGCGACCGCGCCACCATCCTGCGCGGCGGCCGCGTCGTCGGCGCCTGCAACCCGGCGCAGGAAAGCCCGCGGTCGATGGCCGAGCTGATGATCGGCCAGGAATTGAGCCAGCCGCATCGCGAGCCGGTCGAGGCTACCGGGCCCGTCCGCCTCGAGGTCGACGGCCTGTCGACCGCGACCGGCGCGCCTTTCGCCACCGAGATCCGCGAGGCCCGCTTCGCCGTGCGGGCCGGCGAAATCTTCGGCATCGCCGGCGTCGCCGGTTCCGGCCAGGCCGAATTGCTCCTGGCGCTGTCGGGCGAGGTGCGTGTCGCGCCCGCCAGCTTGAAGATCGACGGCAAGCCGGCCGGCGGCCTCGGCCCGGCCGAACGCCGGGCGCTGGGCCTGGCGCTGGTGCCGGAGGAGCGGCTGGGCCGCGGCGCGGTGCCGGCCCTGAGCCTGGCCGACAATACCGTGCTGACCGGCTGGAAGACCCGCGGCCTCGTCCGTGGCGGCTGGGTCGAGGGGGCCAAGGCCACGGCGCTCGCCGCCGCCATCATAAAGCGCCTGGGCGTCAAGGCGCGCGGCCCGGCCGACGAGGCCGGCAGCCTGTCGGGCGGCAACCTGCAGAAATTCATCGTCGGCCGCGAGATTTCGGCCGAACCCCGCCTGCTGGTCGTCGCCCAGCCGACCTGGGGCGTCGATGCCGGGGCCGCCGCCGCGATCCATCGGGAACTGATCGGCCTGGCCGAGCGTGGCGCGGCGGTATTGGTGATCAGCCAGGATCTCGACGAATTGTTCCTGCTGTGCGACCGCCTGGCGGTGCTCTACCACGGCCGGCTGTCGGCTCCCCGGCGCATTGCCGATACCAATGTCGAGCAGATCGGCCTCCTGATGGGCGGCATGTTCGAAGCCGCGGAGGATGCCGATGCTGCTTGACCTCAGGCTCGAACCGCGGCCGCAGGCTTCCGCCGCCTGGCGTTATTGCGCGCCGCTGCTGGCCATCGCCATCACCCTGTGTGCGGGGGCGGCGCTGTTCGCGATCCTCGGCTATGCGCCGGCGCAGTCGCTGAAGGTCTACTTCATCGACCCGATCTCGTCGGTCGAGGGGCTGGCCGAACTGGCCTTGAAGGCCACGCCGCTGATGCTGTGTTCGGTCGGGCTGTCGATCGGCTTCCGCGCCAATGTCTGGAATATCGGGGCCGAGGGGCAGTTCGTCATCGGCGCGCTGGCCGGCGGGGGCTTATGCCTCGCGCTGCAGGGCGATGGCGGCGGCTGGTGGCTGCTGCCGCTGATGACGTTCGCCGGCATCCTCGGCGGCATGGCCTGGGCGGCGATCCCGGCCTTCCTGCGCACCCGCTTCAACGCCAACGAGATCCTGGTCAGCCTGATGCTGACCTATGTCGCCGTGCTGCTGCTGCAATATCTGGTGCACGGGCCGTGGAAGGATCCGGCGGGCTTCAACTTCCCGCAGTCGGAAATGTTTGCCGAAGGCGGCCTGCTGCCGATCCTGATCGAAGGCACGCGGCTGAACCTCGGCACGCTGGTGGCGCTGGCGATCCTGGGCCTGGCCTGGGCGGTGCTGACCCGCGGGCTGTTCGGCTTCCAGGTGCGGGTGATCGGCCAGGCGCCGCTGGCCGCGGCCTATGCCGGCTTCGACCAGAAGCGGATGATCTGGGCCTCGCTGTTGCTCTCCGGCGCGCTGGCGGGGCTGGCCGGGGTGTTCGAGGTCGCCGGGCCGGTCGGCCAGCTGACCCCGGCGATCCCGCAGAACTACGGCTTCACCGCGATCATCGTCGCCTTCCTCGGCCGGCTGCATCCGGTCGGCATCCTGCTCGGCAGCCTCGTCATCGCCTTGTCCTATCTCGGCGGTGAATCGGCCCAGATCCTGTTGCGCCTGCCGGTGGCGGTCGCCGGCGTGTTCCAGGGCATGCTGCTGTTCTTCCTCCTGGCCTGCGACGTGCTGATCCGCTACCGGATCCGGCTGGGCCATGCCGTGCGGAGGGCCGCGTGATGAGTGCCGATGTGATCGCCGCCGTGATGATGTCGGTGGTGGCGGCCGCCACGCCGCTGCTGCTCGCAGCCCTGGGCGAACTGGTCACCGAGAAGGCCGGGGTGCCGAACCTCGGCGTCGAGGGCATGATGCTGGTCGGCGCGGTGTCCGGTTTCGCCGCCGCGATGCTGACCGGATCCTGGATCGTCGGCATCATCGCCGCCGCCTTCGCCGGCATGGCGATGGCGCTGGTCTTTGCCGTGCTGGCCCTGACCTTGCTGGCCAACCAGGTGGCGACCGGCCTGGCGCTGACGATCATGGGGGTCGGGCTGTCGGCGCTGGTCGGCCGGCCGTTCATCGGGGTGCCGCTGCCGCGCCTGCCGCAGCTCTACGTGCCCGGGCTTACCGATATCCCTGTTGTCGGCCGCCTGTTTTTTGGGCAGGACCTGCTGGTCTATCTGTCCATCGCGCTGGTCGTCGGCATCTGGTGGTTCCTGGAGCGCAGCCGGGCCGGCCTCGTGCTGCGCGCGGTCGGCGAAAGCCACGACTCGGCCCATGCGATCGGCTATCCGGTGATCGGCATCCGCTATCTGGCGACGCTGTTCGGTGGCGCCTGCTGCGGCCTGGGCGGGGCCTATCTGAGCCTCGCGGTGACGCCGATGTGGGCCGAGAGCATGGTGGCGGGCCGCGGCTGGATCGCGCTGGCGCTGGTGGTGTTCGCCACCTGGAAACCGCTGCGGACCTTGGCCGGCGCTTATCTGTTCGGCGGGCTCGCCTTCGGCCAGCTGTTCCTGCAGGGTCTCGGCTTTTCCGTGCCCTCGCAGTTCCTGTCGATGCTGCCCTATATCGCGACGATCGTGGTTTTGACGCTGATCAGCCGGGATGCGACGAGGATTCGCTTGAATACCCCGGCCTGTCTGGGCAAATCCTATCACCCGGATCACTGAGTAGCCGGGCGCCGGGGGGCGTCCGGGCCAGGGGCTTCACAGTTAATCAAGAGGAGAGCGGGATGTTCAAAACCACGATCAAGGCTGCGGCGCTCGCGGTTGCCGCCGCTTTTTGGGCGGGGGCCGCGCCGGCCGGCGCCGCCGACAAGCTCAAGGTCGGCTACGTCTATGTCGGCCCGGTCGGCGATCTCGGCTACAGCTACCAGCACGATGTCGGCCGTCTCGCCCTGCAGAAGGCGCTGGGCGACAAGGTCGAGACCACCTTCGTCGAGAACGTGCCGGAAGGCGCCGACGCCGAGCGCGTCATCGCCCAGCTGGCGCAGTCGGGCCACGGCCTGATCTTCACCACCTCGTTCGGGTTCATGAACCCGACGATCAAGGTCGCCCAGCGTTTCCCCAAGGTGAAGTTCGAGCACGCGACCGGCTACAAGCGCGCCAACAACGTCGCGACCTATTCGGCGCGCTTCCATGAGGGCCGCACCGTCATCGGCGCCATCGCCGGCAAGATGACCAAGTCGGGCAAGATCGGCTACATCGCCTCCTTCCCGATCCCGGAAGTGGTCTCGGGCATCAACGCCTTCACGCTCGCGCTGAAGAAGGTCCGCCCGGATGCCGAGGTCAGCGTGGTGTGGGTGAATTCCTGGTACGACCCAGGCAAGGAAGCCGAGGCGGCCAAGGCGCTGATCGCCCAGGGCGCCGACGTCCTGAGCCAGCACACCGATTCGCCGGCGCCGGTCCAGGCCGCCGAGGCGGCGGGCATCTATGCCTTCGGCCAGTCCTCCGACATGGCCAAGTTCGGCCCGAAGGCCCACCTGACCTCGATCACCGACGATTGGGACGGCTACTACATCAACCGCGCCAAGGCCGTGCTGGACGGCACCTGGAAGTCCGAGGACACCTGGGGCGGGCTTGATTCGGGGATGGTGGTGCTGTCGCCCTACAACCCGGGCATGCCCAAGGACGTCGCCGCGATGGCCGACCAGCTCAAGAACGACCTGATCGCCCACAAGATCACCTCGTTCGACGGCCCGTTCAAGAACCGCGACGGCAAGGAAGTGATCCCGGCCGGCCAGCATCTGAACGACCAGCAGATCCTGACGATGAACTACTTCGTCGAGGGCGTGAAGGGCGACTTGCCGAAGTAATCGCTTCGGGCTAGCACAGGAAGGCCCGGGCCGCGAGGCGCGGGCCTTCTTCTTTTTCGGGGCAGTCATGGCGGATCAAAGCTTCGACGTCGTCATCGCCGGCGGCGGCATCATCGGGTCGGCGGTTGCGTATTTCCTGTCGATCGAACCCGGTTTCTCCGGCACCGTCGCCGTCGTCGAGCGCGACCCGACCTACCGCATCGCTTCGACCACCTTGTCGGCCGCCTCGATCCGCCAGCAATTCTCGACGGCCGAGAATATCGCCATCGGCCTCTACGGCGCCGAATTCCTGCGCCGCTCGCATGAAGCCCTGTCGGTCGACGGCCACCCCTGCGAGATCGGCTTCGTCGGAGGCGGCTATCTGTTCCTGGCGACCGAGGGCGGCGTACCGGTGCTGCGCGAGAACCACGCGCTGCAGCGGCAGATGGGCGCCGACAACGTGCTGCTCGATCCCGCCGGGCTGAAAGCCCGCTTTCCCTGGCTCAATGTCGACGACCTGGCGCTCGGCTGCCTCGGCCTGTCGATGGAGGGCTGGTTCGATCCCCACGGCCTGCTGCAGGGTTTCCGCCGCCGGGCCCGGGCCAACGGCGTCACCTACCTGACCGACGACGTCGTGGGGCTCGAGCGCGACGGCAACCGCATCGCCGCCGCGCGGCTGGCCGGCGGCGACCGCATCAGTTGCGGCACGCTGGTCAATGCCGCCGGCGCCTGGGCGGGCCGGCTTGCCGCGATGGCCGACATCGCGCTCTCGGTCGAGCCGCGCAAGCGATTCGTCTACATGCTGAACTGCCGCGAACCGATCGAGCCGCTGTCGCCCCTGCTGATCGACCCGACCGGCATCTATTTCCGGCCGGAGGGGAAGGGGTTCATCTGCGGCATGTCGCCGCCGGCCGACGAGGACGGGCCGTCCGACGACCTCGAGGTCGATTATCGCCCGTTCGAGGAGGTGATCTGGCCGGTGCTGGCCAACCGCGTGCCGGCCTTCGAGGCGATCAAGCTGCAATCGGCCTGGGCCGGGTTCTACGACTACAACCCGATCGACCATAACGGCATCGTCGGCCGCCACCCCGAGGTTGGCAACTTCGTCTTCGCCAACGGCTTTTCGGGCCACGGCCTGCAGCAGAGCCCGGCGGTCGGCCGCGGCGTGGCGGAACTGATCAGTCACGGCGCCTATCGCAGCCTCGACCTGACGCGGTTCGCCTATGAGCGCTTCGCCGCCGGCCGGCTGATCATCGAGAAGAACGTGGTTTAATGTTCTTGCTTGGTTCTGTCGCCGGGGCGAAAATGCCGGCAGCAGAATCACGGGGACGATGCCGCCATGCCCGATGGCGAGGGCGTTCAGCGCAAGGTCATCCATATCGACATGGATGCCTTCTACGCCTCGGTCGAACAGCGCGACAATCCTGAACTGCGCGGCAAGCCGCTGGCGGTCGGCGGCTCGCGCGAGCGCGGCGTCGTGGCGGCGGCAAGCTATGAGGCGCGCAAGTTCGGCGTGCGTTCGGCCATGCCCTCGGTGTCAGCGCGGCGGCGCTGCCCGCATCTCATTTTCGTGCCGCCGCGCTTCGACGTCTATCGCGCGGTCTCCGGCCAGATCCACGAGATCTTCGCCGAGTTCACGCCGGTCATCGAACCGCTGTCGCTCGACGAAGCCTATCTCGACGTCACCGAGAACCTGAAGGGCATCCCCTCGGCGACCCAGGTGGCCGAGGCGATCCGGGCGCGGATCAAGGACGAGACCGGGCTGACCGCGTCGGCCGGTGTCTCCTACAACAAGTTCCTGGCCAAGCTCGCCTCCGACCACCGCAAGCCCGACGGGCTGTTCGTCATCACGCCGCGCGATGGCGCCGCCTTCGTCGAGGCGCTGGCGATCGAGAAGTTCCACGGCGTCGGGCCCGCCACCGCGGCGCGGATGAAGGCGCTCGGCATCCATACCGGACGCGACCTGCGTGACCGGCCGCTCGATTTCCTGCAGCGGCATTTCGGCAAGTCGGGGCCGTATTTCTACGGCGTCGCCCGCGGCATCGACAACCGCGCGGTACGGCCCGACCGCATCCGCAAGTCGATCGGGGCGGAGGATACCTTCACGATCGACCTGACGACGTTCGAGGCAATGATGGCCGAACTGCGCCTGCTGACCGACAAGGTCTGGCGCTATTGCGAGAAATCGGGCGTGCGCGGCCGCACCGTGACGCTCAAGCTGCGCTATGCCGATTTCGAAACCATCACCCGCAGCCGCACGATGCCGGCGATGATCGCCGCGCGCGACGAGATCGAGCGCATCGTCGCCGGCCTGCTGCAGGCATTGTTTCCGATGGAGAAGGGCGTGCGGCTTCTGGGCGTCACGCTTGCCTCGCTCAATACCGAGCCCGAGGCGGAGTCACCGCAGATGCGCCTCGCCCTCTGACAACCTAGAGCATCCCGCGTCCTCTTGGACGCGGATAAGATGCTCTAAGTTTTTGAGATAGATCAAATTATCCACGTCAAATCGATTCCGATTTGACGTGGTTTGATCTAGCCGGGCAAGCCGGCGCGATTCTTCAGCAAGGCGATGACCCCCTGGTTCGGCCTGATGAAGCCGTTGGCATCGAGCTCGTATTCCTGGGACGGGCCGCCAAGCGACACGGTGTTGCCGACATTCCCGCCGACGACGCGCACCATGTCGGGCCTGGCTTCGACCACGATGTCCGAATGGCTTATGTATTGGGAATTATTTTCGGCATAAGCATAGGTAAATGTTCCGCCGGAACGGTTGCGCTGGATGATGTCGCCAAGCTCCGGCTGTTTTTCCGTGATGCGGTAGCCCCAGAATGGCTTGTCCAGGCGGTTTGTCATCCGTGCCTTGATGGCATTGTTCACGAAGACCGAATGGCTCGCGTCGAACTTGAAGTTCGCATACGCGGGGCCGCCCTTCCGGACGATCCACGAAATGAAAGCCGCTGACCAGGGAACATCCTCGCCGCTCGGATACTTGCTTCTCCCGTCGTAGGGCTGATTGATCGCGGCCCACATTTCCCCGACGTAGCGGTAGTATGGCGCCGACTTTTCGTGGCCGTTGCCCTTGTCGAAGCGCATCCATTCTTCGATCGCCGCCTTGAGCAGGTTCTCGACTTCCGGTCGACCCGGATCGCGAAGATATTTTTCTGCCACTACCCCCTGGTCTGCACCCGCCTGGACTTGCCGCCAGCCGGGTTTGAGGGCTGGACCGAGGTCATCCACGGCATCGCCGATCGTCAGGTCGCGGATAATGGGACCGTCGGGGGCCTGCCGGAGGCGCAAGCCCTCCGTCGTCACGAATTTGCCGGGGGGAGCCATGTCATCATATCCGCATAGAAAATGATAAATACAACTAATGGATATTTCTATCTGGCACAAGCGTCCTGATCGATATGGCTAGATGCCTTGGGATGTCAGGACCGGGGTGCCGGAAAGCGTCAGGAGGACACGACCGCGCTCCGGCCGGGTGATGCGTACCGGGGCTGCCTTTTCATCGAGGCGGCGTTGCAGCAGCAACAGGCGGGTTTCCAGGTTATCCTTGAAGTCGGGCAGGCGTAGCGAGGCGTCGACGCGGATCTCGCGGTTGCTGAATTGCCTGCGGCCGTCGGCCAGATAGGCGCGCAGGAAACTGATCAGCAGTCGACCCGCGACGCCCTTGACGATGTATTCTCCGCCGATGAAGACGCTGTCGTCGAAGACGTGATGGGTAATCCGGAAAGGGGGCCCGGGAGTCTCGGCCGGTAGCGGGGGCCCCTCGGCCGGCTCGGCCATGTCGCTGTCGATCAATGCCAGCGCGGTGCCGAGATGGCCGGCGACGATCGTCATCGCCGTCTCGTCGGCCGGGGTGAAGGCAAGGCGCGCGCTGCTTTCCAGCATCAGGATGCCGCGCAGGCGGCCCTGGGCCATGATCGGCACGGCCAGTTGGCTCATCGCCTCGGCGAGGCCGGGCAGGGCGATCTCGCGGCTCAGGTTTTCCTCGGCGCTGGTGGCGGCGATGGCACCGGCGAAGCGCCGGGCCCGGCTCATGTCGCTGATTCTCAGCGCCCGCCGCTCCAGCCCGGCCATGCCGATCAGCCCTTCGCCGAGGGTTACTTCCGCGCCGATGCCGCTGCGGGGATAGCCGGCCGAGGCGATGGTGACGAGCCGTTCGCCCTGGGCCAGCAGGATCATCCGATGCCGGAAGCCGAAACCGCGTTCGAGGGCGGCGAGCGTGCCATCCAGCAGCCCGCTCAAGCTCGCCGCCGCCGCGATCGTTCCGGCGATGTCGGCCAGCGCCGGCAGGCGGTCGGCCATGGGCGGTCCGGGTTCGCGGGCGACGCCCGAGCGCGCCGGGCGGATCGCCTCGACCCGATAGATGTCGACGCCGCGCAGCCGCATCACCGCGGCCATGCCGACCTGCGCGCTGGTCGCCCTGAGGTCGGCCGCCATGCGCTCGAACAAGGCGCCTTCCGTCACCGCATGCAGGTAGATGACGTCGAGGCGGTATTGCAGCCCGGTCAGCGCGTCGACGACCAGCAGGGCGGCCCGGGGATTGGCCCGCAGGTTGGCCGCGGTCTTGGAGAAGAACTGGTTCGACAGGGCGACATGGCGGTCGTCGATCCGGGCGACATGCGACAGGTAGGAAATATTGGGCGTGCCGTCGGCGGCCGTGGTCGCGATGATCGAGGGGATCACCCCCTCGAAGCAGGCGCCGAGGTCGTCGAGTGTCATGGCCGCAGCCGCCCGGCCTGCGGCCCCGGCGTCTGCACGAACACGGCCTCGGGCCGGATGTCCAGCCGCACGAGGTCGCGGTCGCTCTGCCAGGGTTCGACGATCCGGGGATCGAGGCCGAGGCCGGTCAGCGTTTCGGTGATGCCGGCGATGTAGCCGGCGGCGCGGGCCCGGTCGCCGTCAGCGGCGGCCCGCACATCCTCGACCATGCCCTTGAGCTGCAGCGAGACGTAGTCGGCGGGGCGGGCGAAGGTGATGGCGACGCGGCCGCCGGGCACGAGGCCGGCGATCGCCTCGGGCCACTGCCAGGCGGAGACCAGCAGGGCGAGACGGCCGGCGGCGCGATCGGCCCGGGCGCCGACGGCGCGGCCGATCTCGGGCCCCGCCGTGCCGACGATGATCATGACATGGCTTTCCACGAAACCGGCCAGCTCGTCGTCGATCACCATGCCCTTAGGATCCATTTAGGAATGCCGCCCCGCAGTTAGGAAGGTTTTAGGAGGCGGGCGCAAGGCCCCTGCCATATTTCCATGGCCGTCATCGACCGACGGAGAACGACCATGACCATCCATCCCGACCATTACGTGGCGATCATCGGTGCCGGCCCGGGCGGCCTGGCCGCCGCCGCCTGGCTGCGCCGCCAGGGATTCACGCCTGTCCTGTTCGAGGCCGCTGACCGCCTCGGCGGCCAGTGGCATGCGGCCTCGGCCTTGAGCGGCGTCTGGCCCGGCATGCGCACCAATACCAGCCGCATCCTCACCGCCTTCTCCGACCTCGACCATGCGCCGGGTACGGCGGTCTATCCGACCGAAGCCGAGATGCACGCCTATCTCCAGCGCTATGCCGCGGCAACGGCGATTGCCGATGCCGTGCGAACCTCGACGCGGGTCGACCGCCTGGCGCGGGCCGAGGGCGGCGGCTGGGCGCTCACCGTGCGACGCGGCGGCGAGATGCCGGTGACCGAGACCTTCGCCCGCGTGGTCGTCGCCACCGGCCGGCAGAATACGCCGGTTCGTCCCGACATCGCCGGCCTGGAGAGCTTTGCGGGGGCCGGCGGCGCCATCCATTCCTTCGACTACCGCGGCGCGCAGGCCTATCGCGGCCAAAAGGTGCTGGTGGCCGGCTGCTCGATCAGCGCGCTGGAGATCGCCTCCGACCTGGCGATGGGCGGGGCCGACGGCGTGACGCTCGCCAGCCGGCGGCAGCGCTACGTCCTGCAGAAGCTGCTGGCCGGCGTGCCGGCCGATCACCTGGCCTTCACGCGCTGGGCGGCGCTGGCCGGCGAGGCCCTGCCGCCGGCAGCGCTCGCCGCCGGCATGAAGGATTTCGTGCTGAAGACGAGCGGCAGCCCCGAACAGGCCGGCGCGCCGCGACCGCATGACGATCTGTTCGCCGCCGGGCTGACGCAATCCCAGTATTACCTGGCCCTGGTGGCCGAGGGCCGCATCCGCCCGCGGCCGTGGATCGCGGCGATCGACGGCCGCCGCGTCGCCTTCGCCGGCGGCCAGGTCGAGGCGGTCGATGCCATCGTGCTGGCCACCGGCTATCGCCTGTCGCTGCCGTTCCTCGACCGGCCGGTCGCCGAGGTGCTCGGCCTCGACGGCGGCTGCATCGACCTGGCCGACCATACCTTCCATCCCGATCTCGACGGCCTCGCCTTCATCGGCCTCTACGACCAGATCGGCCCGCAACTGCCGGTGCTGGAACTGCAGGCGCGCTGGATTGCCTATGGCTGGGCGGGCAAGGCCGCGCTGCCCGAGCGCGGCGGCGTGCGCCGCGGGGGCGACCAGCCCGTGACGATGCACGACATGGCGGTGCTGTTCGCCCGGCGCGCCGGGGTCGAGCCGGTCCTGGCGCAATGGCCGGCGCTGCAGCGCGCCCTGCTGTTCGGGCCGCTGTCGCCGGTGTCCTTCCGCCTGTCCGGTCCCGATGCGCTGGCCGATGCACCGGCCCGCGTGGCCGCGGCGGCGGCGGCCTTCGGCGCGATCACCGGACCGGAGATGACGGCGGACGAGGTCGGGCGCTGGCAGGCGGTGCAGCAGGCCCGGCTGCAGGCCGCCTGAGCCGTCAGAAGCTGTAGCGGAAGCTCAGGCCGAATTCGTCGGCCTCGAGCTTCCCCTTGATCGGCGTCACCGCGCCGAACGCGGTGCGGCCTGAGGTCTTGACGTCGCCGGCGTCGAGATAGCGATAGGCGGCGTCGATGCGGAAATGCGGGGTGATCGGCAGCGAGAGGCCGGCGGTCAGGCCCCAGGCGAAATTGCCCGTGGTCTTGGGCGTCTCGGTGATGCCGAGGCCGCCGATGTCGGTGGTGAAACTGCCGAGCTGGTTCCAGGCATAGCCGGCCGAGGCGCCGACGAAGGGCTGGATGCCGCCCAGCGAGACGGGGATGTCGACATAGACGTTGGCCAGCGCCAGCCATTGGCTGAGGCTGCCGCGGCCGGTCAGGGCCAGCGGCCCGGCCGAGGAGGGGATCTGCGAGGTCGAGTTGATCTCGTAGCCGGTGCGGTAGGCGAGGGTCGCGTCGACGCGCAGCGGCAGGCTGGTCAGGGCGACGCCGCCGCCCAGGCCGAAGCTGCCGGCGTGGCCGTAATCGGTGCCGAAACCGGAGCCCGTTGCCGGGTTGCCGCCGGACGAGCGGCTGACCGAGAGGCCGAGATCGCCTCGGACATAGGGCCTGATGCCGTCCATCGCGGCGGCCGGCAACGCGGCACAGAACAGCAGGCAGGCCAGCGCGGCCATGACGGTCTTGTTCACGAGTCGAATCCCCCCGGATGTGACGGCGACAGGGTATAGCCTTGCGTCACGGCTGCAAGCCGCCATGATGGCGCGGCGTTTCCGAGGGAGTATCCGCCATGCCGACCCGCCGCTTTCTGCTTGCGCTCAGCCTTGGTTTCCTGGTCGCGGCGCCCGCCTGGGCCCAGGATGCGCTGAAGGTCGAGCAGCCCTGGGCGCGGGCCACGGCCGCGAGTGCGAAGAACGGCGCCGCCTATGTCCGGCTGGTCAATGGCGGGCCGGCGGTCGACCGGCTGCTGGCGGCCTGGAGCCCGGTGGCGGCGCGGGCCGAGCTGCATACCCATCTCAACGAGGACGGCGTGATGAAGATGCGCCAGGTCGCGGCCGTCGAACTGCCGCCCGGGGCCACCGTGGTGTTCGGCCCGTCGGGCCTGCACATCATGCTGTTCGGCCTGACCGAACAGTTGAAGCAGGGCGCGACCTTTCCGCTGACGCTCACTTTCGAGAAAGCCGGCAGCCGCACGGTCTCCGTGACGGTCGAAGGGGCCGGCGCGCGCGGCCCGTCCCAGCAGGGCGGTTGACCGCCGCCGATCCTGCCTGCACTCTCGGCGGCAGTTCGGGGGCTTCCGGGGGGAAGATCACATGACATCGCCTGTTCTGTCGCGCCGCGCCGCGCTGGCCCTGGGGCTTGGCGGCGTCAGTGCCATGGTGCCGGGTTTCGCGCGCGGCCAGGCGGTCGGCGCCCGTGTCGAACAGGCCCTGCGGGCGATGGCCGAGGCGCAGGTGCTCGACCTGCCGTCGGTCCGCTCGACCAATGGCAGGCTCTCGGTGGCGCTGAACGCGACCTATGGCGAATTCCTCTATCCGATCCGGCCCGACGGGCGGCCGGGCAGCCGGCGTTATGTCCGGACCTGGAACGGCAAGCTCGGCGGCACCACCTGGCGCGTGCGGCCCGGCGACCGGCTCGACGTGGCGCTGACCAACAACCTGCCGCCCAATCCCGATCCGCAGATGCCGGCCAACGTCAACGTGCCGCACCAGTTCAATTCGACCAACCTGCATCTGCACGGCATGCATGTCAGCCCGTCTGGGTTCAGCGACAACGTGCTGATCGAGGCCAATCCCGGTAGCCGGATCGACTACGCCTATGACATTCCGGCGGACCATCCGCCCGGCATCCACTGGTATCACCCGCACAAGCACGGCGCGACGGCGATCCAGATGGCGAGCGGCATGAGCGGCGCGCTGATCGTCGAGGGCGAGATCGACCGGGTGCCCGAGATCGCGGCGGCGAAAGAGCACATCTTCATGTGCCAGTGCGTCGGCGGCAACGACCAGGGCCTGGTCGAAGACTTCCCGTCGAACGCCCCGCCCGACGAGAACGTGATCACGCTGAACGGCTACCTGCAGCCGATCCTGGTGCTGCGCCCCGGCGAGGTGCAGCGCTGGCATTTCGTCAATGCGCTGTCGGGCCGCATCCTGCGGCTGTTCCTGGAGGGGCACAGCCTCCATCGCTATGCCATCGACGGCCTTACCCTGCCCAGGCTGGAAACCCGCTCGGGCGTCGAGGTCACCAATGGCGGCCGCGCCTCGGTACTGGTGCGCGGCGGCGCCCCTGGGCTTTATTTCCTGAAGACCGATGCATCGCCCGATGGTTCCTTCCCGCCGCGGCCGGCGGCCGTGCTGGCGATGGTGCTGGTGACCAGCGAGGCGCCCGTGTCGATGGGGCTGCCGCAGGGCGACCTGCCGCAATCGCCGCTGCAGCGCACGATCACCGACGGCGAGATTACCGGGCGCCGCACGCTGGTCTTCGACCAGATCGTGCCTGACCCGACCGCCTACCTCCAGTTCAGGCCGCTGATCAACGGCCGGCAGTTCGATCCCGGCCGGGTCGACCAGCTCATTTCACTGGGATCGGTCGAGGAATGGACGCTGACCAATGCCTCGGCCGAGCCGCATCCGTTCCATATCCACGTCAATCCGTTCCAGGTCGTCGCGGTGGGCGGCCAGCGCCTGGCCGCCCCCTACTGGGCCGATTCGGTGACGCTGCCGCCGCTGACCGCGATCACCATACGCAGCCGGTTCCTGCATTACGCCGGCAAGTCGGTGCTGCACTGCCACAACATCGGCCACGAAGACCTCGGCATGATGCAGCTGATCGAGTTCCGCTGAACCCTACTTGGTGCCGGCGTCCTTCAGATAGGCGATGACGTCGTCGAGTTCGGACTGCTTCTTCAGCCCGACGAAGGCCATCTTGGTGCCGGGATTGAACTTGCGCGGATCGGTCAGATACTGGGCGAGATTGGCTTCGTCCCAGGTTACGTTCATGTCGACCAGCGACTTCGAATAGGCGAAGCCGGGCATCGTCGCCGCCTTGCGGCCGATGATGCCGTAGAGGTTGGGGCCGACGAGGTTCTTGCCGCCCTTGTCGACGGTGTGGCAGATCTTGCATTTGCCGAACACCTTCTGACCCTCGGCGACGTCACCGGCAGCCAGCGCCTGGCTGGCGACCAGGGTCAGGGCGGCGGCGGAAATCAGGGGAAGAACGCGACGCATGCTGGCTCCTCGAATCACGGAAAAGAGTGGCTCACCCTTTAGTGAGCCATTCGGCCGGTTGCCGCAACTGCGGCGCAGGGTCGCGGCGAGATGCTTCCTAAACTGACGTCCAAGATACTAGAGTGCGGCGACGACGCGCCAACGGAGGATGACCGACATGACCCGGCTGCAACCCCGCGAGCTTCTGCGCGCCATGTTCGATGCCGCCGTGACCGCCGCCGACCCGACGGCGCGGCTGCGCAATTTCCTGCCGCAACCCCCGGCGCCCGGCGCCCGCGTCTTCGTCGGCGGCGCCGGCAAATGCTCGGCCCGCATGGCCCAGGCGCTGGAGGCGGCCTGGCCCGACGTCAAGCTCACCGGCCTCGTCGTCGTGCCCTATGGCTATGCCTTGCCCTGCAAGCAGATCGAGATCGTCGAGGCCGGTCATCCGGTGCCCGATGAAAGCGGCATGGCCGCGGCCCGCCGCCTGCTCAAGGAGGTAGGGCGGCTCAACCCCGGCGACCTCTTCCTGTTCCTGGTCTCGGGCGGCGGCTCGGCCCTGCTGACCCTGCCGACCGACGACATCACCCTGGCCGAGATGCAGGAAGTGAACCGCCAGTTGCTCGCCTGCGGTGCCGCGATCGACGAAATCAATGCGGTGCGCAAGCATCTGTCGCAGATCAAGGGCGGGCGGCTCGCCGCTGCCGCCAACGGCGCCACGGTCGTGACCCTGGCGATCTCGGACGTGCCGGGCGATGCCCCGGCGGTGATCGCCTCGGGCCCCACGGTTCCCGACCCCTCGACCTATGCCGATGCCCGCGCCGTGGTCGAACGCTATCGCCTCGATCTTCCGTTGGCCGTACGCACCCATCTGATGACCGGCCCGGACGAAACCCCGAAATGGGGCGACCCGCGGCTGCGCGGCTCGGTCTATCGCCTGGTCGCCAGCCCCAAGGCCAGCCTGGACGCCGCCGCCGCGGTGGCCGAGGAGAACGGCGTGACGCCGATCCTGCTCGGCGACGAGATCGAGGGGGAATCGCGCGAGGTCGCGAAGGTGATGGCCGGCATCGCCAAGGCGGTGATGCGCCACGGCCAGCCGGTCAAGACGCCGGCGGTGCTGCTGTCGGGCGGCGAAACCACCGTCACCCTGCGCGGCCGGCCGGGCAAGGGCGGGCGCAATACCGAATTCCTGCTGGCGCTATTGGTGGCGCTGGACGGCGCGGCGGGCATTCACGGGATAGCCTGCGATACCGACGGCATCGACGGCTCGGAGGATGCGGCCGGCGCACTGATCTCGCCGCAGTCGCTCGCCCGCATCCGCCAGGCCAACATCGACGTCAAGGCCCGGCTGGATGCCCATGATTCCTACAGCGTGTTTCAGACCTTAGGCGACCTCGTCGTCACCGGCCCCACCTTGACCAACGTCAATGACTTCAGGGCGGTGCTGATCACCTGAAGGCGCCAGCCGGTCGACGATCGCCTGGGCCAGACCCAGCAGTTCCTCGATCTCGTCGGGCCCGAGCTGCGCGCGCTTGAACGCTTCGGCGAAGCTGGGCAGGTCGACCCGGTTGCTGAAATCGTCGTTGCGCAGGTTGTTGACCCGGCGCGCCAGCCCCATCGCATGGTTGAGCTGTTCCTCGAGCCCGGCGCCTTCCTGCGCCAGGGTCGGCAGGTTGATCGTGTCGCGCCGCGTCTCGAACAGGGCGGCGACATGGGCGAGCAGGGCGGTGAAATAGGCCCGCGCCTCGATTCCCTCGGCTTCCTTTTCCTGCGCCTGGACCCAGCCGTCGAAAAAATTGCGGGCACGGCCGACCAGACGGGCGGCCTTGGCATGGCGTTCGGCGAAGGGCAGGGGCGGCGGGGGCGGCATATCTTGTCTCCGGTCAGCTTGTCGCCACCTGATCTAGCAGGCCGGCACCGGGCTGTCATCCAATGCCCCGAATCGATGTCGTCAGCCATTGATGTACGGCGCTTGACGAGTCCTCACAGTCGGCGGTTCAATCGGAACATATCATGAACATGAGGGCCGCCGGATGATCCGCAGGACCGCGCCGACCAATATCCAGAGCGAGCGGAAATTCCCCCACTGGGTCGATATCGAGGTGCCGCCGGGCGGTCTGAGGGCCAAGGCCGACGAGATTCACGCCTGGCTCGATCAGAATGTGGAGGCCGGCAAGTCAGGGCGCAGCTGGGCGACGCGCTGGCCCAAGGGCCAGCCGCCGATCCGGCTGCACCGGCAATGCTTCGCCGATCTGGGGAAAGCCCAGGCATTCGCCGCCGCCTTCGGCGGGACGCTGGTGCCGCCTTAACCCGGATTTCTCCCCCTGGGTCGTGCTGCGCCGCTGGTATTTGGGGCCAGGGTAGGAGGGTGGCGCGCAGCGATGCGAGCCATCGGAAGCGCCGCGCGACGCACCCTGGCCCCAAATACCAGCGGCCCTCCGGGTGACAGCCTGTCGGGTCGCTGGGGCGTCGGCGGGCC
>JAEYTW010000161.1 GCA_023433835.1 Pseudomonadota bacterium | reverse complement strand
TGGTTTTTTTGTATAAGCGACAGGCCCAAACCCGCCCCGCCTCCTTCCTTGCCCGAAATACGGATCGACGCCATGGCCATCGACATCGACTTCGCGAGCCTGCCGAAGCAGCGCGTGCCGCGCGTCGTCCTTTCGCCGCGCCGCATCGTCGCGGACGTCCTGTCGAAAGGCTGGGTCGAAAGCCTGATCCCGTTCGTGGCGCTGGTCTGCGTCGTGGCCGGCATACTGGCCACGACCGATGGCTATTTCGCCGCGTCGAACATGTCCAACCTGACGCAGTATGCCTCCGACGGGGGCCTCGTCGTCCTGGCGATGCTGATCGTGGTGGCCGTGGGAGGAATCGACCTTTCCGTCGGCTCCAACTTCGCCATGTCGGCTTTCGTGGCCCTGTACGGCTTTCATATCCTGCAACTGCCCCTGCCGGCGGTGTTTGTCGCCACCCTTGCCACCGGCGCGGCGATCGGGATCGCCAACGGCGTGATCGCGGGCCTGCTGGGCTGTGGCGCGCTGCTCACCACGCTCGGCACGGCGATCACCGCCCGCGGCCTCTATACGCTCGCCTCGCAGGCAGAGCTTGTCGCGATATCGACCTCCGCACGCGGCGATGACCTGTGGGACTGGATCGGCTTCGAGAAGGTGCTGACGCTGCCGGTCGGCTTCCTGGCGCTGATCATCCTGGCGGCGCTGGTCTTCGTCCTGTTCCGCCAGACGCGCTTCGGCTGGCATATTCTGGCCGTCGGCGGCAATCGCAAGGCGGCGCGCCATGGCGGCATCCGCGTCAGGTCCACGATCTTCCTGGCTTATGTGCTGGCCGGCACGATCGTCGGCCTGGCCGGTTTCCTGTTCGCCGCGCGGCAGAACAGCGTGGGTTCCGATACCGGCATCGGCATGGAGTTCTTTGTGCTGACGGCGCTGGTGGTCGGCCTCGGCGGTTTCGTGCCTGGCCGCGGGGCGGTGGTGTCGGCATTGATCGGTTTTGCGACCGTCTACATGCTCAACAACGCCATGATCAACGCGGGCTTTCGTGGCGATTTCGTCCAGCTCAGCATGGGCGCGATCATCATCGTCATCCTCGCCATCGACGTGAAGTTCCGCAAGAACCGCCACAGGTTGCTGGCGTCGACCTATCTCGATCCCATCGCCTTCGACGCGGGGGCGGTGCAGGGCATGGACGGCCTGATGCCCGGCGAGACCGCGCCGAAGCTGAAGGCTGCCGAGATCCTGGCGGCCGGGCAGGTCGACGGGCCGGAAGATGTTCTGCTCGACGCTGCCGGCAACATCTATTGCGGCACCCGCGACGGCTACCTGTACAGGATCGCCGCGCCTGACCACGCCGAGGCCCGCGTGCTGGCCAAGATCGGCGGCCGCCCGTTGGGCCTTGCCCTGGACCGCGAGGGGCGCATCGTCGCCTGCGTCGCCGGCATGGGGCTGGTGCGCGTGACCATGGATGGCAAGGTCGAACTGCTGACCGACCAGACCGAGCGCAGCCTGTTCAGCGTTCAGGACGACACGACCATCCGCATGGCCGACGACCTCGACATCGCGCCCGACGGCAAGATCTACTTCACCGACGCGACCAAGCGCTACGACATGGAGAGCTGGGGGCTCGACCTGCTGGAAGGCAGGCCCAACGGCCGCCTGCTGTCCTACGATCCCGCGACGCGCAGGACGCGCACCGTCTGCGACAACCTCGTCTTCCCGAACGGCGTCTGCCTGACCCACGACGGCCGGCACCTGCTGGTGGCAAGCACCTGGGGCTGCTCGATCCTGATCTTCGATCTGGCGCGGCTCTCCGCCGGACCGCGCGTATTCCTGAGCGGCTTGCCGGGCTATCCGGACAACATCAACCGGGCGTCGGACGGCGGTTACTGGGTGGCGCTGGCCGGCATGCGCAACCCGGTGTTCGACCAGGCCATGCGCCATCCCGGCCTGCGCCGCCGCATGGCGAGGCACGTGCCGCCGAACAACTGGCTGTTCGGCAATCTCAACATCGGCGGCGTGCTGAAGATCGACGGCGGCGGCAGGATCGTCGACGCGCTCTGGGATGCAGCGGACGGTCCGCTCTACATGATCACCTCGATGCGCGAGCATGAGGGGGCGCTCTATCTGGGTGGCGTCACCAACGACAAGATCGGCCGTCTCGGGCTCGACGGCGCCGACAGCACGTGGCGAGGTCCCGAAAGCTACTGGGGCAGAGCACGATGATGCCGTTCTTTCGGCCCGGACGGCAGCCTCCGGCGATGACGCTCGAAGGCATGCTCGGCCCCAACGGCAGGCTCGACGATGCGCCGGCCATCACGGTCGATGCCGCCGACGTGCTGTGCGCGACGGCGAATGGCCTGCTGCTGTTCAGTTCCGGTACGCGCGTGATGGCCCTGGGGGCTTGGGGCGGCAAGCCCGGGACATGGGCGACCTGCGATGCCCCGGTCACGGCACTCGCCGAAGGGCCTGGGGGGCTTGTCGCGGCCGGCCTCGCCGGTGGACGTATCGCTGTTTTCGACGCCGCGGGACAGGCGGTCGATGGCTGGTCCTTGGCCGCAGGTCGCGTGGCATCCGTGGTCGACTGCCTGTTCCAGTCCGCGGACGAACTGCTGCTGGTGGATTGCGGCTATGGCGTCGGCGATGACGTGCTGGCGCAGGCGGCCTGGGACGGCCAGGCGCGAGGCCGGCTGGTGGCGCTGCACCGTTCCGGCGAGACGCGCGAGGTCACCTCCGGCCTGCACTGCCCGATGGGGATCAGCCGCGACGCGCAGGGACAGGTGCTGGTTTCCCTGCTCGAACGGGCCAGCATCGTCGACGTCTCCGGCAAGGTCCGCCAGGCGGGCTATCCCGGCTATCTCGGCCGGCTGCGGCGAACCCCCGCCGGCTATGCGCTGGCCTGCCTGTCGCGACGCGACCCGCTGATCGAGTTTCTCAAGAGCGAGCGCGCCTTCGTCGCTGAAATGAAGGCAACGATCGCGCCGCACCACTGGATCGCGCCGCGCAGCCATCCGGAATTCAGCCATGACTTTCCGATCGAACTGGGCGCTACCCGCCTGTACGGCGAGGTGAAACCCTGGGCGCCGTCCTTTTCCTATGGACTGATGATCGAGATGGACGCAAACCTGATGCCGGTCGGTTCCGCGCAGTCGCGGGCCAACGGCCGTCGCCATGCGATCTGCGACGTTGCGGTCTGGAATGGCGATCTCATCGTTGCCAGCAAGGCCTGCGGAGAAATCCTGAACCTCGGGACGACGGCATGACCGACGAGACGGCAACACCCATCATCAGCCTCGAAAACGCCACCAAGACCTATGGCGGCATCGCCGCGCTGGCGGAAGCCAGTTTCGACCTCTATCGCGGCGAGATCCATGCGCTGGTGGGCGAGAACGGCGCGGGCAAGTCGACGCTGTGCAAGCTGATCGCCGGCGTCGTCGCGCCGTCCGAGGGTGGCTTGCGCGTCGACGGCGAGCCCGTCGCCTTTGCCGCGCCCAAGGATGCCAGCGCGCGCGGCATCTCGATGGTCTATCAGGAGACCAGTCTCGTCCCCCAGCTCACCGTGGCGCAGAATATCGTGCTGGGGCGCGAGCGCGCCTTCAATTCGGTGCGCAAGGTGCACAGCGCCGCCCGGCAGGTCCTGCAGCGGCTGAACTTCAAGGTCGATCCCTCGCAACTTGCCGGCTCGCTCTCGGCGGCCAAGCGGCAGATGGTGGAAATCGCCCGTGCCGTGCTGAACGAGGCCCGCGTCATCATCCTCGACGAGCCCACGGCGGCGCTGACGCCGGAGGAAACCGACCATCTCTTCGACCTGATGCGCTCGCTCCGGCGCAGCGGCGTGGCGATGATCTTCATCTCGCACGCGCTGGAAGAAGCGCTGAACCATGCCGACCGCATTTCCGTGCTGCGCAACGGTCGCATGATGGTGACCGGCCCGGCCGCCGACTTCGACCGCGCCCGGCTGATCCGGCACATGATCGGCGAGGAACTGGACGAACGGCGCGACACCGCCGTCAAGGCCCGGACGCCGCATTCCGCCTTGCCGGTGCTGCGGGTCGAGAACGTCCGCATGGGCAGCATGGTCAACAACATGTCCTTCTCGATCTTCCCCGGCGAGATCACCGGCATCGCGGGATTGATCGGGTCGGGCCGCAGCGAGGTGGCCAAGGTCATCGTCGGCCACACCAAGCGCAATTTCGACGGCGGCCGCATCTGGCTCGACGGGCGCGAGGTGCGCTACGCCATTCCGGCCGACGCCGTGGCTGATGGCATCGCCTATATCAGCGAGGACCGCAAGCTCGACGGCTTCTTCGAAACCTTGAGCGTGAGCGAGAATATCGGGCTTGGCTGGCTGGCGAAGTTCGGGCGTCGCACGCTGCTGGCGCCGCTGGGGCGGATGCGCCAGATATCCCGGGATTGGGAACAGCGCCTGGCCATTCGCCGGATCGGGGCGGGACAGCCGGTGCTGCATCTTTCCGGCGGCAATCAGCAGAAGGTGGTCATCGCCAAGTCGCTGGTGCAACAGCCGAGGCTGGTCATCTTCGACGAGCCGACGCGCGGCGTCGACGTCGGCGCCATCGCCGAAATCCGTCAGATCATCCGCAGCATCGCCGACAGCGGCGCGGGCGTCATGCTGATCTCGTCCTACCTGCCGGAGATTCTCGACCTTTCCGATCGCATACTCGTCGCCAAAGGCGGTACGATCGTCGCCGAGTTCTCGCGCGGGGAAGCCACGGCGACGAAGATCCTGCACGCCGCCGTTCACTGATCGATCGGCGGGAGACCGCCGCAACCCCGATCAAGCGCCGGTCGCCCGGGTCGGCTATGCTCCGCGGCAGTCATCACGGAGGAGCCGGCATGACCTGGGAGACGGTGACCGAGCAAATGGCAGCGCTTGCCCGCCGCGACGTCTCGGCGGTGGAACTGGCCGAGCGGGCGATTGGCCGCATCGAAGCCCGCGACGGCATGCTCAACGCCGTCGTGGTGCGCGATTTCGAGCGGGCACGCGCCGCGGCCCGCGAGGCCGATGCCCGCCGCGCGCGGGGCGAGGCGGCGCCGCTGCTGGGCTTGCCCGTCACGGTCAAGGAATGCTTCGACATCGCCGGCCTGCCCACCACCTGGGGCATTGTGGGCAGCGAGACGGTCATGGCATCGGAAGACGCGGTCGTCGTGCAGCGGCTGAAGGCCGCCGGCGCCCTGGTGCTGGGCAAGACCAACGTGCCGGTGATGCTGACGGACTGGCAGTCGGCCAACCCGGTCTATGGCGTCACCAGCAATCCCTGGAACACCGGACGCACGGCGGGTGGCTCGTCGGGCGGCGCGGCGGCGGCCCTGGCGGCGGGTTTCGTTGCGCTTGAGGTCGGCACCGACCTTGCCGGTTCGATCCGCGTGCCCGCAGCCTTCTGCGGCGTCTACGGCCATAAGCCTTCCTACGGCCTGGTGCCGCTGCGCGGGGCCGGGCCGCCCGGCGCGCCGCGGCTGTCGGTGATGTCGGCGGTCGACATGGCCGTGGCCGGGCCGATGGCGCGCAGCGCCGGCGACCTTGCCCTCGGCCTCGATGTGCTCGCGGGGCCGGATATCGACGCCGCCGCCTATCGCCTGGTCCTGCCGCCGGCTCGCCATCGGGCGCTGAAGGATTATCGCGTGCTGGTGCTGGACCGGCATCCGGTGCTGCCGGGGCAAGGGACGATCCGCGCGCGACTGAACGCGGTGGCCGACGAGCTTGCTCGCGCCGGCTGCACCGTCGGCCGCGAGGCGCCGGACCTGCCCGATCTGCGGATGGCCGCACGGGTCTTCGGCCGGCTGCTCCTGTCGTTCGCCGGCGCCGACCTGCCACAGGACGCCTATGACGCGATGCGGGCGGCGATGCCGGCGGGCGAGGACGATCCGCGCGCTGCGCTGACCCTGTCGCATCGCGACTGGATTGCGACCGACCGGCAGCGCGCCTGGATCCGCCATCTCTGGCGCCAGATCTTCGCCGATTGGGACATCGTGCTGTGCCCGGTCATGCCGACGACGGCCTTCCCGCATGATCACCGCGACCAGAATGCACGGGTGCTGACGGTCGACGATCAGGCCATTCCCTATAACACCCAGGCGATGTGGTGCGGCCTGGCCAGCATGGCCGGCCTGCCGGCGACGGCGCTGCCCGCCGGCCTCGACGGGCAGGGCCTGCCGATCGGCCTGCAGGCGATCGGCCCGCATCTGGAGGACCGCACGCCGATCGCCTTCGCCGGGCTGCTGGCGGAGGCGATCGGGGGGTTCGCTCCGCCGCCCGGCTGCTAAGCCCAGAAGGCCTGGATCTTCGGGCCTTCCACCTTGGCCCGGTCGTAGCCCGCCCGCAGGGCGGGCTCGATCTGCTTGGGGTCGACCAGGCTGATGC
>JAEYTW010000064.1 GCA_023433835.1 Pseudomonadota bacterium | reverse complement strand
GCCTTCATCCCGGCCCGGGCATCGGCCGGGGCGACGGGGTGATAGGTCACCGTCTCGCCGATCGCCGCCCCGATCATCCCGGCCACGTCGTCGTGGGTTACCGCCCGCGGGCCCGTCAGGTCGTAGGCTTGGCCGATATGGGATGCGGGGTCGGCGAGGATGGCGGTCGCCGCAGCCGCGATATCGGCTGCATCGATCTGGCTGATCGCTCCGTCGGCCTCGGGCAGCCAGAAGGCGCGGCGGGCTCGGATGCTTGCTCCCTGAAATGTGATCATGTTCTGCATGAAGCTGTTCGGGCGGATCACAGCATGGGGCAGGCCGCTCTGCGCAAGCCTGGCGTCAAGCGCGGCCATCTGGCTGCCGAAGAGATGGCCTTCGCCCGCGCCGAAGGCGGACAGCCGCAGCACGAAACCCACCCCGGCCGCCTTCGCCGCGCCGAGCGTCGCGGCCACCTGGGTCGCCATGGCGGGCGCGAACGGCGTCAGCAGGAACAGCCGTCCCACCCCGGCCATCGCCTCGGCCATGCCGACCGGATCGCCGAACTGGCATAGCCGGGTTTCGACATCGGCGAGCCGGGGCGCCTCCGGCCGGCTGACGCCGGCGATGACGGGCAGGCCGGCGGCGGCCAGGCTTGCTACCAGAGCGCGGCCCACCGTACCGCCGGAACCGGTCACGAGGATCTTGTCACCCATTCTTCACACCTCAGGCACGTGATTTTCTTAACCCCAGCTTAAGGCTACGCCATTGGTTTCTATGGCACAGCGGTTTTCGGTGCACTGCGGCAGGGTAAGGCTTGAAGCGGCCCGGGAAAGGGTTTACCTCCCTCCCGATCAAGGCGGCTCGGCGAGCCTTCGAGCCTTGAGTGGCGCAAAGGAAGAGGTGAGATGGCGCGCAAGAATCTTGCGCCCGCAGGCAGCGGGCCGAACGATCCCGCCGCCCGTCCCCTGCTTTTCCGGCGCCCCACCCTTGCGTCGGCCCCAGGTTGCCTCGCCCGCCGAGGGTGGTATAACTCCAAGCGTTTCCTCCCGAAGGACCCCCCGAAGGACACCTGATGAATATTCATGAATATCAGGCGAAAAGCCTGCTCGCGAAATACGGTGTTGCGGTGCCCCGTGGCGGCGCCGCGCTGACGGTCGACGAAGCGGTCAAGGCCGCCAAGGATCTCGGCGGGCCGGTTTGGGTGGTCAAGGCGCAGATTCACGCCGGCGGCCGCGGCAAGGCCGGCGGCGTCAAGGTGGTCAAGAGCATCGAGGACGTCGAGGCGACGGCCAAGAAGCTGCTCGGCACCACCCTCGTCACCCATCAGACGGGCCCGCAGGGCCGCGAAGTCGGCCGCCTCTACGTCGAGGAAGGCTGCGACATCGCCCGCGAACTGTATCTGGGCATGCTGCTCGACCGCGCCACCTCGCGCGTCACCATCATGGCCTCGACCGAGGGCGGGATGGAGATCGAGGAAGTCGCCGCGGCGCACCCCGAGAAGATCCTGAAGGTCGCCATCGACCCGGCTTCGGGCCTGTCGGGCTTCCATTGCCGCCAGATCGCCTTCGGCCTCGGCCTGAAGGACAAGCAGGTCGCGTCGGCGGTGAAGTTCATCACCGCGATGTACAACGCCTTCGTCGCGCTCGATGCCTCGATCGTCGAGATCAACCCGCTGGTCGTCACCGGCGCGGGCGAGGTCATCGCGCTCGACGCCAAGATGAACTTTGACGACAACGCCCTCTACCGTCACCCCGACGTCGAGGCGATGCGCGACCCGGCCGAGGAAGACCCCTCGGAGCTCGAGGCCGCCAAGCATGGCCTGAACTACGTCAAGCTCGACGGCACCATCGGCTGCATGGTCAACGGCGCGGGCCTGGCCATGGCCACCATGGACATCATCAAGCTCTATGGTGCGGAGCCGGCGAACTTCCTCGATGTCGGCGGCGGCGCGACGCGCGAGCGCGTGACCACGGCGTTCAAGCTGATCCTGTCGGATCCGAACGTGAACGGCATCCTGGTCAACATCTTCGGCGGCATCATGCGCTGCGACATCATCGCCGAGGGCATCATCGCCGCGGCGCGCGAAGTGTCGCTGGCAGTGCCGCTGGTGGTGCGCCTGGAAGGCACGAACGTCGAGCTGGGCAAGAAGATCCTGGCCGAGTCGGGCCTGCCGATCATTTCCGGCGACAACCTCGCCGATGCCGCCGAGAAGATCGTCAAGGCGGTCAAGGGCTGAGGGAAGGGACCAAATAGATGTCGGTTCTCGTCAACAAGAATACCAAGGTCATCTGCCAGGGCATCACCGGTGCCCAGGGGACCTTCCACACCGAGCAGGCGATCGCCTACGGCACCAAGATGGTCGGCGGCGTGACGCCGGGCAAGGGCGGTTCGACCCATCTGAACCTGCCCGTCTTCGACACGGTCGCCCAGGCGGTCGAGAAGACCGGGGCCAATGCCTCGGTCATCTACGTGCCGCCGCCGTTCGCCGCCGATTCGATCCTGGAGGCCATCGCCGCCGAGATCCCGCTGGTGGTCTGCATCACCGAGGGCATCCCGGTGCTGGACATGGTCAAGGTCAAGCGCGCCCTGTGCGGCTCCAAGTCCCGCCTCATCGGTCCCAACTGCCCCGGCGTGATCACGCCCGGCGAATGCAAGATCGGCATCATGCCCGGCCACATTCACCGCCGTGGCTCGGTGGGCATCGTCTCGCGCTCGGGCACCCTCACCTATGAAGCGGTGGCGCAGACCACCGCTGTGGGCCTGGGCCAGTCCACCTGCGTCGGCATCGGTGGCGACCCGGTGAAGGGCACCGAGCATCTGGAAGTGCTGGAGATGCTGCTGGCCGACCCGGAAACCCAGTCCATCAT
>JAEYTW010000029.1 GCA_023433835.1 Pseudomonadota bacterium | reverse complement strand
GCGCTGGAGCAGGGGGCAGCCACCGCGCTCGCCGCCTTGCGGTCCGCCAGCCGGGGTGCCCGGCCGGTCAACGGCTGGACCGGACTCGGCGGGGGCAAGCTCACGCTCGGCGATTACGGCACCGACTATCCGGCGCGGGCCGCGGTCGCGCTGCTCGGCCTCGGCGCCAACCTGCCGGCCGACGCGGTCTACCTCAATGCCGCGGTCGACGGGCAGGGCGCCGCGCTCGCGGGCGGCAAGGCCTATACGCTGACCTTCCCGCCCGGGGCGATGCCGCCGGCCCGTGCCTTCTGGTCGGTCACCCTCTACGACCACGAAGGTTATCTGCTCGACGCGCCGGGCGGGCGGCATGCGATCAAGGGCGGCGACGATCTGGTCCGCGAGGCCGACGGTGCGCTGATCCTCAGGCTGCAGCCCACCGATCCCGGCGGCGCGAAGACCGCGAACTGGCTGCCGACCCCGGCGGCCGGCGGATTCGAACTGTCGATGCGGATCTACTGGCCCGACGTCAGCGTGCTGGAAGGGCGGTGGCAGCCCCCGGCCGTGGCGCCGGCCGGGCCCTGATCGGCCGGGCCCCGGATCGGACGGGCATGGCGGCCGAGCCGCGCGATCGCCTCGCCGTCTTCGGCCACCTGCTGCGGTTCTGGCGCCAGGCCTTCGGGCTGTCGCAGGAAGAGCTGGCGGGCCGGGCCGGCATCTCGGCCCGCCATGTCTCCTTCCTGGAGAACGGCCGCACCGCGGCCAGCCGGGCCAGCGTCCTGGCGCTGGCCGCGGGACTGACGCTCGGCCCGCGCGAGATCGCGGTGCTGCTGCTGTCGGCCGGGTTCTTTCCCGATGCCCCCGCGCCGGACCTCGGCGATGCCGTCCATGCCGATCTGCGCGAGACGCTGGTGCTGATGCTGCGCCATACCGATCCGTTCCCGTCGATGGTGATGGATTCCTGCGGCGAGATCCGGCTGGTCAACCGCGCCTGGGTGTTCGCCCATCGCCACTATCTCGGCGACATCGCCGACGGCTTGCACCTGAACGCCATGCTTTTATTCCTGCATGAACGGGGCTGGCGGCGCTTCGCGCCGGATTGGGAACGCATCGCCTGCGTCTTCCTGATGCTTCTGCAGCAGGAAGTGATCATCCGCCGGGATGCCCGCGCCTCGCAGGCCATGGCGCGGATCCTGCGGTTGCCCGGCGTGCCGGCGGACTGGGCCCGGCGCGGTGCCGGCTGGTCGACCGAGCAGGGCGACTATCGCCTCGACCTCACCGGCCGCGACGGCCGGGTGCACGGCTTCCGCGTCGTCCATCATACGGTCGGCGGCACGCCCTATGGCGGCGAGGAACGGCTGATCATCCAGACCGTCTACCCCGAAGCCGGCAGCCCGGTGATCGACCGCGCCTGGCTCGAACGCCGCGCCGCCGGTCTCGCCCATCCGCTGTGCCCCTATTGATCCTTACCTGCCAGATCATGGCGGCTTGAGCGCGCGCCGGCCAAGCTGCCGGGGACCGGACAGGGAGGTCCCCGATGATACTGCAGGACAAGGTGGCATTCGTGACCGGGGCGGCTTCCGGCATCGGGCTCGGCATCGCCCGGGCGCTCGCCGCGCGCGGCGTCCGGGTGATGCTGGCCGATCTCGATCGCGCCGGGCTCGCTTCGGCCCTGGCCGGCATCGGCGACGCGGCCGCGGTGGTCTGCGACGTGGCCGATGCCGTGTCGGTGCGGGCGGCGGCCGCGACGACGATGGATCGGTTCGGCCGCGTCGACATCCTGGTCAACAATGCCGGCGTCTCGTTCGGGGCCGAGGTCGGGGCCACGCCGCTGGCCGACTGGCGCTGGATCGTCGACGTCAACCTGATGGGTGTCGTCCACGGCGTCGAAACCTTCGTGCCGCTGATCAAGGCGGCAGCCCAGGGCGGCCATATCGTCAACACCGCCTCGATGACCGGGTTCTGGGCCGGGCTGCCGGGCCTTGCCCCCTATGCCGCGACCAAGTTCGCCGTGGTCGGCTATTCCGATGCGATCCGGGCCGAGCTGGCGCCGTTCGGCATCGGCGTGTCGGTGCTGGCGCCGGGCTGGGTGCGCACCCGCATCCATCAGGCCCATGCCCGCCGCCGCGGGCCGGTCGATCACGCGGTGCCGGCGGTCGTCGACACCATCAACGCCCTGGTCGAAAACGGCATCGATCCGCAGCTGGTCGGCGACTGGACCGCCGACTGCATCGCCGCCGGCCGCAACCACATCTTCACCGATCCGGACATGCAAAGCCTGCTCGACCTGCGCCACCAGTTGGTCCAGGCCGACTACACGGCCTGCGCCCGCGATCCCCGTTTCGCCCGCTAGGAGACCGATCCGATGTCGCGACCGTTCGACGACGACCACACGCTCTATTCGATGCCGCCGTTCTTCGGCGGCACGGCCTATCCGCCGCCGGCCCTGCGCTATGCCGATACGCTCAGCCTGACCGTCGCCTACGCGACCGATCCCGAGGCGCTGGCCCGGCTGCTGCCGCCCGGCTTCACCCTGCAGCGGCCGGAACTGCTGGTTTCCTGCATCAACAATCGCGGCGTCGAGTGGATGGGCGGCAGCCCCTACAACCTCGTCGCGGTCAACGTGCCGGTGCGCTTCGAGGGTGCCCGCGATCGCCTCGACGGCGTGTTCGGGCTGGCGGTGTGGGAGAACAAGGCGACGCCGATCACCGCCGGCCGCGAAATGCTCGGCGTGCCCAAGGTGTTCGCCGAGATCGAGCCGTTGCGCGAATTCCCGGCGGGCGAGACGCGGTCCTGGTCGCATTACGAAGGCGCACGGTTCCTCGATATCGGCCTGACCGGCGCGCGCGTGGCCGACAAGGACGAGATCGCGCTGCTGCAGGCCGGCCTCGCCCGTGTCAACTGGTTCGGCTGGCGCTATCTGCCCAAGGTCGGCGAACCGGGGGCGGCAATCAGCGAGCCGGTCGTCTGCCCGCAGGATTTCACCGTGCGCGAGGCCTGGTTCGGCGAGGCCGCGCTGGCATGGCTGCCGCCGGACTGGCAGCGCAACCCGACCCAGGCCCATATCGTCGCCGGGCTCGCCGCCCTGCCCAACAAAGGGTTCGTCGGTGCCGTGATGACCCGTTCGGAAACTCTTCTGCGCGCCGATCTCGCGCGCGTGCCGTGCTGAACATGCGCACGCTCCTCACCTTCTCGGCGATCCTGCTGCTGACGGCAGGCCACGCCCTCGCCCAGGCCACGCCGGAACAGAAGGACCGCGCCCGCGCGGTGGCCAAGGCCTGCCGGGCCGACGCAAAGCAATTCTGCCAGGGCATCCAGCCCGGCGGCGGGCGGCTCCTGGCCTGCCTGCAGGAACATGACGCCACGCTCTCCGCCGGCTGCCGGAACGCGCTGAAGGGGGCAAGGCAATGAACCGGGGATTGCTCGACAAGGTCACCGCCGGCCTGGTCCAGGCGATCGGCGACGACAGCGGTCTGGATGCCCGCGTCCGCCTCGATTTCGGCCCGGACGGCACGGTGTTGATCGACGGGCGCAGCACGCCGAACCGTGTCACCAACGAGCCCGGCGACGCCGACTGCACGCTGCAGATCGCCATCGCCGATTTCGTCGAGATGGCCCAGGGGCAGCTCAGCGGCACCACCGCCTTCATGACCGGCCGGCTGAAGATCAGGGGCGACATGGCGCTAGCCGTGCGTTTCGGCAGCGTGCTGAAGAAGAAGTAGCACCCCACGACATCCGTCACTGCGCGGCGGCGCAAGCCCCGGCCGGTCCGTCGGCCGCATCATCGCGCCATCCGGTTTCGATGGTGGTAGCGGCGATGAACGACAGCGTGGTGGTGACGACGGCCCTGGGGCAGCTGGCCGGCAGGCGCGTGGATGGCGTGGCGGTATTTCGCGGGGTACCCTATGCCACCG
>JAEYTW010000819.1 GCA_023433835.1 Pseudomonadota bacterium | reverse complement strand
CGCTGGCCGCGCGCGGCCTGGTGCAACTCGACGACGATGGCGGGGCGGTGACGCGGGAGGGCGAGCGGTTCTTCGCCGAATTCGGGCTCGACCTGCCTGCCGCCGGGCGTTCCAGGCGCGTGTTCTGCCGGCCCTGCCTCGACTGGTCGGAGCGGCGCTGGCACCTCGGCGGCGCGGTCGGCGCCGCGCTGGCCCGCCGCTGCTTCGAGCTCGACTGGATCGCGCGGGTGCGCGACACCCGTGCGGTGGCGGTGACCGCGGCCGGGCGGCAAGGCTTTGCCGACCGCTTCGGCCTGAACGTCGACGATCCCGGTCAGACCGCGCCGAAGGCGGCGTGATAGCTGACGGTGCCGTCCAGCCGGGTCAGCGCGCGCTCGGCCAGTGCGGTGACCTGGAAGGCGCCGGGCGGGCAGGGCTGGTCCCATTCCAGGCCGAACAGGCCGGCCGGCACGAAACCGAAGCGGCCGTAATAGGCCGGATCGCCCAGCACCACCGCGGCCTTCGCCCCCATCGCCTCGGCCCGGTCGAGGCCGGCCTTGACCAGCAGGCGGCCGATGCCGGCCTTCTGGTGCAGGGGCACGATGGCCAGCGGTGCCAGGCCCCAGACGGCGAGGCCGTCGGGATTCCCGGACACCGTCACCGGGCTGAAGGCGACATGGCCGACGATGTCGTCGTCATAGGCCGCGACCAGCGACAGGCTCAAGGCGCCCGCGTCGCGCAGCGCCGCGACCAGCCGGGCTTCTTCCGGCCGGCCGAATGCGGCGGTGACGACGGCGGCGATCGCGCCCTCGTCGCCCCCATGTTCGAGGCGGATTTCCGGCGTCACGGCGCCACCGGGTGGTTGTCGGAATCCGGCTTGCGGCGCTGATAGATCTCGTAGCGGTCGATATCCATCAGCTTGTCGTATTTGGAGAAGGTCTTGGCGAACAGCGGGTTGCGCTGGAAATAATCGAGATAGCTGAAACCGGTGGCCTGGCAGCGCGGAATGCCGGCGATGGTGTCGATGATCACGAGGTCGGGTTTGCCCTTGGCGAAATCTTCCGGCACCACGCGGAACATGAACTTCTCGCCCTGGCCCATCGATTCCAGCGAGTGGTAGAGCGTGCCCCAGTCGTCGCAGCCGGCATAGATGCCCTGGATCGGCCACATGTCGAGGAAGCGCTGGGTCAGGTGCACGTCGGTGTAGTTGACCAGCGGATAGATCGGATAGATGCCGGGCGACAGCACCATGACGCTGCGGTTGGGCGCCTCGCGCTCGATGATATGGACGAGGCGGGCAACGATCGAATCCTCGTAGTCGCGCTGCTTGTCGAAGGGCGGCAGGAACAGCGCGGCCTGATAGTAGAGCAGCAGCATGAAGGTTGCCGCGAGCGATGCAACCGGCAGGCGGCGGGCGGTGGAATCGGTCGGCAGGTAGCGGTCGATCATGTTCGACAGGAAGACCGCGCCGAGCATCAGGGTCGCGGTCATCGCCGGATAGCTCTGATAGGACCAGCCCTTGCCCTGGGCGGTCGCCGAGATGACGGCGCCGATCGAGAACAGCGCCAGCGTCTGCACCAGCCGCGAATGCGACAGGATGAAGGCCGCCGGCACCAGCGGCAGCAGCGCCACGATCGTGGGCCCGAGATACGGGCCGTCGAGGATCGAGAGCAGGCTGTTGTCGGAAACCTTGGTGTAGAGCTTGAAGGTCAGCGGCAGGGCGATGCGGAAGTAGTCCGGGGTGACGATCAGGGCGATGGCGACATGGGCGGCAAGCGTCAGGCCCACGATCCAGGGCACGATGTCGCGCAGGCCGTCGCGCCAGCCCTGGCGATAGAGCACGTAGAGCTCGATGGTCAGCGGGATCAGCACGAAATGCGGCTTCAGCCCGAAGCCGATGCCCGCCATGATCGCCAGCGGCACGCGCAGGCGCAGCGGCAGCACGTCGTAGTCGGCGCGCGCGGCGGCCAGCAGCACGTAGGGCGCCGACAGCACCACCATGATGTGCTCGCGCTGGGTGAAGTCGCCGGCCGGGAAGACGGCCAGCAGGAACAGGATCAACGCCGGCAGGACCAGGCTGGTCAGGGGCTCGCGCCCCAGCGGCATGTAGGACAGCACCCGGCGGCACAGGAAGAAGGCCGAGATGATGGCAAACGACACCAGCGCGACGAGCCATTTGGTGCCGTCGATGCCGGTCAGCCGGGCCAGGCCTTCGGGCACCAGCGACATCAGGAAGATCAGCGGCGGGTTGACGTCGATGATGTCGCGATAGAGCACGTCGCCCAGCAGCATGCGCTTGGCGGCGTAGAGGATCGCGGCGCTGTCGTGGTTCAGCGGCGGCCACAGATAGCCGATCAGCCAGAAGCTCGGGATCAGCAGCAGCGCCAGGAAGACGCCGTCGGCCACCCGTTCGCGCCAGCCTTCCTCGGCCCAGCGCTGCAGCAGGGTATAGGGTCGGCGGATGCGCTTGGCATCCGCTGCCAGGGGATCGAGGGTTTCCTCGCTCAACCGGGTACTCCATTAAGGCGGCAGGCACCATAAACCGGCGGGATCGGCGCCGCAAATTGCCTTGCGGACGCCTTTCCGTTGCCAAAATGGCACCCGATGGTAAAAGCGGCGTTAGGATGCAAAAGCCACCCTGGGTGGCGATATGAACGACGGGGCGGGCGGAATTAAGGCATGGAGCCGCGCGAATACGAGCTGATGGCGGGGCTGGAGGATGGCATGTGGTGGTATCGCGCCGCCCATGCGAACCTGATGCTGGCCCTGGCGTCCCAGGCCGCCGCGGCGGCGCCGCTGCTCGATGCCGGCTGCGGCACCGGCGGTTTCCTCAAGCGCCTGGGCCAGGCCCGGCCTGGGTTTTCGGCCGTCGGCCTCGATATTTCCGGCCAGGCGCTGGCGCTGGCCCGCACCCGGGTCGATGCCGAGCTCTGCGCCGGTTCGGTCAACGCGCTGCCTTTCGCCGATGACAGCTTTGCCGCCGTCACCTCGATCGACGTGCTGTGCCACCGCGCGGTCGAGCCGCTGAAGGCGCTGTCGGAAGCCTTCCGCTGCCTGGCGCCGGGCGGCCGGCTCGTCCTCAACCTGCCGGCCTATGCCTGGCTGGCCTCGGCCCACGACCTGCGCGTCCACAACGATCGCCGCTTCACCCGCGGCGAAGCGGTGGCCCTGGTCGAGGCGGCGGGGTTCACCGTCGCCCGGGCCAGCTACTGGAACATGCTGCTGCTGCCGCTGATGGTGCTGCGGCGCAAGATCTTCGCCGGCTCGGCCGAGGCCGAGAGCGACGTCAAACCCTATCCCCCCGTGATCGACCGCCTGTTCTTCGCCTTGACCGCCGTCGAGCGGTGGTGGCTGAGGGCCGGCGGCAGCCTGCCCTGCGGCGGTTCGATCCTGATCCTTGCGGTGAAATCATGACTGAAACTCCCGAAGCGCGCTTCGGCCTGTCGATCGTCGTTCCCGTCTACAACGGCGCCTCCTCGGTCGGGCAACTGGTCGAGGCGCTGGCCGGGCTCGACATCCATGGCGGGCACGAGATCATCCTGGTCAACGACTGCAGCCCGGACAATTCGCTGCAGGTCTGCCTCGGCCTGACCGGCCGCAGCGACGTGCCGGTCACCGTTGTCGATCTCGCCCGCAATTTCGGCGAGCACAACGCGGTGATGGCCGGGCTGTCGCAGATCCGCGGCGCCTATGTCATCACCATGGACGACGACCTGCAGAACCCGCCGGAGGAGGTCGTGCGGCTCTACGATCATGCCCGGCTGAACGACCGCGACGTCGTCTACACCTACTATGCCCAGAAGCAGCACCACCCCTTGCGCAACCTCGGCTCGAAGTTCGCCAACTGGTGCGCCGACAAGCTGATCGACAAGCCCAAGGGGCTCTATCTGTCGTCGTTCCGCTGCATGAGCGCGTTCGCGGTGCGCAAGATCCTCGATCACCACGGGCCGTACCCCTATGTCGACGGCCTGCTGATGCAGGTCACCCAGCGGCTGGACCGCATCGAGGTGCGCCACCTGCCGCGGGCGGAGGGGCGTTCCAACTATACGCTGCGCCGGCTGATCCGGCTGTGGCTTTCGGTGTTCCTGAATTTCTCGGTGATGCCGCTGCGGCTTGCGACGCTGGCGGGTTTCGCGCTGACCGGCATCGGCCTCTTGTTCCTGCTGATCGTCGTCATCGAGGCGCTGCAGGGCAGGACGCCCGAAGGCTACGCCTCGCTGATGGTCGCGCTGCTGCTGGTCTCCGGCGTGCAGTGCATGATGCTCGGCGTCGTCGGCGAATATCTCGGCCGGCTGTTCCTGACGGTGAACGGCAAGCCGCAATTCGTCGTCCGTACCGTCACCCGCGGCGCCGCCGACCCGTCCAGCCCGTCATGATGTGGTCCTACATCGCGCTCGCCGGCGGCATCAGCGGCGGGGTGGTCGGCCAGATCCTGCTGAAGAAGGGCGCGGGCGCGGGCGACTTCATCGCCCAGCTGTTCAATCCCGCGACCATCGTCGGATTCTTCTTCTACGGCGTGTCGGCGATTCTTTATATCGTCGCGCTGCGCAAGATTCCCGTCTCGGTGGCATTCCCCAGCGTTTCGGTCTCCTATATCGTCGTCGCGCTGCTCGGCGCCTTGCTTTACGGCGAGCCGCTCGGCTGGCTGAAACTGGTTGCCATCGGCCTCATCCTGCTCGGGGTTGTTCTCCTGTTCCAATCATGAGAACCTGAGACAACGGTCCAGTAACCATTTGTTAAGCAATGGGCGCAAGGATCAGGGTCCAGGCACAGGCCGCACGCCCGTGCAAGCGGTGGAGGAGAACGAGGCGATGGTGACGCGCAGCGGAGAGGATTTGCCGTTACAGGCTGCCCCGCGCAACATCTTCGCCCGTGAAGCCGCCCGGGCCGGCGGCCCGCGCGACGAACCCCCCGCGATCGTCTTCCTGCAGGGCGCCCTGCGCGACAACCCGGCCCGCGCGCCGGAGATCGTCGCGGCGGCCCTGGCCACTGCCCCCGACCTGGCCGACGATATCGTCGCGGTCGCCACCAGGCTTGCCCCGCGGGCCGCGGGCGAGATCCAGCGCGTGGTCTCCGAGGCCATGGCCGCCTACGGGTACGACAAGTAATACCGCATCTCGGGGAATCGGTGGTTTGGTGACGCTTTCGCGTCATCTTCCCTATTCGTGCCGCGTCGGTTGACACGGCCGTCCCATTGTCGTTAGGTCTGCGGTTTCTTCGCAGCCCCTCAGGGAGGACAGGTTCGTGTCCGGCGCTCTTCTGCCCACTTACAACCGTGTCGATGTCGCGTTCGAACGTGGGGAGGGCGCGTGGCTGGTCGCCACCGATGGCCGACGATTCCTCGATTTCTGCTCCGGCATCGCCGTCACCGCCCTCGGCCACAGCCATCCGAAGCTCGTCGCCGCGCTGAACGAGCAGGGCGCCAAGCTCTGGCACACCTCGAACCTGTTCCGCGTGCCGGGCCAGGAGAAGCTGGCCGAGCGCCTGTGCGCCGCCACCTTCGCCGACCGGGTGTTCTTCACCAATTCGGGCGCGGAATCGATCGAGCTGGCGATCAAGATGGCGCGCCGGTTCCATCACGTCGAAGGGCGCCCTGAGCGCTACCGCCTGATCACCTTCGACGGCGCCTTCCACGGCCGCACGCTGGCGACCATCGCCGCCGGCGGCAACCCGAAGTATCTCGACGGCTTCGGCCCGGCGATGCCGGGCTTCGACCAGGTCGCCTATGGCGCCCTCGCCGCCGCCGAGGCCGCGATCGGGCCGGAAACCGCCGGTTTCCTGGTCGAGCCGGTGCAGGGCGAGGGCGGCGTGCGTTATTTCGGCCCGGATTTCCTGCGCGGCCTGCGCGCGCTGGCCGACCGTCACGGCCTGCTGCTGGTGCTCGACGAAGTGCAGTCCGGCATGGGCCGCACCGGCAAGCTGTTCGCCCATGAATGGACCGGCGTGAAGCCCGACATCATGGCGACGGCCAAGGGCATTGGCGGCGGCTTCCCGCTCGGCGCCTGCGTCGCCACCGAGGCTGCGGCCAAGGGCATGGTCGCGGGCACCCACGGCTCGACCTACGGCGGCAACCCGCTGGCCATGGCGATCGGCAATGCCGTGCTCGACGTCATGCTGGAAGACGGCTTCCTCGAGGGTGTGGCGCGCCGTGCCGCCTTCTTCACCCAGAAGCTGTCGATGCTGATCGACAAATATCCGGACGTGCTGGAGGAGATTCGCGGCGAGGGTTTCCTGCGCGGCCTGAAATGCCGCAAGCCGGCCGGCGATCTCGTCAACGCGCTGCGCGAGGAAGGCATGCTGACCGTCTCGGCCGGCGACAATACCGTGCGCCTGTTGCCGCCGCTGATCATCACCGAGGAAGAACTGGCCGATGCGACCGAGCGCCTCGACAAGGCCTGCGCGAGGTTGCAGGCGTGACGGGACCAAGGCATTTCATCGACCTCGATCAGGTCGATCAGGCGGAACTGCGTAACATCCTGGACGACGCCGGCCGGCGCAAGACCGCCCGGGCGGGACTGCCGAAGGGCACGGCCGATAGCGACCGGCCGCTGGCCGGTCGGATCCTGGCGATGATCTTCGACAAGCCGTCGACCCGCACCCGCGTCTCCTTCGAGGTGGCGATGCGCCAGCTCGGCGGCGAGGCGCTGCTGCTGCAGTCGGGCACCACCCAGATCGGCCGTGGCGAGACCATGGCCGATACCGCCCGCGTCCTGTCGCGCTATGTCGACGCCATCATGATCCGCACCACCGGCGCCGATCGCCTGGCCGAACTGGTCGAGCACGCCACGGTGCCGGTGATCAACGGCCTGACCGACGACAGCCATCCCTGCCAGATCATGGCCGACGTGATGACCTACGAGGAGCATCGCGGGTCGATCGCCGGCAAGGTCGTGGCCTGGTCGGGCGACGGCAACAACGTCGCGCGCTCCTGGATCCATGCCTCGGCCCGCTTCGGCTTCGAGCTGCGGCTGGCTTGTCCCGAACCCCAGCGGCCGCCGCCCCAGGCGGTGGCCTGGGCGCAGGCACAGGGCGCCCGTGTCAGCGTGGTCGACGATCCGGTCGTCGCGGCCCGTGATGCCGACTGCATCGTCACCGATTGCTGGGTTTCGATGGGCGAGCAGGAGGATTCCAACCGCCACAACCTGATGCGGCCCTATCAGGTCGACGAGAGGTTGATGGCGCTGGCCCGGCCGGACGCGCTGTTCATGCACTGCCTGCCCGCCCATCGCGGCGAGGAGGTGACGGCAGGCGTGATCGACGGCCCGCAGTCGGTGGTCTTCGACGAGGCCGAGAACCGCCTGCATGCGCAGAAGAGCGTGCTGACCTGGTGCCTCGCGCGATGATGGCCGACCTGCCGGCCGATCTGGTCCAGAGTTTCCAGGTCGAGGCCTCGGGCCTGCGCGGCCGCCTGGTGCGGCTGGGGCCGGTGGTCGACGACATCATAGACCGGCACGGCTATCCCGAACCGGTGGCAAGCCTGCTGGCCGAGGCGCTGGTGCTGGCTGCGACGCTTGCCTCCGCCTTGAAGTTCGACGGTGTGTTCACGCTGCAGACCCGCGGCGACGGTCCTGTCTCGATGCTGGTCGCCGATTATCGCACGCCGGGAACCCTGCGCGGCTATGCCCAGGTCGATCTCGACAAGCTCGAGGAGGCGATGGCGCGCAGCGATCACCGGCTGGGATCGGTCCCCAGGCTGATCGGCGCCGGCCATCTCGCCTTCACCGTCGACCAGGGCGAGCATACCGAGCGTTACCAGGGCATCGTCGAACTGGCCGGGGCGACGCTCGCCGAATGCGCGCATCGCTATTTCCAGCAATCCGAGCAGATCGGCGCCGGCATCCGCGTCGCCGCCGGCCGTGTCGACGGCCGCTGGCGGGCGGGCGGGCTGATGCTGCAACGCCTGCCGTCGGAAAACCCGAACCTGCCGGTCGACGAGGCGGTGGAGGATGCCTGGCGGCGCGCCGTCATCATGATGTCCTCGGCGCGCGACGACGAATTGCTGGCGCCCGATCTCGAACCGAATGCGCTGCTGTTCCGGTTGTTTCACGAGGACGGCGTGCGGGTCTGGGACCCGCTGCCGGTCAAGTTCGGCTGCCGCTGCTCGACGGAACGGGTGCAAGGCGTGTTGCGTTCGTTCACGGTCGACGAAATCCGCGACATGTCGGTCGACGGGGAGATCTCGGTCACCTGCGAATTCTGCTCGACCCGGTACGAATTCCCGGCAACCGATTTCCTGCCTTGAAATCGCCATTGGCCCTGCCGATGGTTCGAGCCAGATCCGAATCGCCGAGAGGTTGCTCCATGATCCGATCCCTGACGCGCCGCCGGGCCCTGGGCCTGATCGGGCTTGGCCCCGTGATCGCGGCCTGCGCCAGTGAACCGCCGCGTCTCACCTTCCCGCAGTTGACCTATATCAACTTAGCCCCGATCACCTTCGACGCGCAGGGCGTCGACATCCGCAACGAGGTCCAACCCGGCCCGACCCCGCCGCATATCGAGAATTCGATCCCCGTTTCGCCGGCCTGGGCCGCCGAACGCTGGGCGCGCGACCGGCTGCGGGTCAACGGCGCGGGCAGCCGCCAGGTGCGGGTGGTGATCAAGTCCGGCTCGGTCATCCAGGTCAACCTGGCCCGCCAGACCGGCCTGTCGACCACCTTCACCAACCAGCAATCCCAGCGCTACGACGCCGAGGTCGAGGTCTGGGTCGAGATGCTCGACGAGCGCGGCTTCCGCATCGGCTTCGCCTCGGGCGCCGCCAAGCGCTCGACCTCGATCGCCCAGGACGCCACGCTGAACACCCGCGACCAGACCCTCTACAGCCTGGTCAAGGGCCTGACCGACGATCTCAATACCGAGCTCGACCGCAACATCAAGCAGTTCATGCCGACGTTCCTGGCGTGAAGTGGGTAAATAAACCCACGGTCGTCCTCTGAACGGCAATCGTCATTCCCGCGAAAGCGGGAATCCAGGGCCAGGGCGTGGCAAGCGGCGCTGCGCTTTCACTGGGTTCCGGGTCTCCGCGTCGCTTCGCCCGGAACGACGATCGGCTGTTTACGGCATGACGATGGTTCGCAGCAGCGGACGTCAGACCTCCATCGCCGCGATCAGGTCGGTCATGAAGCGGGCGCCGGCCTGGACCTGCGACAGCTCGATATATTCGTCGGCCTTGTGGGCTTCGCGGATGTTTCCGGGGCCGCAGACCACGGTCGGGATGCCGATCGCCTGGAACTTGCCACCCTCGGTGCCGTAGGCCACCGTCATCGTCGAGTTGCTGCCGACCAGGCGCTTGGCCAGCGTCTCGGCCGGCGAACCCGGCTCCTCCGCCAGATGCGGGGCGATGACGTGCAGTTTGGTCTCGATCGCGGCCTCGGGGTAGTGCGCCTTCATCTCGGGCAGCACTTCGCGCTCGAGGATCTTGCCGATGCGGTCGATCACCGCGTGGATGTCCACGCCCGGCACCGCGCGGATGCCCCAGCCGATGGTGCAGCAGTTCGGAATGATGTTGTTGGCGGTGCCGCCGTTCACGGTCGAGACGTTGATCGTCGTATAGGCCGGGGTGAAGGCCTGGTTGTAGGGTCCCTGGTTGCGGAATTCCTCGGCCACCTCGTCGATGCGGCGGATGACATGGGCGGCGTCGACCACGGCGTTCGAGCAGAGTTCCGGGTTGCTCGAATGCCCCTCCAGCCCGGTGACCGTCGTCGACAGCGCGGCGCAGGCCTTGTGGGCGTTGACCACGGCCATTTCGGTCGGCTCGCCGACGATCACCATCGCCGGCAGCGGCTGGCGCAGGCGGATATGCTCGATCATGCCGTCGACGCCGGTGCAGCCGACTTCCTCGTCGTAGGAGAAGGCGAAGTGGATCGGGCGTTTCAGCCTGGCCGCCTGCATGTCCGGCAGGGCGGCCAGCGCCAGCGCGATGAAGCTTTTCATGTCCGCGGTGCCGCGCCCGACCAGGCGGCCGCCGCGCTCGACCACCTTGAACGGGTCGGAGGTCCAGGGCTGGCCGTCGACCGGCACCACGTCGGTATGGCCCGACAGGACCACGCCGCGCTCCGCGGCCGGGCCGATCGTCGCGTAGAGATTGGCCTTGGCGCCATCAGGGCTGCGGATCAGTTCGGACTTCACGCCGTAGTCGTTCAGGTAGTTGGCGACGAAATCGATCAGATCGAGGTTCGACAGGCGGCTCGTCGTGTCGAAGCCACAGAGGGTCTCGATCATCTCGACGGGGGTATAGCGGCGGGGCATCCTCAGGCTCTCCTGCAC
>JAEYTW010000550.1 GCA_023433835.1 Pseudomonadota bacterium | reverse complement strand
GGGTGGAGCGCGGCCCACCCCGTGGATCTCCGCGAGGCTCCGTCGAGGAGCGCGCCGAGCGCTGCCGAGACATCGGCTCGCGGCGTCGGCCCCGCCGCCCAGGCCGCGACGCTCCAGACGGCGACCTCGCCGTCCTCGCCCGGGACCACGCGGCACTGGCTCCAGGCCGCGCGAGGGTACGCCGCCGCAGAGAGCGTGAGGGTGAGGGCGAGAGGCCACAGCGCGTCGGCGCTTTGTACCGTGCGTCGGTGCATGGGGGTCGGCTTTACCCGGGAGGGATAGCTGTCGCATGATCCGCCGCGATCCGCTCGAATTCATCCGAGCCAGCGGCCACGCGAGCGTCGCGGCGGCGGGTGCCCATCGACCACGAGGAGTTCATGCGCTTCGTTCGACTCGTCAGCCTTGGCTGTCTCTTCGCCGCCTTCGCGGTCGGCTGCGGCCGCACCGAGCTGGAGGTCGGGCCGCTCCCCGACGGCGCCGTAGCCGACGTGCCGACCGGCGACGTCCCCGACGTCCCCGTGGACCCCGACGCGCCCCCGGTCGATGCCCCGCCCGTCGACGTCCCCATCGAGGATGTCCCACCGATCGACGTGCCCCCCTTCGACGGTCCTCCGATCGACGTCCCACCGATCGACGTGCCGCCGACCTGCGACATGCCGCGCGTGATCTGCGGCGGCGCCTGCGTCGACCCGCAGACCGACCCGACCCACTGCGGCGCGTGCGGCAACGTGTGCCCCTCGGGCCGCTGCGCCGAAGGCGCCTGCGTGCGGGTCTGCCCCGGCGGCACCACCGACTGCGCGGGCTCGTGCGCCGACCTCTCCACCGACCGCTTCAACTGCGGCGGCTGCGGCATCGTGTGCGGCGCCTCGCAGACCTGCGACTCCGGCACCTGCCGCGACGTGTGCCCGCCGGGCCAGTCGGTCTGCGGGATGGCCTGCGTCGACCTGCGCGCCGACCCCGCCAACTGCGGCTCCTGCGGCAACGCCTGCGGCGCGGGCACCCTCTGCTCCAACGGCGTGTGCCTCTCGGTCTGCGATGACGGCCTGCTCAACTGCGGCGGCCGCTGCGTGAACCCCCGCACCGACGTCGCCAACTGCGGCGCCTGCGGCCGCGCCTGCGCCGCGGGTCAGACCTGCAACGAGGGCGCCTGCTCGGCCACCTGCCCGGCGCCGAACGTCCAGTGCGGCGCGGCGTGCGTGAACACGCAGACCGACCCCTCGCACTGCGGCGCGTGCGGCCGCACCTGCCCCGCGGGCTCGGCCTGCGCCCTGGGCATCTGCACGCTCACTTGCCCCTTCCCCTCGGCGCGCTGCGGCGGCACCTGCGTGCTGACCCTGAACGACCCGAACAACTGCGGCGCCTGCGGCGTCACCTGCGCCGCGGGTCAGCTCTGCTCCTTCGGGAGCTGCCAGTCGCGCTGCAACGCCCCCCTCGTCGAGTGCAACGGCGGCTGCACTGACTACCGCATCGACCCGACCAACTGCGGCCGCTGCGGCAACCGCTGCGGCGCGGGTCAGATCTGCCTCCTCGGCCGCTGCGGCAACCCGCCGGGCTGCTCGCCTCCGCGGAGCATCTGCCCCTCGGGCTGCACCGACCTCACCAGCGACGCCGCGAACTGTGGCGCCTGCGGCCGACGCTGCGCGACCGGGGAGATGTGCGCGGGCGGCACCTGCATCGGCACCGCCTGCCCCGCGGGTCAGATCTCCTGCGGAGGCCGCTGCATCGACCCGAGCTCCGACGGCTCCAACTGCGGCATGTGCGGCAACGTCTGCCCCGCGGGCTCCGCCTGCGTCGCGGGCCGCTGCGCCACGCGCTGCATGCCCCCGCAGGTCGAGTGCGGCGGCGGGTGCACCGACACCTCCACCGACCCGGCGAACTGCGGCGGCTGCGGCAACGTCTGCGCGGGCGCAGCGGTGTGCGTGAACGGCGTCTGCGGCACGCCCTGCCCGCCGCCGCGGGCGACCTGCGGCGACCGCTGCGTCGACCTGCAGAGCGACCCGGCCAACTGCGGGATGTGCGGCAACGCCTGCCCCTCGGGCTCGACCTGCACCGCCGGCCGCTGCGGGATGACCCCCGTCTGCAGGCCCCCCCGCACGTCGTGCGGCGGCGACTGCGTCGACACCAGCACCGACCCGCGTAACTGCGGCGGTTGCGGAACGGCCTGCCCCGCGGGCACCCCCTGCAGCGCGGGCCGCTGCGCCTGCCCGGGCTCGACGGTGCTCTGCTCGGGCTTCTGCGTCGACCTCAACTCGTCGCCCCTCGACTGCGGCGCGTGCGGCAACGCCTGCCCCGCCACGCAGGCCTGCCTCGGCGGCCGGTGCACCTGCGCTCCGCCCTTGTCGTCGTGCAACGGCCGCTGCATCAACACCAACGACGACCCGGCCAACTGCGGCGCCTGCGGCCGGGCGTGCCCCGCCACCTTCGCCTGCCGCGGCGGCACCTGCTCGTGCACTCCGCCGCTGTCGTCGTGCGGCGGCCGCTGCATCAACACCAACAACGACCCGGCCAACTGCGGCTCCTGCGGAACCGCCTGCAGCGCGGGGCAGGTGTGCGTGAGCGGCCGATGCTCGTGCCCGCCGCAGAACACCCTCTGCGGTGGCCGCTGCGTGAACACCAACTTCGACACCGCGAACTGCGGCCGCTGCGGCAACGCGTGCGGTCGCGGGCAGTTCTGCGTCTTCGGCGCGTGCCGCGGGCTGTAGCCCGGCGGTAACCTCCCGGGGGCGTGCTGAGCCCCGACCCCCCCGCAAGAACCCACCCCCTCGACGCGGCCTCCGCCTGACC
>JAEYTW010000797.1 GCA_023433835.1 Pseudomonadota bacterium | reverse complement strand
GCCGGGGCCTCGGCGGTCAGGATGGCGGATACCGAGGTGACGCCCGGCAGGCGGGCCACCGCCTCCTCGCAGGCCCGCCGCAGCGGCTCGCCCTGCTGGCCCACCGCGGCCGGGACCTCGACCACGAAGCCGACGTTCGAGCCTTTGACGACCAGGCCGGAAATCATCCCGGCTGAAATCACGTCCTGCCCGGTGCGCGGATCCATCACACGCGACAGCGCGCTGCGGATCGTCTCGGGGGAAACCTCGGCCATCCCTGAAAACTCCCTGGAATCTCTCTCGCGATATAGGGGCCAAAAGCAGGACTGTTCAACCATCGTTTTGGCCTGTCGAAAGACACTGGAACAAAACTGCAACCTGCTCTTTAATCCCTGTCGCGGCGTGGAATATTTTTTCATTGAACTATTCGCTAGGTACGGCGCGGCCCCGTTACAAGGGGTTATCAAATGGTTCCCGAGCGGCTATAAGCACCCGCGGCGTTCGTGGAGGTATTTTTCATGCCCTGGAGCAATCAAGGCGGTGGTGGACCCTGGGGACAGGGCGGCGGCGGTGGCAACCGCGGCCCCTGGGGACAAGGTCCCCGCGGTCCCGGCGGCGGCCAGCCGCCCGACCTGGAGGAGATGCTGCGCCGCGGCCAGGACCGCATGCGCAATATCCTGCCGCAAGGCTCGCTGGGCGGCAAAGGCCTGATCGCGCTGATCGTGATCGGCCTGGTGGCCTGGGCTGCGTCCGGGTTCTACCGCGTCGCGCCGGACGAGCAGGGCGTGGTGCTGCGCTTCGGCGCCTTCACCGGCACGACCCAGCCCGGCCTCAATTATCACCTGCCCTGGCCGGTCGAGACCGCGCTGACCCCGAAGGTCACCCGCGTCAACCGCGAGGAAGTCGGCTTCCGCTCCGGCATCGACGGCGCCTCGCGCGGCTCGTCGCTGCGCCAGGTGCCGCAGGAAAGCCTGATGCTGACCGGCGGCGAGAACATCGTCGACATCGACTTCGTCGTGTTCTGGCAGATCCGCGATGCCGGCGAGTATCTCTTCAACATCGAGAACCCGCCCTCGACCATCAAGGCGGTGGCCGAGAGCGCGATGCGCGAGGTCATCGGCAAGAACCAGATCCAGCGCATCCTGACCGAAGGCCGCCAGCCGATCGAGCAGGCGACCCAGCAGCTGATGCAGCACGTGCTGGACAGCTACAAGGCCGGCGTCCTGATCACCCAGGTCAACCTGCAGCGGGTCGACCCGCCGTCGCAGGTCATCGATGCCTTCCGCGACGTGCAGGCCGCCCAGGCCGACCGCGAGCGTGCCCAGAACGAGGCCGAGGCCTATCGTAACGACGTGATCCCGCGCGCCCGTGGCGAGGCGCAGCGCGCCATCCAGCAGGCCGAGGCCTACAAGCAGGAAGTGATCGCCAACGCGCAGGGCGACGCGGCCCGCTTCACCTCGGTGTTCAACGAGTACAAGGCTGCCAAGGACGTGACCGCCAAGCGCATGTACCTCGAAACCATGGAGCAGATCCTGCGTGGCATGAACAAGGTCATCGTCGGCAACGGCACCAGTGCGGCCGGTGCCGCCGGGGCCAATGGCGGCGTCGTGCCCTATCTGCCGCTGCCCCAGCTCCAGGCCAATCCGAACCGGGGGACCAAGTGATGAGCCGCGGCATCCTGATCGTCGTCGGGCTGATCGTCGTCGGCCTGTTCGTCCTGTTCGGCTCGGTCTTCACCGTCAGCCAGACCCAGCAGGCCCTGGTCCTGCAGCTGGGCGAGCCGGTGCGGATGATCCGCGAGCCGGGGCTGAAGTTCAAATTGCCGTTCATCCAGAACGTCACCTATTTCGACAAGCGCATCCTGTCGCTCGACGCGCCGCCGGAGGAAATCATCGCCTCCGACCAGCGCCGGCTGGTGGTCGATTCGTTCGCCCGCTTCCGCATCGTCGACGTGCTGAAGTTCTTCCAGACCCTGGGCAACGAGACGGTCGCCCGTTCGCGGCTGGCCTCGCAGCTCAACTCGGCCCTGCGCCGGGTGCTGGGCAGCCAGGAATCGATCGCCGTCATTTCGGGCGAGCGCGCCCAGCTGATGGCCGAGATCGCCAAGATCGTGAACGCCGAGGCCGCGCGCTTCGGCATCGAGATCATCGACGTGCGCATCAAGCGCGCCGACTATCCCGATACGATCAGCCAGGCGATCTTCCGCCGCATGCAGACCGAGCGCGAGCGCGAGGCCAAGGAGATCCGCGCGCAGGGCTTCGAGCTGTCGGAACGCATCCGCGCCGATGCCGACCGCCAGCGCACGATCCTGATCGCCGAGGCCCGCCGCCAGTCGGAAACCCTGCGCGGCGAGGGCGATGGCACGCGAACCAAGATCTTTGCCGATGCGGCCAACCTCGATCCGGAATTCTTCGGCTTCTATCGCTCGCTGCAGGCCTATACCCATGCGCTGCAGACCAACGACACCACCATGCTCCTGTCGCCGGACATGGAATTCTTCCGCTACATGACGACCATGCCCGGGGCGACCCCGGCCAAGTAAGAAGACGACGACGGCGACACGGCGCGGCGAGGCAGCAATGTCTCGCCGTTGTCATGTTCAGCCGTTATGGGAGAGGCGCCCGCAGTCTTGCCGATCGGACAGCCGATGATCGATCTTGCTACCGCCCTCGCCGAGTACGAAGCCTGGATGCGCGAACACCTGCCGGTGGTCGACGAAGGCGGCCTGGCCGAAAAGGCGACGGCCATCGCCGAAAGTGCCTTTGCCTTCCTGCGCGGCAATTTCCCCTGGTGGCTGGTGCGCTGGCGCGACTACGAGCGCGACTTCGCCGACGCGCCGGCCGTGGTCGCCGTCGGCGACCTGCATGTCGAGAATTTCGGCACCTGGCGCGATGCCGAGGGGCGGCTGATCTGGGGCATCAACGATTTCGACGAAGCCTATCCGCTGCCCGTCGCCCACGACCTGATCCGCCTGGCCGTCTCGGCCCGGCTGGCGATCGAGGAGGAGCGGCTGTTCTACGACCCCGACGAGGCGGTCAAGGACATCCTGCGCGGCTATCGCGCCGCCCTGGCCCGCGGCGGCCGCCACTTCATCCTGGAAACCGACGACCTCGATTGGCTGCGCCGGCTGGCCAAGCGGCAGCTGCGCTCCAATTCGGGGTTCTGGCGCCGCTCCGAGCGCTGGTTGCCGTCGGGGCGCGAGGACAAGACGGCGATCGCGCTGCTCCGCGCCCAGCTCGAGC
>JAEYTW010000309.1 GCA_023433835.1 Pseudomonadota bacterium | reverse complement strand
CCCTCCGATCGAGGGGCCGGCCACCGTTGCTCAGAACGCCGCGGCGCGGGCGGCCGGGCCGCTGCCGGCAAGGCCGCCGACCTGGGCGGCCACGTCGTTCTGGCCGGCGATCCTGCCGTTCTTCAGCACGAAGCGGTGGTTGCGGCGGTCGGCCGCGCGGTTGATGTCGGCGATCGGGTCGCCATCGACCAGCAGCAGGTCGGCCAGCTTGCCCTCGGCGATGGTGCCGTGGTCGGGCAGGCCGACCAGGTCGGCCGCGGCGCTGGTGCCGGCGATCAGCGCCTGCAGCGGCGTCATGCCGGATTCGACCATCAGGCGCAGTTCCTGCGCATTCTCGCCGTGGATGTTGAAGGGCGTGCCGGCATCGGTGCCGAGCGCGATCTTGCCGCCCGCGGCCAGGAAGCGGCGGAAGGATTCGATGTGGCGTTCATAGGCGCGCAGCGACTTCTCCACCGCCCAGGAGGGGATGCCCCGGTCCTTGTTGGCGATGATGTTGTTGACCGCGGCAAGCGTCGGCACCAGGTAGGTGCCGTGCTCCAGCATCGCCTTGATGCAGTCGTCATCCATGAAGATGCCGTGCTCGATCGAGGTCACGCCGGCGACGACCGCGTTCATGATGCCCTCGGCGCCCTGGGCATGGCTGGCGCTGCGCTTGTTGAAGCGGCGCGCCTCGGCCAGGCCCGCCACCATCTCGGCGCGGGTATAGTGGGCGTCCTCCGGGTTGACGCCCGGCGTCATCACGCCGCCCGTCGCCATGATCTTGATGAAGTCGGCGCCGGCATGGATCTGCTCGCGCACCGCCTTGACCACCTCGTCGACCCCGTCGGCGATGCGGCCGTTGCGGTTGCCGTGGCCGCCGGTCATGCAGACCAGCTTGCCGGCCGCGCGCACGGTCGGGCCGACGAAGTCGCCGCGGTTGGCGGCATCGCGCACCGCCAGGTCGACATACTCGCGGCCGCCGCAGTCGCGTACCGCCACGGTGCCGCCGGCCAGCGTTTCCTGCGCCCGCTTCATCGAGGCCAGCGCGCACTGGGCCAGGTTCTGCTTCATCTGCGCGGTACCGGGGTCGCCCTCGCCGCCGAGCGTCAGATGGACGTGGCAGTCGATCAGGCCCGGCATCAGCGCGCCGCCGGTGGTGTCGACCTTCTCGCCGGCGAAGCCGTCGAACTCGGCCGCCTTGGCAACGCGCTTGATACGCGCATCCTCGACCAGCACGGCCATGCCGTTCGGGAACCATTCCTTGCCGTCGAATGTTGCGCCGCCGGCGTAAAGCACCTGTCGCATCGCGTGCGAACTCCTCCCAGGGATGAAATCTGCCCGCATGCTAGGCCCGCGCCGCGCCCCGGTCCAGTCGCGTTGCGATCCACAATTCCGCCACCAACGTATCAACCGACAGCCAACCAGCCATCCTCACCGGGAAGCCACAAATGAAAAAATTGCACTTGCCTCTCGTTCTCATCATGGGCCTCGGCCTGGCCGCCTGCGCCGAAATGGCGGTCGACCCGACCGTGCCGCCGCCGAGCCTCTATGCCCGCATCGGCGGCATGCCGACGATCAATGCCGTGGTCGACGATTTCATTGCCAACGTCGCGGCCGACCCGGCGATCAACCGGCGTTTTGCCCGCACCAACATTCCCAAGCTGAAGGCCGGCCTGGCCGATCAGATCTGCGCGGCCTCGGGCGGACCATGCAAGTACACCGGCGGCAGCATGCTCGAGGTGCACAAGGGCATGGACATCACCGACAACGAGTTCAACGCCATGGTCGTCGACATGGACAAGACGCTCAGGAAGTTCGGTGTCCCCAAGAAGGAATACGACGAGTTGATGGCGATCCTGGCCTCCACCCGCGGGGACATCGTCGGCAAATAACCGGCGCGCCGTCAACCCAGGCGGCGATGCGGGGACGACGAGGGCGGGGCCGAGCGGACGCGGTCCCGCCCCTCGTCCTTGGCCCGATAGAGCGCGGCATCCGCCGCTTCGATCGCGTCCTCGATATGGCTGTCGGGGGCCAGCGCGGCCAGCCCGATCGAGACGGTGACGCGCAGATCCTCGGGGCCGACGCCGAGATGGCGGGACGACGTCGCCTGGCGCAGCCGTTCCAGCAGGCGGATGGCGACGCCGGCCTCGGTTTCCGGCATCAGCACGATGAATTCCTCGCCGCCATAGCGGGCGAGCGTATCGCTCGAGCGCAGCATGTCGCTCCAGAGATCGGCGAGGATGCGCAGCAGCATGTCGCCGGCCTGATGGCCGTGGCTGTCGTTGACCCGCTTGAAATGATCGATGTCGAGAATGGCGATGCAGGCCCGCCCGGCATGGCGGCGCACCCGGTTCATTTCGCGGTCCGCCGCTTCGAGAAACGCGCGGCGATTGGGCAACTCGGTCAGGGGATCGAGCATGGCGAGGCGCGTCAGCTTGGCTTCGGCTGCTTTCTCCGCCGTGACGTCGGTAAAGATCGTCACCGTATTGCCGTCCGGCATGGCATCGTGGCGCACCGCTGCCTTGCGACCGTCGGCCAGCTGGATCACCCGGACGGAAGGCTCGGTTTCCCGACCGGCCCCCGCCGCCGGCCGCGCCATCACGAACGGGCTGCCGGCCGCCATCATCTCCAGCGGGGTACCGCTGAGATCGGCGGCCTGCCGGTTTGCCAGCACGATCCGCCCGCGCGCATCGGTGATGGCGATGCCCTGGCCGATGGCGGCAAGCATGGCATCCATCAATCCGGTGACATGGACCATCGCCGCGCTTTGCACCGCCAGCCCCTCCAGCTTGCGGGACAAGAGCCAGCCCATCACGCCGATGACGAGGCAGGCGAGGCCCGTGCCGAGCGCCAGCCATATCGTGCGCTCGCGCCAGTTGCGCAGCGCGGCGTCGAGCGGCAGCGACACGGACACATAGAGCGGCTGATCCTGGACCGCCCGCATCGCCACGATGCGGTCGACGCCGTCGGGCCCGACGACGCGTTGCGGGCCGTCCGCCGAGAGCCGGGCCAGGTCGATGGCGCCGCTCGCATCCGCGCCCAGCAGGGTTTCGTCGACCGGCTCCCGCACCAGCAGGCGGCCGTCGGCCCGGTAGATCGCGATATCGCCGCCAGGGCCGACGAGCGTGGCGAAGAACCGGTTGAAATAGGCCAGATCGAGCGCCGCGACGACGACGCCGGCAAAGCTGCCGTCAGGGGCCCCGACTCGCCGGCTCAGCGCGATGGTCCACTGGCCGCTGAACGCGCCTTTCATCGGCAGGCCGATGAACAGCTCGTCCGACGTTGCCGATTGCTGATTGAGGAAATACGGGCGGTCGGCCCCGACGAACGGGCGCGGCGGCAGGGCCTGCGCGTCGGCCTTGGCCCGGCCCGCGGCATCCAATTGCAGCATCGAGCGGACCTGGGGCAGTTCGCCGCTCAACCGTTTCAGCAGCCGATGGGCCGAGCCCGGGTCGGTGCGCGGATCGTCGAGGGCATCGGCAACCGTGCGCAGGGCTCTGTCCGCCTCGGTCAAGGTGCGCGCGGCATGCTCGGCCAGGCTGTGGGCCAGTGCCGCCAGCGTTCCGCGGTTGCCCGCGATCGCTTCCCGGCGCTCATTCAGGGCGGCGATGGTGGCGCCGCCCGCCAGCAGAACGATCACAAGCGCCGTCAGCAGGATTACGAGACGGGTGGCGCGGCGAAAGTTACGCGTATCGACAGGTCCAGCGCCTTGTTCCGTCAGGAATGTGCTGAGGGGCATGATCCGGAATCCGCCTGCAATCATCATGTTCAATACCCCGACTTGGTCCCGGCGTCCGTCATCGTTCGTAACTTATCGCCACAAGACGATATGTCGCATCGATATATGTTGACTTGAAATAGCCAAATGGCTAATTCTCCGCCCCGTTTGGGGACAATGGTGCCGTCCTGATCACGCGGGCGGCAGGGCAGGGTGACATGAGCAGTGCCACCGGTCGCGGTCGCGCCTGGCGGTGGATCGTCGGCGGTCTCGTCGTCCTGGGATTGGCCGGCGGCGGAGCCTTGGTGCTGCGCGAGCGACGGGGGGCGCGGCCCCCGCCCCCCCCCCCCCCCCCCACCCCC
>JAEYTW010000737.1 GCA_023433835.1 Pseudomonadota bacterium | reverse complement strand
ATGTCGGGGCGCTGGTCTACGACGCTGCCAGCCAGCCCGGCTGGACCGCCGGCACCTGCACGTCCGACGGCCTGGATTGCCGCGGCAGCCTGGTGCCGTTCACCGGCGGCGCCGTCTTCGGCGCCGCTTCCGGCCCGGCCCCGGCGCCCGGACCCGCCACCGCCTTCACCCTGACCTCGGCCGCCGACGGCCGCAGCGCCACGCTGCAGGTCGGCAATGCCGCCGCCCAGGCCCTGTCGCCCTATCCGATCGGCGGCAGCGCCACATCGGCCTATCCCGGCCTGCCCCAGGCCGGCTGGTGGATCGAGACCGGTTCGACCGGCGGCAACGGCTATTTTCTCGACATCGATACCCAGATCGCCGACGGCGCGGTGGTCCAGGCCGCCTATGTCAGCGTCCTGACCTTCGATGCCGCCGGGCAGCCGGTGTGGTATGCGGCCCAGGCCAATCTCGCGGCGGATTTCGCGTTCGCCGGCACGCTGTCCCAATATGCCGCCGGCAGCGGCGCCACCCCGATCGGGCCTCTGCGCCTGACCTTCCAGGGCACCGACCGCGCCACCGCCGTCCTGCCCAACGGCCGGACCGCCCAGCTGCAGCGCTGGCGGTTCTGACCCGACCCGCGCGCTCTGGACGCCGGCCGGCCCCTCTGCGAGAACTGTGGCGCAATTCTCGCAGAGGATATCAGGCCCATGGCGCGCCCCGCTCACCCCCTCGTCGTCGTCCCGTCGCGACTGGCCTCGACCCGCCTGCCGAACAAGCCGCTGGCCGACATCCACGGCCAGCCGATGATCGTCCAGGTCTGGCGCCGGGCGATGGAGGCCGATATCGGCCCGGTGGTCGTCGCCTGCGGCGACCCCGAGACCGCCGACGCGGTCACGGCGGCGGGCGGCCGGGCGGTGCTGACCGACCCGGACCTGCCGTCCGGCTCCGACCGGGTCTGGGCGGCGGTTCAGGCCTGCGACCCCGACGGGCGGCATGACGCCATCGTCAACCTGCAGGGCGACCTGCCGGCGATCGCGCCCGCGGATGTGCGCCGCTCGCTGGCGCCGCTCGACGTGGCCGGCACCGATATCGGCACGCTGGCCGCCGTCATCACCGACGAGCGCGAGCGCACGGCCGACAGCGTGACCAAGGCGATCGTGGCGATGGGGCCGGACGGGCGCAACGGCCGCGCCCTCTATTTCACCCGGGCGACCGCGCCGACCGGCGACGGCCCGCTGTGGCACCATATCGGGATCTACGCCTACACCCGCGCCGCGCTGCAGCGCTTCGTCTCCCTGCCGCCCTCGGCCCTGGAAATCCGCGAGCGGCTGGAGCAGCTGCGGGCATTGGAAGCCGGCATGACCATCGGGGTGGCCCTCGTTGACAGGGTTCCGCTGGGTGTCGATACTCCCGCCGACCTCGACCGCGTCCGCGCGGCGATGGCCTGAAACCTTTCCCCGCAATCCTCATCCGCTCGTTGAAAGTCGCGTCGTCATGACCTCGCCGATGGAAGATCCCTCCCGCCTCATCGCCTTCCAGGGCGAGCCCGGTGCCTACCAGCACCTGGCCTGCCGGGAAGCGTTTCCGGATCTCATCCCGCTGGCCTGCCCGAGCTTTGAGGATTCGTTTGCCGCCGTCACCTTGGGCCGCGCCGACCGCGCGCTGTTCCCGATCGAGAATTCGCTGGCCGGCCGGGTCGCCGACATCCATCACCTGCTGCCCGATTCCGGCCTCTATATCGTCGGCGAGCATTTCCTGCGCATCCGCCACCACCTGCTGGCGCCGAAGGGCGCCCGGATCGACCGGGTCAAGCGGGTCTACAGCCATATCCAGGGCTTGTCGCAGTGCCGCAAGCTGATCCGCGACCTCGGGCTGGAGGCGATCGTGCGCGCCAATACGGCGGGCGCGGCCAAGGAAATCGCCGAGCGCAACGACCCGGAGGAGGCCGTCATCGCCTCCGAGATCGCCGGCGAGATCTACGGCCTGCAAAGCTTGCGCGCCAATGTCGAGGACCAGCTCGGCAATACCACCCGCTTCGTCGTCATGGCCCGCCATCGCTCGGATCCCGACCCCAAGGCCGGGCGGACCCTGACCGCGGTGCTGTTCCAGGTGCGCAGCCAGCCGGCCGCGCTCTACAAGGCGCTGGGCGGTTTCGCCACCAACGGCATCAACGTGGTCAAGCTGGAAAGCTACATCACGGATGCGAGCTTTCAGGTGGCGCAGTTCTACCTGGAGATCGAGGGGCACCCGGCCGACAAGGCGGTCGACCGCGCGCTCGACGAGCTCAAGTATTTCTCCGGCCGCTTCAAGATGCTGGGCGTGTTTCCCGCCCATCCCTATCGCGGCGAGCCGGCCTGACGGCGATGACCGGCGACCTGTCCGACCCGGCCGACCTCCTCGCTTTCCAGGGGGTGCCGGGCGCCTATTCGCATCTGGCTTGCCGCGAAGTCTTCCCCGAGCTGACGCCTTACCCTTGCGCCACCTTCGCCGATGCCTTCGCCGCGCTGCAGGAGGGGCGGGTCGACCGGGCGCTGATCCCGATCGAGAATTCGATGGCCGGCCGGGTGGCCGACATCCACGCCCTGCTGCCCGATTCCGGCCTGTCGATCGTGGGCGAGCATTTCCTGCGCGTGCGCCACCATCTGCTGGCCCCTAAGGGGGCGAGCCTTGGTTCGCTCAAGCGGGTCTACAGCCATATCCAGGCGCTGTCGCAATGCCGCCAGTACCTGCGCGACAACGGGCTCGAAGCGATCGAGGTGGCCGACACCGCCGGCGCGGCCAAGGATGTCGCCGCGCGCGGCAACCCGGAGGAAGCGGCGATCGCCTCGGGGCTCGCCGGCGAGATCTACGGCCTCGACTCGCTCCAGGCCGGCATCGAGGACCAGCTCGGCAACACCACCCGCTTCGTCGCGCTGACCCGCCACCGCCAGGACCCCGACCCCTTGTCGGGCGGGCCGTTCATGACCTCGATCCTGTTCCAGGTCGGCAGCCAGCCCTCGGCCCTCTACAAGGCGCTGGGCGGCTTCGCCACCAACGGCGTCAACGTGGTGAAGCTCGAAAGCTACCTGATCGAGACCTTCACCATCGCCCAGTTCTACCTGGAGATCGAAGGGCACCCGGCCGACAAGGCGGTCGACCGCGCGCTCGACGAACTGCGCCACTTCACCATCAAGATGAAGGTGCTGGGCGCCTATGAGGCGCATCCGTACCGGCAGGAGAAGCGGTAATCAACTTCCGCGGTCTTGCGGGATGGCACCATTTGTGGTCCACTGTACTAAATAAGGTGCAGCGTGCCTGATGACGACACTCCCCAAAGCGCGGCTCGTCTTCTATCGGAATGCCAATGGGCATGAGCCGGTAAGAGAGTGGCTGAAGGGGCTTGAGCAGGCAGACCGTCTGGAAATCGGCCGCGATCTTCAACGCGCCCAATATCGCTGGCCGGTCGGCATGCCGTTGTGTCGGCCAATGGGAAACGGGCTTTGGGAAATAAGGACGATGCTGCCGAGCAGGACCATCGCCCGGATATTAGTTTGTCATCGAGATGGCACGCTCTACGCTTTGCTAGGCTTCATCAAGAAAACGCAAAAAACGCCCGATAGCGAACTTGAGCTGGCAATGAAGCGCCAGAAGGAAGTCGAAAATGGCTGACAATCGACATGCCGGTTCCTCCATAGACGATTTCCTCAGGGAGGAAGGCGTACTCGAGGAATTTCAGGCGCAAGCGATCAAGGAAGTTATTGCCTGGCAACTTCAGGAAGCCATGCGCGAGCAAGGGTTGAGCAAACGTCGTCTCGCTCAGATGATGCGCACGAGCCGGACCCAGGTCGACCGTGTGCTCGATCCGAGCGATGGCAACGTAACCATCGAAACCCTTCAGCGTGCGGCCGCCGTGGGCGGCCGCAAGGTGCATCTCGAATTGGTCTGACGAGGTGCGACGTGACTCAAGCGGTCTCGTCGAGCCACATCCGGGCCAACTGGTGTGCGAGGCTGAGGGGCGGCGGCATGCGGGGATTGGCTTCGAGGTCGAGGGCGCGGTCGACCATGCGCGCCACCTCGTCGCGCGGGAACCACCGGCAATCCTCCAGCTCCTGGGTGTCGATGGTGATCTCGCGGGTCAGCGCCTCGGCGACGCAGCCGATCATCAGCGACGACGGGAACGGCCAGGGCTGGGAGGCGAGATAGCGCACCCGGCCGACCGTGATGCCGGCTTCCTCGGCGATCTCGCGGGCGACCGCTTCCTCGATGGTTTCGCCCGGCTCGATGAAGCCGGCCAGGGCCGAATAGGCGCCGGCGACGAACTGGCGCTGGCGGCCGAGCAGCACGTCGGTGCCATGCACCACCAGCATGATGGCGACGGGGTCGGTGCGCGGGAAATGATGCGCCTTGCAGTCCGGGTTGGTGCAGTGGCGGACATAGCCGCCTTCGGCCGCCTTCGATTCATGGCCGCAGACCGCGCAGAAGCGGTGGCGGCGGTGCCAGTCGACCATGCTCTTGGCCTGGGCGAGGATGCCGGCCTCGCCGTCCTTCAATTGCGGCGCGATCGAGCGCAGGTCGATGAACTTGGCGCCGGCAGGCGGCTCGGTCAGGTCGGGCCGGTCGACCGCGACATGAGCGACGCCGTCGGCCAGGCCGAGCAGCACGGTCGGCGCGCCGTCGCGCAGCATCTCAGGGGCGCCGCGCCAGGCGATATGGGGCGCGGGCGCCAGGTCGATCGCCACCTTCAGGTCGGCATTGATGGCGACGAAGCGGGTTTCGGGCGCGGCGAGCGTGGCCTTGAGCCATGCCGGGTCGTTGCGCCTGGTGCCGGCACGGTCGAGCCTGCCACCGGAGAAGCCGATCTGATAGGTCATGATTGCGCTGCCGTGCTGTAACGAAACCGGGCGGGTTACGCGGACGGCGAAGATATCAGGTTATTCGGCCCGGTGAAGCGCCGACAGGGCATGGGCCCGCTGGGCGTCGACCAGGTCGTCGATCTCGTCCTCGGCCAGCCCCGACACCTCCAGCACCAGCCGGCCGAGCTGCAGGCTGGCCTCGACCGTTTCGGGCACCACGGCCGATGCGCCGGCCCGGGTCAGGCCGCGGGCGTGGGCCGCGTCGCGGGCG
>JAEYTW010000540.1 GCA_023433835.1 Pseudomonadota bacterium | reverse complement strand
CTCCGGGCAAGCCCGGAGCGACGATTGATCATTCCGGCTTTTCCGCGCTCCCGTCGGGCTCGGGCACCGACCAGTAGGGCTTCAGGTCGTCGAAGGCTTCCCAGGCTTCCGGCAGCCGGCTCAGGTGATCGTGGGTCAGCGCGGCATACCAACCATCGACCACCGCGGCGGCCTTGGCGTTCGACGCGCTACGCTCCTTCGCGGCCGTCGCCATCAACCCCTCGCCGACCGAGGCATCGTTGAGCACGCCCAGCACGTCCTGCAGGCCCGACAGGGCCGACAGCTGCTGGCGTACCGCCTTCTTCGGGTAGAGCGCCCGGAAGAATTCCGCGGCATAGCGCATGGTCTTGGCGCGGATGCGCACGCGATGCAGGTCAACCGCTGCCAGTTCGGCATGGCGGCGGCCGAGCTTGCGCAGCTTCTTGCGACGGGTCTGCAACAGCGAGCCGGCGAAATCCTCGATCGGCCCGGATGCCGCCTCGGGCCAGTCATCGCGCTCGAGCCACAGCAGCAGATCGAGAATCAGCAGGTTGTAGCGCGCTTCTCCGAGCGCCGCGCGCACCGCGACATAGGCCTCGTCGCGCTTGCGCCGGCAGGACTGCGCCAACCGGGCGAGATCCTTGTCGTCGGCGCGGCGGGCGATCAGCGGCGCCATGATGTCCTCGAGAAAGACATCCCAGTCGCGGGCCGGGCCGAGCTGGCCGGCCAGCCAGCCCAGTTCGGCGGTCAGCCGCTCGGCTTCCTTGTCGCCGTCGAACACCGGCGCGAACAGCTTGAAGGCCGATCGCAGGCGGCGAAGGGCAACGCGGGTCTGGTGCACGCCTTCCGGATCCTCGCCGGCCCGGGCAGCCCATTCGGCGCCCAGAAGGTGGCGCAGGCATTCGCGGACGATGGCGGCGAAGGCCTGGGCGACGGTCTGGCCTTCTTCCAGCGGCGGGACGTCGGCATGCGCCACTTCGGGCTTGCTGCCGTCGACCAGCGCATAGCCGCGGGCGGATTTCGGCGTCGGGTCGAAGCGGAACGGCACGGTATCGGCCAGCCGCCTGGCCAGCTGGTAGACCGCCGAGCGGTCGCCGTGCTTCAGCTCGAGCTCGGCTTCCGAGATCGCGGCCTTGGCCCCCTCCCGATGGACGTTGCCGGTATCCAGCGCCAGCTCGATCATCGCCTGGCCGAATCCGATCATGGTCGCCGTGCGCCGGATATCGGTGGTGAACTGCTCGACCAGCGGGCCGTCGGCCAGCGCCTGGGCAACCTTGCCCGGCAGCGGTATCGGGCGCAGCAGATCGAGTTCCGGCGCCGGCCCGGGAATCTCGAATTCCCATTCATGCCGCGACAGCGCCGCGACAGCACCTTCGTCCGCCAGTTTCAGTGTCTGGACATGGCGCCGGCCGATCTTGCGTACGCGCAAAGTGGCGCCGTGGGCGCGCAGATCCTGGTCCGGGGTGTCGTAATAGGTGCCAACAAGACGTTTCGTGGTCGACCCGGCCAGGAACGGCTGGATCAGCGGATGCGCCTTCAGCGCGTTGAGCCCGGCGCTGGTCAGCGCCAGCTTGAGCTCGAATTCGATGGATGACATGAAGTCCGTGGGTTGCGAGAAGCCGTGACGACTATTGTTGCACCGCCGGTGAGTTGTCGCCTTAACTTACCCGTCGGAGAGATCGCGTGTCAAACCAAGGGGATGAAATGGCCAAGCCGCACGCCAGGAAGCTCGGGGATGTCGACCCGAAATCGGGCAAAATGTCCAAGGAAAAGGCCGAGGCGAAGCTGGCCGAGCTGCATGACCGGTTCCTCACCATCCAGCAGGCGTTCATCGCCCAGCGCCAGCGGGCCCTGGTCGTGCTCGAAGGGTGGGACGCCTCGGGCAAGGGCGGGCTGATCCGGCGGCTGACCGCGCCGTTCGACCCGCGCGTCTCCAAGGTGTGGCCGATCGGCGCACCGACCCGGGCCGAGCAGGAAATCCACTATCTCTACCGGTTCTGGGACCGCCTGCCCGGCCCCGGCACGCTGGCCGTGTTCGACCGGTCGTGGTACGGCCGCGTCCTGGTCGAGCGGGTCGAGGAACTGATCGCGCCGAAGGCCTGGAAGCGGGCCTATGGCGAGATCAATGAATTCGAGCGTATGCTGACCAACGACGGCGTCCGGATCATCAAGCTGTTCCTGCACATCTCCAAGGAGGAGCAGTTGCGCCGCTTCGAGGAACGGCTGACCGTGCCCTACAAGCGGTGGAAGATCACGCTGGAGGATTTCCGCAACCGGTCGCGCTGGAAGGATTACGAGAAGGCGATCGACGCGATGCTGGAGCAGACATCGAGCAAGCACGCCCCCTGGCATGTCCTGCCGGCCGACAACAAGCATTACGCCCGGGTGGAGGGCCTGACCCTGATTGCCGATCACATGTCCGCCGGCCTCGACCTGTCGCCACCCGACCTGTCGCCGGAACTGCGCGCCGAAGCCGCCCGTCTCGGCCGGTCCGACCCGGCGGCGAAGAGCCTGGATTGAGTGGAAGGATAACGAATTATGACGACGACTGAGGAACGCCTGCCGGTCTCCGTCCTGACCGGCTTCCTCGGCAGCGGCAAGACCACGCTGCTGAACCGCCTGCTGCAGCACCCCGACATGGCCGACACCGCGGTGGTGGTCAACGAGTTCGGCGAGATCGGCATCGACCATGCGCTGATCGCCAAGGCCGACGAATCGACGGTGCTGCTCAATTCCGGCTGCCTGTGCTGCACCGTGCGCAACGACCTGGTCGACACCTTGCGCGACCTGTTCATCAAGCGGGTCAAGGGCGAGGTGCCGGAATTCAAGCGTATCGTGGTCGAAACCACGGGGCTGGCCGACCCCGCGCCGATCCTGCATACGCTGATGCAGGATCCGCTGATCTCCAGCCGCTATCGCCTGGACGGCGTCATCACGACGGTCGACGGCGTCAACGGTGCCGGCACGCTGGACCGTCAGGTCGAAGCGGTGAAGCAGGCGGCGGTGGCCGACCGCATCCTGCTGACCAAGTCCGACATCGCCGATCCGGCCGCGGTCGAAGCCCTGCGCGCGCGGCTGAAGCAGCTCAATCCCGGCGCGCCGCTGTTCCTGACCGTCGACGGCGGCATCGAGCCGGCCAGGCTGTTCGACGCCGGGCTGTACAATCCGGCGACCAAGACCGCCGACGTGCGCAGCTGGCTGAACGCCGAAGCCTACGAGCCGCACGGCCACGACCACGACCACGATCATGACCATCACGGCTACGACCACCATCACCACGATCACGGCCATGGGCACGACCACCAGGATCCCCATGACGTGAACCGGCATGACGATCGTATCGGCTCGTTCTGCCTGACCTTCGACGAACCGTTCGACTGGAACCAGCTGGCGACCTGGCTCGACCTGCTCGCCGCCTATCGCGGCGACGACCTCTTGCGGGTCAAGGGCATCGTCAATGTCACCGGCCTCGACAACCCGGTCGTCGTGCATGGCGTACAGCACATCTTCCACCCGCCGGCGAGCCTGCCGGCCTGGCCGGACGACGACCGCCGCTCGCGCATCGTGTTCATCACCCGCGACCTGTCGCGCGAGCTGATCGAGCAGACGTTCACGGCGATGTATCAGGCGATGAAGGATGCCAAGGACAAGACCGACGCCGCCTAGAGTTCCCTGAGCCAGAACTGCATCGGCTTGGCGCTCTGGCCGGTTTCGTCGAGGTCCCGCCACGTGAACGTGGTGGTCATTCCCGGTTCCGGCCGGTATCCCCGCTTGCGCCAGAAGTCGTCGAGCGGGCGATGGCCGGCCCGCCGCCCGGGGGGGGGG
>JAEYTW010000664.1 GCA_023433835.1 Pseudomonadota bacterium | reverse complement strand
GGCCAGCGCCGACCAGGCCGGGAAGGCGCGCCCCGCGGCGGCCACCGCGCGGTCGACATCGGCCGCGCGCGCCTCGCTGATGCGCGTGATCAGGCTGTTGTCGTGCGGCGACAACACGTCGATCTCGGCGCCGTCGGCCGCATCGACGAAGTCGCCGTCGATGAACAGCCGATGGCGCAAGTCTTCTCGCGCGGGGGGAGAAACCCTCCCCCCGGGTTGCTGGTCGGCCATGATGGAACGCTCCCTGGATCAGAATTCGACCGGATAGGGCGGCAGCTCGCCGCGCTCGTAGCGCTGCGGCAGGTCCGGCGTCACGTTCTCCCAGACGTAGAGCATCGAGCGCTTGGTCGAATAACCCTGGTGGCGGATATCGGCCGGCATCGCCGCGACGTCGCCGGCCCGCATCGTCACCCGGGCGCGCGGCGCGCCGGTGTTCTTGTCGCCGACATCCCAGACGATTTCGTCGGACAGCTGGATGAACCATTCGACCCGGTCGTTGCCGTGGAACACCGGCAGGATATATTCCTCGGTCGTCGGACAGGCGAGCGAGGCGCCGCACACCGCCGTCACCGACGGGTTCCAGGTGACGTCGGACCGGCTGAGATACTTGAACAGGTTGAAGGCGTGCAGCTGGTCGCGGAAGCCCGGCTCGGCCTCGATTTCCGGCTCGTCCTGGGGGACGTCGGCGAAGGCGCGGTTGACGGGCATGTCGTCGCGCAGCGGCGAATCCCCGGGCAGGCCGGGCATGCGCCTGGTGGCGATGCGCGTGCGTTCGATCGCCTCGATGTTCTCGCCCTGCTTGACGCCGAAGGCGGTGCCGGTCTCGACCGGGGCGGCGAACGGGTCGAAGCCTTCGTTGACCCAGTCGCGCAGGATCGCCTTGAACGTCGCCATGATGATCGGGGTGTCGAAGCGTTCGGTATAGTCGACGCCCGCCTCGCTCATCACGCCGTTGAAGCTGCCGGCGTAGAAATCGACCTGGCCGTAATGGTTGCGGGTGCCGATGACGTGATCGAAATTGACCCAGCCATAGAAGAAGCCCCAGGCCACGTCGCGCATCATCGCGCGCAGGAAGGCATCGGCCGGCATCTGGTGCGACCGGGTCTGGCCTTTCGCCGGCCAGCGGATGGTGACGAAATATTCGTCGCGCGCCAGTTCGAACTGGCCGAGGGTGAAGCGGCGATAGCCGTTCAGGTTGCTCGGTTCGGTCGCGACGACCTGGGCAAGGGCTGCGGACATGAGAATTCCTCCTGGTCAGTGCAGGCAGATGTCGCGCCACTTCTGGACGCTCAGATCGCCCAGCATGGTCTGCTGCATGATCACGCCCGTCCTGGCGGCATCGAAGCGATAGGCGCTGCCCGCCGGCAGCAGGGCCTGGTGGCCGCGCTTCAGCCGGATGCGGCCCATGCGCCGCCCTTGCGGCTCGTCGCCGGCCGGCACCGCGCCGGGATGGTCGGCCGCCGGCGGCCGGTCGAGTTTGATGAACTCGATGGTGATCTCGCCGTCCATGCACACCGCGAATTCGTCATGGCCGCAGGCAAACCAGGGCGAGACGCCCTCGGCCCGCATCACTTCCTGGACATAGTCGAGGTTCCGGGCGACGACCACGCGCTCATAGGGCGCCGACCTGGTCGCGACCTCGAAGATGTTGGAAAAGACGTAATGCCTGACGTCGCCGGTGACGATTTCGACGCTGCCCTTCTGGTAATCGGACAGCGAGCCGAAGAAGGTGGGCGCGTGGCTCATCCTGACTTCCTCCCGTTTTGTTGGGAGCAAGGCTACGGAGATCGCGATTTCCCAACAATCCGGCAATCCCCGAACCGGCCGTTCGGAAATTGCAAACAATCAGATCCTGCGGCGCGGCGCCTGGTCGGTGACCACGTCGTCATGCGGCAGGAAGCCGTTGGTGATCAGCACGCGATCCCAATGCGGCTCGCCGCGGAACTTCTTCTGGATGAAGTCGACGAACAGGCGGACCTTCAGCGTGTAGCGATGCGTCTCCGGATAGACCGCCGTCAGCCAATAGGATGACAGGCGATAGCCGTACAGCACCGGGGTCAGCCGGCCGGCGACGATGTCGTCGGAGGCCGCGATCGTCGGGATGCACACGACCCCCGCGCCCGACAGCGCGTATTCCTTGAGGAGATGCACGCTGTTGGAGCGGAGATTGGCCGGCAGGTCGATCTCGATCTTCTGCTTGCCGCGCCAGAATTGCCAATGGTCGCGGGTAGGATAGCGGGCATAGACGCCGAGGCGATGGCGCAGCAATTCCTCGGGCCGCCGGGGCATGCCGTGCTGGGCGACGTAATCGGGCGAGGCCAGGAACAGCCGGCGGATCGGAAACAGCCGCGCGGCGACCAGCACGTCGAGCGCCGGGTCGAAGATCTGCAGCGCGACGTCATAGCCTTCCTCGACCGGATCGACGACGCGGTCGTTGACCACGATATCGAGCATGATGTCGGGGTATTGTTCCTGGTATTCGCGCAGCACCATCGACAGATGGCCGAGCGCGAAACCGGGCAGCACATGCAGGCGCAGGGTGCCCTTGGGCGTGCCCTTCACGTCGCGCATCTGGTCGGTCAGGCCGTCCAGGCGCGCGACCAGCTCGGCGCATTCCTTGAAATAGGCCGCCCCGATTTCCGACAGCTTGACCGAGCGCGTGGTCCGGTGGAACAGCGGCGCGTCGATGAATTCCTCCAGCTGCTTGACGCGCTGGGTCACCACCGACTTGGCGACGCCGAGATGCCGGGCAGCCTCCGCGAAGCTTTCCTTCTCTGCGACCCTGACGAATGCCTGGATGCTGAGAAAGCGATCCATCTCCCTGCCCCCCTGTCGCCCGACCTTACGCCAGCCCCGGCTTTCCGGCTAGACTTCTGCCAGGACTCGTGAGGAAGGACCGATGATCGCCGCAGACGTACCCGCGCCATCCCTCGACTTTGCCTTCGCCGCCCGCATCGAAATCGGTACGCCGCAGGAGATGGGCCAGGTGGCGCTGGGCCGCCGCCGGGTCATTCCGATCCTGGGCGGGCGGTTCGACGGCCCGCGCATCGCGGGCC
>JAEYTW010000660.1 GCA_023433835.1 Pseudomonadota bacterium | reverse complement strand
GGCACGCATGTGGCCGGCATCGCCGCCGGATCCGGCGGCGACATCTATGGCATGGCACCCGCCGCCCTCATCGTCGCGGTGCAGATCGCGACGACGGTCGAGGCGGCGGTCTGCCAGCCGCGGCGCTGCTCGCTGATCTTCATGAGCGACGTGCTGCGGGCGCTGGATTGGGTCAACCAGCAGGCAATCCCGCTGGGCATCGCCGCGGTCAACATGAGCCTGGGCAGCGAGAGCCTCTACAGCGGTTACTGCGATTATTCATCGTTCAAACCGGTGATCGATGCCCTGCGGGCCAAGAACATCCCGACGGTCGTGGCATCGGGCAATGACGGCAGCACCTGGCGCGTGGCCGAGCCCGCCTGCGTCTCGACGGCGATCGCGGTGGGGGCGACGACCAAGGCCGGGGCCGTGTCCTCCTTCTCCAACGTCTGGGACAAGCCGATCCTGATGGCGCCGGGCAGCGGCATCGTGTCGTCGGTGCCGGGCGGCGGCTTTGCGGCGATGGACGGCACCTCGATGGCGACACCGCACGTAGCCGGCGCCTTCACCGCCCTGCGTGCGCTGTTTCCGTTCGCCAGCGTCACGACGATGCGGGAAAAGCTGCTCGCCACCGGCACCAGGGACAGCGGGGGCCGGGGATTCTACCGCATCAACATGCGCGATGCCGCGCTCGCCATCGATTCGACCACGCGCATCACCCCCGAGACCGGCTGGTGGTGGACCCCGGGGGCCGGCGGCCGCGGCTTCTTCATCGAAAGCCAGGGCGACCAGATCTTCATGGCCAGCTACCACTACCGGCCCGACGGCGCTGCCGACTGGGCGGTGGGGCAGGGCCAGGTCGCCTTCGGCGGCCAGATCCAGTTCTCGCTGCGCCGCTTCGCCGGCGGCACCTCGCTCGACGGCGAGGCGCGGGGGCCGGCCGAGGCGCCGGGCATGGGCTCGGTGACGCTGCAGTTCACCGATCGGCGCAGCGGGATGATCCTGCTGCCCGATGGCCGGCGCCAGTCGCTGGCCCGGTTCGCCTTCTGACGGCCCGCCCTTTCGTCCGACCGGACGAATGACTAAGCTCGGCCGCGGAAAGGGCAAAGCATGGCGCAGCCGGGGGCGATGGCGATCATTGCGGGCGGCATCGCGGCCGGGTTGATCACGGCCGCCGCCGCGCTGTGGTGGGTGGCCCAGGGCGCCGTCCTCCACCAGGGGCCCTGGCGTTCGTCGCTGTTTCCCGGCGTGGTCGACCTCGATCCCTACAGCCGCGCGGTGGTGGCGTTGCGCGGCGCCGTCGCGCTGCACCATGCCGAAGCCGTCCGTTTCGTCGCCACCGAGGATGACAGCGGCGCGGCCCTGTCGCCGCGCTGCGACTACCGCCTGGAAGGCCGCGACCTGCCGGCGCGCTGGTGGAGCATCCATCTGGGCGACGAGAAGCTCAGCTTGACCCCGGGCGGGCAGGGCGTCGACCGGGGCAACGTGGTGCGCGCCGCCGACGGCGCCTATACCGTCCATATCGGCCCGACCCGGCGCGAGGGCAATTGGCTGGCGCCGCAGGACGGCGCCGCGGCATTCTCGATCCACGTCCATCTCTACCGGCCCGATGCCGGCGCGCTGCAGCCCGGGCAAGGACCGGCCTTGCCGCGGCTGGTGCGCGTGGGCTGCGCATGATCCGCCATCTGCCCGCCCTGCTCGGTTTCCTCGCGGTCGCGGTGATGACGCATGTCGCCGTCATCCTCGGCCTGCCGCTGGCGGCGATGCGGATCGCCATGGCGACGTTCGACCGCGACGACGGCCCCGGCCGCTTCCGGGCCGAGGCCCGCGATCCCGCCGCCGTGCGGGCGCTGGTATCGCCGCATCCCGACCTGATGCACGCGGTCTGCAGCTACGACGTGCAGAACCGCGCGGTGCGCATCGCCGCGACCCTGCCGCCGGGGTTGTGGTCGCTGTCGCTCTATGCCGCCAACACCGACAATTACCTGATCATCACCGAGGAGCAGGTGGCCGACGGCGTGCTGGAGGTGATCATCTACGGCACCAATTATCGCGGGGGCTTGCCCCCGAACTCGATCGCGCTGCAAAGCCCGTCGCGCCAGGGCGTCGCGATCCTGCGCGCTGTGCCCGGCAGCGGCCCGGTACCGCCGCAACTGGCCGAGGCGCTGGGCCGCGCCGCCTGCGAGCCCTATTCACCGGCCTCTTGACCCGCAGGGCCGGCGGGGTCAGTTTGGACCCATGTCGGATTCAGAAGATCCCCGCGTCAAGCTGCGGGCGCAGATCACCGCGCTGCGCAGCCAGATCGACCCGAACCTGCTGGAGCAGGTGCGGCAGGCCTATCTGTCGCAGCTGCAGGGCGAGCGGCAGGAGCAGGCCAACGCCAAGCAGGCGGTCGAGCTGTATCTGCAGGAAAAGCGCAAGAACGCCGCCTTGCTGCAGCAGCTGGTCAAGCAGTTGAAGGGCATACGCAAAAAGCCCGGCAGCCCGGGCAGCCGTTAGAGCATCCCGCGTCCTCTTGGACGCGGACAAGATGCCCTAAGTCTTTGATCTGGCTCAGCGGCGCAGTTCGCCGATCGCCAGCCGCAGGCCCAGCCCGATCATCAGCGAGCCGGAGATGCGCCCGACCCAGCCGGCAAGGCGCGGCCGGCGGACCAGCTGGCCGCGCAGCGCGCCCGAGGCCAGCGCCACGGCGAGCAGCACGACGGTGCCCTGCACGATGAACAGGGCGCCAAGCGTCAGGATCTGCACCGGGGCGGGCCATCCTTGCGCCGAGACGAACTGCGGCAGGAAGGCCAGGAAGAACAGCGCGACCTTCGGGTTCAGCGCATTGGTGACGAAACCCTGGCGGAAGATGCGGAAACCGTCGCCGGCAGTCTGCGCCGCATCGGGCTTGCCCAATGCCGGCGGGTGGCGCCAGGCATCGATGCCCAGCCAGATCAGATAGGCCGCGCCGATCAGCTTGATGGCGGTCAGCGCCGCCGGCACCGTCGCCGCCAGCGCGGTCAGCCCGGCCACCGCCGCCACCGCATGGAGGATGCAGCCGGCACTGATGCCGAGTGCAGCCAGCGCCCCGCCGCGTGCGCCGCGCGCCAGGCCGTTGGCGAGCACGTACAGCATGTCCGGCCCGGGCGTCAGGTTCAGCGCCAGGGCCGCGACCAGGAACAGGACGAGATTGGCGGCTTCCACCGAGTCTACTGGTTCAGAATCTTGCGGCGCTGACGCTCGTACTCGCCCTGGGTGATCGCGCCGTTGTCGAGGGCGTTCTTCAGGTCGATCAACTGCTGGCCGGTCGTGGTGGTGGTGACCGCCGTGGCCGACGTCGCGCCGCCGCCGCCGCAGGCGGCAAGGCCGAGAACCAGGGCGGAAGCCAGCAGGGTGGTCATGATCGTACGCGTCACGTCGGACAATCCTTCGATATCGGGGGCCTTCACGCAAAAACGAGTGCGTCGCCGGCCGGGCAACGCACTCGTGGCAGTCGGCGCGGCCCGCCATGCGGCGGGCGCGAAACCTCAGCTCTGATGGCTGTGGGTGGCCTGGGTCGAACCGGCGGCGGGCTTGGCCGCGTCGGCGGTGACCTGCGGCGAACCGGGCGCCGGCGCCGCACTGCGCTGCGCGTCCTGCGCCTCGTCCTTCATGCCCGAACGGAACGCCTTGATGCCCTTGGCCAGATCGTTCATCGCCGACGGCAGGCGGCCGGCACCGAAGATCACGACCACGACGACGAGGACGATAAGCAAATGCCAGATGCTGAAGCTACCCATGACGGCTCCTTGATAATAGGCGGCTGGGGCGAAGGCCGCATCGCCCGTCGCGCTGTCGTCCAACCATAAAGCGCCGGCCCGATGACGGCAATGGCTATCCGCCCCGGCGGGGACAGCCGTTTGTATGGGGAAATTGGCGCCATCCGCTGATAAATAATGGATAAAATGCGGTGCATGCGCGCTTGCCTAAATGTAAAGTCGCGCCGCTCGCGCCAATCGGGGTCGACTCTGGGGGGATTTGGACATGCCGCCTGCAACCACCGTCGAATCAAAGGCCATGCGCCTGTCCGGCATCGAGGTCCTGCGTGGCCTGACCGAGGCCGACCTGCGGGAAGTCGAGCAGACCTCGGCCTGGCGCCGTTACGCCTCGGGCGAACAGATCCTCGATCGCGACAGCGACAGCCGCGACGTCTTCTTCGTCGTCGAAGGCCAGGTCGAGGTGGTCAATTTCTCGCCGTCGGGCCGGGAAGTCGCCTATGCCACCGTGCCGGCCGGGGGCTTCTTCGGCGAATTGTCGGCGATCGACGGCGAACCGCGCTCGGCCAATGTCGTGGCCGACAAGAATTGCCTGCTCGCCTCGCTGCCTCCCGAACGCTTCCGCGAACTGCTCCAGAAGCACGGGCAGGTATCGGTGCGGGTGCTGACCAGGCTCGCCCGCATCATCCGCATCTGCGACGACCGCATCATGGACCTGTCGACGCTCGGCGCCGTGCAGCGCGTCTATCAGGAACTGCTGCGCATGGCCAAGCCCGACCCGGTGACGCCCGGTTCCTGGCTGATCTATCCGCTGCCCCGCCAGCACGAAATCGCCAGCCGCGCCTCGACCACGCGCGAGACGGTGGCGCGCGTGCTGGGCCATCTCGTCTCCGACGGGCTGATCACCCGCAAGGAAAAGACGGTCTACCTGAACGACCGGGCCGCGCTGAAGAAGCTGATCGAGAAGATGTCGGACAAGGGCGCCGAGAACGCCCGCTGAAGATGGCGGGGCAGGGGAAACCCTGCCCCGATCGGTTCAGAGGCCGAGCTTGGCCTTGATGGCCCCGATGCCGCCGCGATACATGTTGCCGACGATGCGCTCGGCCTTTTCCTCGGGGAAACCCTCGGCCGGGCGGAAGGTCGCGCCCCACTCGATACGGCTGGCGTCGTCGCCTTCCGGCACCACCTTCAGGGTGGAGACGTAGTCGACCACCGGCATCGGCCCGGAGACGATCGAATAGCTGTAGGCCATGCCCGCCTTGTCCTCGGCGACGAGCTTCTCGGTGATGGTGCCGTTGGGCACCGCCAGATGGCGCAAGCCCCCGACGCCCTGGCCCTCGGTGGTCAGGCCGTCCATGCCCGGCGCCCAATCGTTCAGGCGATAGAAATCGCCGATCAGGCCCCAGACCTTGGCCGCGGGCGCGGCGACGGATTCGCTGACTTTCACTTCGGTCATGATCAATTCCTCCCAACTTTTCGGACGGGCGCGATCAAGCCACGGCGGCCGGCAATTGTCACGCTCCGGCGAACGCCGCCAGTGCCTGATTGACGGCGAAGGGCCGCTCGAGCTGGGGGGAATGGCCGGCATCCTCGATGGTCAGGCGCCGTGCCCCGGGGATGCGTGCGGCCAGCCAGTCGCTGGTCGCGGGCTGGTAGATGCGGCTCTGCCCGCCGTTGACCACCAGGGTCGGCACCGTGATGCGCTCCAGCACCGGGCGATGGTCGGCAGCGCTGAGCGAGCGCCACAGGCTGGTCATCACCGCCCCGTCATTGGCCGCGAGTTGGGCCCGTGCCCAGCCGGCCAGCGCCGCGTCGGGCTCGCGGCCGCGGGCGAACAGGCGCGGCAGGAAACGGGCTGCATAGGCCGGCCAATCGGCCGCCATCGCGCTGAGGGCGGCGGCGTTGATCCGGGCGTCGAAGGCGCCGGCGATGCCGAGCGACCATTGGGCGTCGTTGAGGATGCGCGGCGCCATGTCGAGCACGACCAGACCGCCCAGCCGGCCGCAGCCATGACGGCCGATATAGTCGAAGGCGACCGCGGCGCCGAGCGACCAGCCGACCAGCACCACGTCGTCAAGCCCGCGATCCTCGATCAGCCGGTGGACGGCCGCGGCCAGATCGCCCAGCGTGGCTGCGGGTTGATCGCGGTTGCTGCCGTGGCCGGGCAGGTCGGGGGCGAGGACGCGGAAGCCCGACCAGCCCAAGGCCGCCTGCGGCGCGAAGAAGCCGGCATGGGCCGCCCAGCCGTGCAGCAACACCACGGGCCGGCCGCGGCCGATATCGAGGCAGTAGGAACTCACCGGCCGACGTCGGCCACCAGCACCAGCGCCCGCCCGCGGCAATAGACCGTGCCGGCGGCGTCGGTGCAGGTGGTGGCAAGGTCGCAGAGGTGCTTTTCCGGCCTCAGCCGCGTGATCTCGACCGTGGCGGTCAGCGTCACGCCGAGCGGGGCCGGGCGGAGGAATTCCATTTCCTGCTTCAGGTAATTGGTGCCGAAGCCCGGCAGGTCGACACCGAGCAGATAGGAAAACAAGCCGCCGATCAGCGGCTCGGGCACCGCGTCGACCGGGCCGGACGCCGCGGCCAGATCGAGAAAGTCGGCGACCATGTCTGCCGTGAAGACCCGGGTCGCCGTAGCCTTGTCGCCGACCTGCATCATTGAACTCCCATCTCGGCCCGGCCTTCGCAGACCGTGGTGCCGCAGGCGATCCGGAAGACGCGGATGGTCAGGGCGACACGGTCTGCTGCGGCTGTTTCCACCGTGGCGGTGAAGGTCAGCGGCTCGTCCGCGTAGGCCGGGGCGGGAAACATCAGCGTCTGCGTCACTTGGCGCATGCCGGGCAGCGCCTGGCGCAAGAGGCCCCAGAACACGGTGTAGAGCAGCATGCCGTGCGACACCGTCCGGCCGAAGCGGGTGCGGCCGGAAAATTCGGGGTCGACATGGATCGGGTTGTCGTCGCCGCTGATCGCGGCGAAACGATCGAAATCGGCCTGGGTCAGCGTGCGGTCCGACGACAGCACGGTGCCGGGGGCGGGCAGGGTCATGTGACGTTCTCGGCCTTCAGGATGTGCTTGCGCACCTTGCCGGCGGCGGTGCGCGGGAAATCGTCGAGAATGGTGACGAGCTTGGGCACCTTGTAGGCGGCCAGATGCTCGCGGGCATGGCGGCGCAGCGCGTCGCCGTCGACGTTGCGGCCCGGGCGGGCGCGGACGAAAGCATGGCCGACCTCGCCCCAGCGTGCATCGGCGACGCCGATCACGGCGGCTTCCAGCACGTCGGGATGATTGGTCAGGACATCCTCGACCTCGGCCGGATAGACGTTCTCGCCGCCGGAGATGTACATGTCCTTGATGCGGTCGACGACGTAGTAGTAGCCGTCCTCGTCCTGGCGGCCGACATCGCCGGAACGCAGCCAGCCGTCTGCGTCGATCGCATTGCGCGTCGCGGCCTCGTTGCCCCAGTAGCCCGGCGTCACGGCGGGGCCGCGGAACAGGAGTTCGCCGCGTTCGCCGCGGGGCACGTCGCGGCCGTCGTGATCGACCAGCCGCACCTGCGACAGCAATTGCGGCTTGCCGACCGAGCCGAGCTTGGCGACGGCATGGTCGGGGTCCATCAGGAAGACGGTCGGGCCGGTCTCGGTCATGCCCATGCCGTTGCAGACGCGCACGCCGCGGGCGAGAAAGGCACGGATCAGCGCCTCGGACAGCGGCGCGCCGCCACAGCCCCAGGACCGCACGCGGCCGAGATCGGCCCGCTCGAAGGCCGGATGCAGGCTCAGGGCCTGGTAGATCGCGGGCACACCGAAGAAGACCGACAGCTTGCCGCTTTCCAGCAATGCCATCACCGGATCGGGGTCGAACTTGGTGAGGATGTAGCTGGTGCCGCCGGCGAGATAGACGGGCAGGGTGTAGAGATTGATGCCGGCGGTGTGGAACAGAGGCAGGAAGTTGACAGTCGCGTCCATCCCGGTCAGGTCGATCGCCTGGGCGACGTTGACGTGGTTGGCGATGGCCATGCCGAAGCTCTGGATCACCGCCTTCGGCTTGCCGGTCGTGCCGGAGGTGTAGAGGAGATACCAGATCCCGTCGGTGGGCCAGGACAGCTCCGCCGGCGCGGCCCCTGACGATGCCTGCAGCGCGACCTCGTAGGCGGCAAACGACATCAGCGGCAGGTCAAGCTCGGTGGCCAGCCCGGCATTGGCATCGTCATGGATCAGGAGGCGCGGGTTGCAGTCGGCGACGATCGGCTTCAGTTCGGACGGCGTCTGCCGCCAGTTCAGGGGCACCAGGATGACGCCGGCCTTGCCGCAGGCAAACAGGATCTCGAAGAACGTCGCGCAGTTGTGGCAGAGGATCGCCACGCGCTCGCCGCGGCCGATGCCCATTCGCCCGAGGGCTTCGGCGAAACGGTTGGCATGGTCGTCGACCCCGCCATAGGTCAGCTGCCGGCCGCTCTCGATCTCGTGGAAGGCGATCCGGTCGGGGGTCAGTTCGGCGCGTTTGGCCGAGATGTCGAAAATCTGCCGCATGGTTCTCCCCGTCGTTTCTTATCGCCCGAGGAAACGGGCCATGCCCGCCTCGGTCTCTTCCGATCCGATCAGCGCCAGGAACGCCTGGCGCTCGTGCTCCAGCCCCTCGGCGATCGCCCTGAGGTCAGGGCGCAGCAGCTTGCGGGTAGAATGGATCGAGGCTTGCGACTTGGCGCGCAAGGCGGCGATCCAGCCGTCGATCACGGCATCGATGTCGTCCGACACGCCGTCGGCCAGGCCGAGCGCCAGCGCCTCGTCGGCCACGACATGGCGGTTGAGCAGCTGGATCTCGCGCGCCCGCCGCTCACCGATTCGTGCAGGCAGCAGCGCGGTCCAGCCGCCATCGGGGCTGAAGCCGACTTCGGTGTAGTAGGGGGCGATGAAGCAGGACGGCGTCATCGCGACGAGGTCGCAGGCCAGCATCAGCCCGAGCGAGCCGCCGGGGGGTGGGGCGGGGGGGGGGGCGGGGCCCCCCC
>JAEYTW010000642.1 GCA_023433835.1 Pseudomonadota bacterium | reverse complement strand
GGCCAGGAGCGTCTTGCCGGTGCCGGGCGGGCCCACCAGCAGGATGCCTTTCGGCATGCGCGCGCCAAGCCGGCCGTATTCCCCGGGATTGCGCAGGAAGGCGACGATTTCCTGCAGTTCGAGCTTGGCTTCGTCGACACCGGCGACGTCGGCGAATGTCACCTTGATGTCGGTTTCGACGAACACCTTCGCCCGGCTGCGGCCGACCGACATCAGGCCGCCGACGCCGCCGGTCATCGGGCGCAGCAGGAACATCCACAGCAGGATGAAGACCAGCGACGGCAGAACCCAGCTCAGCACCCGCTGCAACAGCCCGGGCTCGGGCTCACCCGTGAAGCGGATGCCGGCCTGGCGCAGCGTGTCGGCCAATCCAAGGTCGACCCGCTCGGTGACGAAGCGGCCGGCGCCTTCCTTGTCGGCACCACGAATGGTGCCGGTGATCCGGCCCGGACCGACAACCACGTCGTCGACCCGCTTGTCGGCCACCATCGTCAGGAATTCGCTGTAGTCGACCTGACGCACGTCGCGATGCTCCAGCACGAAGTCGCGGATCGTGATCACCGCCAGTACCGCGAACAGCAGATACCAGAGGCTGATCTGATGCTGCTTCTGCATGTCGGCCGCCGGCTCAGTGCGCGATCAGCACCGGCAGCGGGGTCGTGCGCAGCAGGTCCCGTGTCACGCCGCCGAGGATCCGCTCGCGTAGACGCGAATGCCCGTAGGCACCCATGACGAGCAGGTCGGCGCCGAGTTCCGCGGCGCGACGCAGCAGCGTGCCGGTAACGTCGAAATGCCCGGACTGGGCCACCTCGACCGTGACCTGCAGGCCATGCCGGGCGAGATGCGCCGCAATATCGGCGCCGGGTTCCTCGCCATGCTCGGGGCTGTCCCGGGGGTCGATGACCAGCACCGTCACCTTGGCACCGGGCTCCAGGACGGCCAGGGCCGCATTGGCCGCGCGCACCGCCTCGCGCGTCGGCTTCCAGGCGATGACGACGTTGCGCCCGACGGTCGGCGGTGTGCCGGGCGGCACCATCAGCACCGGCATGCCGCCATCGATCGCCAGGTCTTCCGCCGAGACGGCCGTGCCTGCGGGGATGTCCGGCTTGCCGCGGGCGATCACGGCAAGGTCCACATAGCGCGCATGCAGCATCGCGGCGTCGGGCCCGCCGCTCGCCACCAGCCACCCGCCTTCGGCACCAGCCGCCTGGAGCCGTCCCTCGTAGCGCTGGCGGCATCTGGCGGCGGCAAGATCGGCTTCCTCGCGCCACTGCTGCCACAGCGGCTCGAACATGATCGGCTCGCAGGCCACCGGTATCTGCATCGGCGGTACCGGAAACACGCCGGTCAGATGCGCGCGGTCGCGGCGGGCCAGGGTCGCGGCGATGTCGATGGCGGCATCGTCGGCCGCAGTCTCGTCGACATAAACGATCAGGTCTCTGATGGTCATCGGGTCCGCCCTTCTGTTGCGGTCCGCAGCATGCCACCGGCAGCCTCGTCGGTTGTTGATCTCGATCAAGGCCGGAACGTCGCCGCCGTGGTCGGATGTGCCACAGGCAATCCGACGGACGCGACATGACCAGCAAGATCAGACTTGAACTCGCCCGCACCAGGGAACATCCCGAGGGCGATCCGCGGCATGGTTACGAACTCGTCGCCCCCCTCGACGCCGATGGCCATCTCGATATGGACGCGTGGCGCCAGCAGCGTGCCAGCTGCATCGTGCATCGTTTCGCGCCGGGCGCGGAGGACGAAGCCGGCCGCCTGGTGCATACGCGCGGCGCCCGATGGGCATTTTCCTACCGCCCGGGCGACGAGGACGACGAGGCCGTCTTCCGGCTGACGGACCATCGCTTCCGGATCGGCGACTACGTCTCGATCACCGAGCATGACGGCGTGACCCGGCCGTTCCGGGTGGTTTCGGTCCGGCCGGTTCCGACCTGACCCGGCGCCGATGACCATCCGCCACCTCGACAGCCTGTTCCGTCCATCGGCTGTCGCCGTGGTGGGGGCCAGCCGAAACATGGCGCTGCCCGGCGGCATGGCGCTCCGGCGCCTGCGGGGAAGCGGATTTGCCGGGCCTGTCCTGGCCGTCAATCGGCATGCCGGAACCGTCGACGGCCAACCGGCCTATGCCGGTATCGACGACCTGCCGCTGGTCCCCGACCTGTCGGTTCTTGCGGTGGCGCCTGAAGACATCGCCGGGATCGTCGCGGCGTTCTGCCGCCGCGGCTGCCGCGGCTTCGTGATCCTGCCGCGTGGCGGCGAGTCAGCGAGGGATGCCGCGCCGGTGCCGGATGGGCTGCTCGCCGCCGCGCAACCCTGGCTCGGCCGCATGCTCGGGCCGGACTGCTTCGGGTTGATGGTGCCTGCCCTGGCGCTCAACGCGACCCTCGCGCCGGCTCTGCCGCGGCCGGGGCACGTCGCCTGCATCACCCAGTCGAATGCCGTGGCGGCGACCATGCTGGGCCGCGCGCGGGCTGCCGGGATCGGGATCAGCAAGCTGGTCGGTGCGGGGGCGGGGGCCGATGTCGATCTGGCCGACCTCCTGGATTACCTGGCGCTCGACGCGGACACCCATGTCATCGCGCTGCATCTGCAAACCGTGTCCAACGGCCGCAAGTTCGTGTCGGCGTTACGCGCCGCGGTACGCCTGAAGCCGGTCGTCGTCTGCCGCGCCGGCGCCGCCGACGACGAGGATCCGTCGACGGATGCGATCTACGATGCCGTGCTGCGCCGCGCAGGGGCCCTCCGCGTCGGAGATCTCGAAGATCTGTTCGATGCAACGATCGCGCTCTCGGGCCGCTGCCGCCCGCACGGGGCGCGGATGGCGATCGCCGGCAACGGCCGCGGGCTCGGCGCGATAGCCGCCGATGCTGCCGTGGCCGTCGGGCTGCAGCTACAGGGCCGGCCGGCGGATATCGGCGACCATGCCGCGCTGGCACGCTATGCGGAGGTCCTTGGCGAGCTCACTGCCCGTGGCGGCGTCGAGGCGGTGCTGCTGGCCCAGGCGCCCGATGGCATGGTGCCGACCGCCGGGATCGTGGCGGCGATCGCCGGCCCGCCGGCAGCGGCGGGCCCATGGATCGCGGCCGGCCTGCCCGAAGCGGACGCGGCCGATCGCGCGATCCTGGCCGCCGCCGGCGTCGCCC
>JAEYTW010000619.1 GCA_023433835.1 Pseudomonadota bacterium | reverse complement strand
GCCGGGGCTCGAGGCCGAGGCGCTGATCCTCTATACCTCCGGCACCTCGGGGGCGCCGAAAGGCTGCGTGCTGACCAACGACTACGTGCTGACGGTCGGGCGATGGTACCGCGATCTCGGCGGGCTGTTCACAATGCGCCCGGGCCAGGAGCGCATTCTCAACCCGTTGCCGGCCTTTCACATGAATTGCGGCGTCACCAGCGTGACCACCGCGATCCTGACCCGCAACTGCCTGGTCCTGCCGGACCGCTTCCATGCCTCGACCTGGTGGCAGGACGTCGCCGGATCGGGTGCCACCGCGATCCATTATCTCGGCATCATGCCGCCGGCGCTGCTGAAGCAGCCGCCGGGCGAATGGGACCGCGCGCACCGCGTCCGTTTCGGCCTCGGCGCCGGCTGCGACCCGACGCTGCATGCCGCCTTCGAGGAACGCTTCGGCCTGCCCCTGGTCGAGGTCTGGGGCATGACCGAGACCGGCCGCTTCCTCGCCAATAACGTCGAACCCCGCCAGATCCACACCCGCGCCTTCGGCCGGCAATCCGGCGAGATGGAGGCGATGGTGGCCGACGATGACGGGCACCCGGTGCCGGACGGCACGGCCGGCGAACTCCTGGTGCGCTGCGCCGGCCCCGATCCGCGGCGCGGCTTCTTCCGCTGCTATCTCGACAATCCGGACGCCACCGCCGAAGCCTGGCGCGGCGGCTGGTTCCATACCGGCGACATGGTCCGGCGCGACGAGACCGGCATGTTCTATTTCGTCGACCGCCGCAAGGACATGATCCGGCGTTCGGGCGAGAACATCTCGGCCTCCGAGGTCGAGGCGGTGCTGTCGGCGCACCCCGCCGTCGCCCGCGTCGCCGTGCTGGCCGTCAGGGACGAGATGCGCGACGAGGAGGTGATGGCCTGCGTCGTCCCGGCCGCGGGCGCGGCGGCCACCGCCGGGACGGCGGCCGCGCTGGTCACCCATGCACTGGCCGAGCTTGCCTATTACAAGGCCCCGGGCTGGATTGCGTTTCGCGACGAATTGCCGGTCACCTCGACCAACAAGATCCAGAAGAACCGGATCTTCGAGGGCACGACCGATCCGCGCGCCGGCGCGATCGATTGCCGCCATCTGAAGAAGCGCGTGCTTGCGTCCTAGGCGGGCATTCCATAAGACATGCGCATGCCGAAGACGTCAAAGCCCCGTCCGGACAAGGACACCGCCCGCCCCGACAACCGCCGCGCCATGATCCTCGACGAGGCGGCGCGGCTGTTCTCGACACGCGGCTACGAGAGCACCTCGATGCGCGACATCGCCGCCGCGGTCGGCATGCTGCCCGGCTCGATCTACTATCACTTCCCGTCCAAGGACGAGATCCTGGCCGCGATCTACACCATCGGTATCGACCAGATCCTGGCCGCCCAGGCCAGGGCGATGGAGACGACGGCCGATCCCTGGGCGCGGCTGGAGGCCGCCTGCGCGGCGCATCTCGATACATTGTTGGGCGGCGAGGGTTATGTGGCGGCGATCATCGCCGACTGGCCGTCCGAGGCCGCCGAGACCCGGCCCCATCTGATCGGCGAGCGCGACCGCTACGAAACGATCTTCCGCGACCTGGTCCACGAACTGCCCGAGGTGCGCAAGCAGGACCGGCGCATCTTCCGCCTGACCCTGCTTGGTGCCTTGAACTGGACCCTGACCTGGTACCGTCCGGGCCGCCAGACGCCGGCGCAGATCGCCGGCGAGATGGTCGGCGTGCTGAAGGCGCGCTACCGGTAGGCCTCAGCGCGGCCCGCGGATGTCGTAGCGACCGACGTTCATGCCGGCCATCAGCCCGAGCGCGGTTTCGTCGACCATCAGGTCGCAGAACAGCGTCCGTTCGTCGGCATGCGCCCGGCCGGCACCCGGCCCGCGGATCAGCCGCTTGATATGGGCGAAGGCGCGCGGCGGCTTGGCGGCCAGCTCCGCGCCGAGTTCCAGGCCGCGGGCGACGACGTCGTCGACGCATTCCGACAGGATGCCGAGAGCCAGCGCCTTTGGCGGCGAGATCGTGCGGCCGAGCAGGGCGAGTTCCAGCGCCCGGCCCTCGCCGATCAGCCGCGGCAGGCGCTGGGTACCGCCGGCGCCGGGCAGCAGGCCGATGTTGATCTCGGGCAGGCCCAGCAGATAATCGCCGGCGCGCGCGATCCGGATATCGCAGGCCAGGCCCAGCTCGAACCCGCCACCCATCGCCGTGCCGTTGATCGCGGCGATGAAGGCGCGATCGGAAGCCTCGATCCGGCGCAGGCAGCCGAGATAGACCGATTCCGGCACCGGCCGCGCCGGATCGAACCTCAGGCCGCGGGCCGCCATCTTGCGTCCGCGCTGCTCCAGCACGCCGACGTCGAAATGGCGGATGAACACATCGGGCAGGCCACCGGTGAAGACCACCGCGCGCAGGGCGGGATCGGCATCGACACGGTCGAGCAGGGCCGCGAGCTCGGCCGCCGTATCGTCGTTCATGAAACCGTCGGGCGGGGTGATGGTGGCCAGCACCACCGGCCCATGGATGGCGACGTCGATCTGGCTCACCGCCCTGCCTCCAGGATGATCACCGAACAGGCCGCTTCGTCGAAGCCGATGACGCCCCCGCCATTCTCGGCCAGCGCGTAGCGCGGCTTGCCGGCCTGGCGGGGGCCGGCCTCGCCGCGCAGCTGCAGCACCAGTTCGTCGATCATCGACAGGCCGGTGGCGCCCACCGGATGGCCCTTGGAGACCAGCCCGCCGGACAGGTTGCAGGGCCGCCGGCCGCCCAGCGACGCGGCGCCGGAAGCGACATAGCCCCCGCCCTGCCCGTCCTCGCAGAAGCCGAGCATCTCGCTCTGATAGATTTCGCAGAACGAGGTGGCGTCATGGACCTCGGCGATATCGATCGCCTCGGGCCCGATGCCGGCCTGGGCATAGGCTTTCCGGGCAGCGATCCGGCTGAGGCCGGGTTCGTCGAGGTCGCGGTATTTGCCGCCCGACAGGGTCGAGGCCCGCACCCGCACGGCCCGCGCGCGCACCTCGGGCGGCAGGCTCGCGAGATAATCGGCCGAACACAAAAGGGCGGCCGCCGCACCGTCGCCGATCGGCGCGCACATCGACCGGGTCAGGGGAAAGCTGACGACGCGGTCGGCCAGCACCTCGTCGATGCCGACCTCGAAGCGGTATTGCGCCTTGGGGTTCAGGCTGCCGTGATGATGGTTCTTCGACGCGGCCGCCGCGATTTGCCGCTGGGTGGTGCCGTGGCGGCGCATGTGGTAGGCCGCCTGCATCGCATAGGTATCCATGAACACCGTGCCGCCGCCGGCATTGGGCTCGAACGGCTTGCCGGACCGTTCGCCGGCCCGGCGGTAGTACGCGTGCCACTCGGCGGGGTCGAGCTGGTCGATGCCGCCTTCGAAGATCGATTGGGTACGGGCGGCATCGCCGGGAAAGAACGTCTTCTCGACGCCGATGGCCAGCGACAGGCGCGACTGGCCCGACAGGATATCCTTCCAGGCGCCGTGGAACGCCATCGAGGCGGTGGCGCAGCCGCCCTCGACATTGATCACCGGCACGCGCTCGGGGAAGCGCCCGTCCTGCACCAGCGGCGTCAGGCAGACCTGGCCGCGGATATTGTTCTGGCCGAACGCGCCCATGCCGCAATTGCCGAACCAGGCCTGCTCGATATCGTCGCCGCGGTCGAACCCGGCATCGGCCAGGCAGCCGAGATAGGCTTCGCGCGTCAGTTCCTTGAAGCCGGTATCGGGCTTCTTGCCGAAGGCCGTCGAGAAACTGCCCACGACATAGACGTCGGCGGTATTCACGACGTCACCACCGGCAAGGCCCGCAGGCCGCGCATGATCATGGCGTTCACCCATTCCGGCTCGCCCTGTGGGGCCAATCGCATGTCGGGGAAACGGCGGACCAGCTCGCCCACCGCGATCTTGCCTTCGAGCCGGGCAAGCGAGGAGCCCAGGCAGAAATGAATGCCATAGCCGAAGGTCACATGCCGGTTCGGCGACCGCTCGATGTCGAAGACCTCGGGGTTTTCGAAGGCTTCGGGATCGCGGTTGGCCGCGTTGACCATGGCGAAGACACGATCGCCGGCCTTCAGGGCCTTGCCCCCCAGCTCGTGGTCGACCGCCACGATGCGGGCCGACGAATTGCTGGGGCCGTCGTAGCGCAGCACTTCCTCGATCGCCGAGGTGATCAGTTCGGGCCGCTCCAGCAGTTTTGCGCGCTGATCGGGGTGGCCGCACAGCGTATAGGCGGCATTGCCGATCAGGTTCGTCGTGGTCTCGTGCCCGCCGAACAGCATCAGCATGCAGGCGGCGACCAGCTCATCCTCGCTCAGCGCATCGTTGTCGTCGCGGGCGGCGATCAGGCGGCTCAGGATATCGTCGGTCGGCGCGGCGCGGCGGGCGGCGATCAGTTCCCGGAAATAGGCCGACATCTCGCGGGCGCCGGTGGCGGCGCGCTCGTATTTGTCGGCCACCCCTTGCGCGCTGCCGATGAACAGCGCCATCTCGTTGGTCCACTCCTTGACCTGGGCCAGCATGCCGACGGGCACACCCAGCATATGCATGATCACCATCGCCGGGACCAGCGTGGCGAAGCGCGCGATCAGGTCGACCTCCTGCCCGTATTCCAGCTGGTCGAGCAGGCCGTCGACCACCTCGTTGATGCGCGGCTGCAGGCTTTGCACCGCCTGGGTGGTGAAACCGGCATTGAGCAGCCGGCGCAGCCGCGTATGCTCGGGCGCCTTGCGGAACACCAGCCACAGGTTCAGATAGTGCACCAGCTCGGCCAGCACGCTGCGTTCCTGGGCCGGCATCTTCTCGTAGAACGGCGTGATGCGGTCCGACGACAGCTCCTCGGCCGCATGGGCGCGCCGGACATCCTCGAACCGGGTCAGGATCCAGCCGCGCAGGACCGGGCTCCAATGCACGGGATCCTCGGTCCGCAGGCGGCGGTACAGCGGGAAGGGATCCCGGCGGACGGCCGGATCGCGGGGATCGTAGACCGGCGGGGCGAGCACGGGCTGGGACATGAAACGCGGACCCTTTAACCTAACGTTTGTTTGGTGAAAAGGATTGGCGTTTCACGTGCCGATGTCAAGTCGCGACAGCGGCGGCGTGATCGGCACCATCCTTTTCACCTTCATCCAGCGGTATCAGTCGAAGGCCGTTGCCTTGCGGGCACGCTCGACATAGGCCCCGACATCCTCGGGCAACAGCAGGCGATCGCGGACCAGCGCCTCGGCCGCCGCGCGTACCTGGGCGACGTAGCCCTCCCGGTTGCCGTAGCGTTCTTCCAGCGACGGGCGTGGGTCGCCCGCCGCCAGCCGCTGGGCCCGGCTGCGCGCGAACGGCACGAAGGCGCCGTCGCGATCACAGAATTCGCCCGCCATGGCCTCGGACCGATAGAAATTCCAGCCGGTATAGGTGCCCAGCGGAACCGCCAGGTCTGGCAGCCGGATGCCGGCGATCTCGTTACCGTCGGCATCGACCGCACTGACTTTCGCGCCGTAGGGGGTCGGCCGCGGGGCCGACACCACACGCCAGTCGGCCGGTACCGGCACCTCGTTGGCGCGCGCGGGCGCGGCGAGGCCCGGCACGGCCGGGAACTTCAGCGCCGCGGCTTCGACCAGCGTGCGGCCAGCCAGGGTCGGTATCCGGCTGCGCGGCGGCGCGCGGCCCTCCGATACCCAGCCGTCGAGGGCGGCGACCAGCGCCCTGAGGCCGGCGGAGGGAATATGCGGGTTGCGTTCGACCAGGCATAACCCTTTTCCCTTGGCCAGGCTCGCCACATGGGCGTGCTGGGTGCCCGCAATCAGATAGGCGCGGACATTGGCCGGCAGGGCGAGGTCACGCCCGCCAGCCGGGTCGGTATGCACCAGCGACGCGCCTTTCTGCCAGTATTCCGACGAGGTGTTGACCTCGAAGATCAGCGGATCGGAGCCGTCACCGCGCAAGACGCCGACGCGCTGGCCCGACAGGGGGTCGGTGGCGGTGGCCGTGGCGAACGGAAACCAGGCTTCGGGATAGTCGTGGTCTTCATGCTGGGTACGGGTCCGGCCGGGCTGGCCGAAAGCTTCGTTGACGAACACCTTGCCGGCCCCGCCGATATGCATGAGCAACCCGTCGAAGACGCGGGCACCACCTTCGTCGCGGTTCATGCCCATCTCCAGGAACTGGCGGGCGAATCGCGCGCTTTGGGAAATGCCGAGACCGATCACCGTGCGCGCGGGGCTGCGCGCGTCGTGGCGCAACGCCGAGACGACGTCGCGCACCGCGGCGAAACCGATGCCCAGCACCTTCGGCGATTGCGCGGGATAGGTGAATTCGTAGAGCGCGCCGGGCTCGAACGCCGTCCCCTCGGGCAGCAGCTTGACCATGCGCGGGCCGGCATAGGTCCAACCGGTGGCCGGGATCGCCGTTTCCGGATCGGCCTGGCGGCGGCGCACGGTCAGGCTGGCCATCGCCTGGTCGGTCGTCGCGGCTTCGTAGTTCAGCGGCGCACCGGGCAGGCTCGGCGGCAATCGGGTGCCGAAGACGAATTCCTCGCGCGAACGGCCGACGATCCGGCCGCCGCCGAGGGTTGCCACCGGCAGGGTCGCGGTCATGCCGTTCAGGTTGGGTGAAGCCGTGCCGTCCCAGCCGCTCCAGGCGATGGTCCATCCGTCGCGAAACAGAAAGCCGGTACCGGCATCGGCAAGGGTCTTGGGATCGTTGTTCGATGCGGGCGTGGTCTCCGGCGCATCGTTGAGCCAGGGCAGCATCAGTTTCAGATTGCGGTTGACAATGTCATAGAAGATCTTGCCGTTTCGCTTGGCCGGATCGACCGGCCGCAGCACGAAGACGTCGACCTGGTATTCGACCAGCCCGCGCGCGTTGCGCGGCGCGCGGTCGAGATCGGCAATGCCGCGATTGGCCGGATCCGCCGGGTCGAGTTCGCCGCGGGCGATGCCGATCGCCCGTTCATAGGCCCCGGCGGGGCCCAGCGCCGCGCCATCAGCCAACGGTTCGACACGGTCCAGCCGCAACTCGACGATGCGCGCCTGTGCCGCATCGGCAGCAAGCAGCGCAAGAGCGGTAGCGCCCAGCAGGGCACAGCGACGGCGGGTCATGATCTTCTCCCTAAGGTTTTTGTTGGCGGTCGTTGCATGACGTGGCGACGCCGCGGTTCAGCCCAGCCACTCGACATGCGCACGGATCCGCAGGCCGGCCGGATCGATCCAGCCATGCGGGCGCGCCTTGTCGACCATCGCGGCCAGGCCCTGCTGCCAGGCGGCATCCCCGTTCCAGCCCCGCAGCGCGGCAATCGCCACCCACGCGGTATCGGCATCGTCGAAATCCACGGTGCCGGCGAGGTGATCGCGCAACCCGGCCAACGCGTCGCGGCCGGCATCCACCACCACCTTGAATTTGCGAAAATCCCCTGGTTCGTCCAGACGGAACGCCCCCTTCCCGGTCAGCGCCACGATCATCGTCAGCTCCCTCCCCTCGATATCGGCGGCACCCAAGATACTTGACTGAGTTTTGTAAACAAACGATTGTTTGTTGCGTGCCGTCGATTGTGACGGCGCCGGACGAAGTGACGTCAAAGCCGAAATAACGGGAGGAAATCATGCGCTTCGGATTGTTTGCGATGCCCGAGCATCCGCCGCACGAAAACTGGACGCTGTCCTACGACCGCGACATCGACGCCATCGTTCAGGCCGAAAAACTCGGCTTCGAGGAATACTGGATCGGCGAGCATCACACCGGCGGCTATGAAAATGTTCCTTCGCCGGAACTGCTGATCGCCAAGGCTTCCGCCCTGACCAGCCGCATCCGCCTGGGCACCGGCGTCATCAACCTGCCCTACCACGACCCGTTTCTCGTGGCCGAGCGCATGGCCTTCCTCGACCACCTCACGCATGGCCGCCTCGAATACGGTTTCGGCGGCGGCGGCCTGCCGACCGACAAGGCCTTGTTCGCCCTGCCGGGGCCGGAGGCGACGCCACGCACCAACGAGGCGCTCGAGGTGATCTGGCAGCTGCTGACCACGACCGAGCCGCTGACGCATAAGGGGCAGTTCTTCCAGTTCGAGAACCGCCGGCTGCAGGTCCCGCCGCATCAGGAGGTGCCGCCCTTTGCCATCGCCGGGCTGACGGGCACGCACAACTATGCCAAATGCGGGGCGCGGGGCTGGAAACCGCTGAGCGTCTATTTCACCCCGATCACCATCGACGCCAATCCCGGCATTCCCGACCTGCAGGCCCATGCCGGCGCCATCGTCGCGGCGGCCAAGGATGCCGGCCGCGACCCCGCCGAGGCCCGCGACCTGTGGCGCATCTCGCGCGAGGTCTATGTCTCCGACAGCCGCGACCAGGCGCTCAAGGATATCCGCGAGGGCGTGAACCGCTCCTACGAATACCTGCTGGGACTTGGTCTCGGCGCATTGATGAAAAAAGATGTGGCGATGCCCGACGCCAAGCTGACCTTCGAATGGATGGTCGAGGAAATCCCCTGGATCATCGGCAGCCCGGAGGATTGCATCCGCCAGGTCAACGAGCTGAACGAACAGGTCGGCGGCTTCGGCTGCCTGCTGATCAATTCGCGCGACTGGGTGACGACCGATCGCTGGTACCGCTCGCTCGAGCTGTTCGCCCGCTATGTGACGCCGCAGTTCAAGCGGCGCGAAAACATGAAGCTGCGCCGCGAACTGGCGAACGTGGCCCTCGGCCGCACCACCTGACGACAGGCGGCGGCATGACGGCAATGAC
>JAEYTW010000592.1 GCA_023433835.1 Pseudomonadota bacterium | reverse complement strand
CACCCGGGAGGGTTGGGCCGGGATTGGTGCAGGCCGCCAGCGCCAGAAGGCCGGCCGCCATTGCCGTCGCCCGGCGCCAGGCTGTCGGCCGGGTCCATGTCGCTTTCTGTGCTGTTGCCGTCCGCCGATAGATCATTGATCCCACTCTAGATTTGCCGGCCGGTGCGGGCAATCCCGCGCGGACGGGGCGGGCGCTGGTTTACAGCACGACTGTGACATGAAAGGGGTGGCAAGTCATGGCCTTGTGACAAGAAACAGATGGTGTTGGTTTGAACTTGTTCAATCGAAATGCGCGCCCCATGTTCTGTTCAGCAGCCACCCACCGGTAAGTCGGCAAGGGTGGAACCGAAGTCAAGGCAAATGTCTTTTATTACCAGCCGCTGCGGTTCTCGGCGGAACCGAAGTCAGAGCCAAGGAGAAAGTCATGCGTAAGCTCAGTGTCGCCCTAATGGTTTTGTTCGGATTGGCTGTCTCCGCCTGCGATGACGTCGGTGTTGGCCCGAACCGCCAGTCCGCACCCAACGATGCGCCGGCCCAGAGCGCTCCGCGCCCGGTCAGCCCGACGCAGAACCAGTAAAGGCAGGAGATACAGCCATGACCACCCTCACCGTTCTTCGCCGTATCGGTTACGTCGCGGCCCTCACCAGCATGCTGGCGCTGGGCGCCTGCAGCGGCATGAACCGGACGCAGCAGCGTGCCTTGTCGGGCGGTGCGATCGGCGCCGCGGGCGGCATGGCGATCGGTGCGCTGACCGGTGGTGCGTCCTCTGCCGTGGGTGGTGCCCTGATCGGTGGCGCCGGCGGCGCCGCGATCGGTGCCCTGACCGCCCACTGACCAAGTCCGATCGACGTCACCTCCGCGACGTGTGCTGATGTCCACGCGGCCCGCCACCCCCCGAACTTCGAGGCGGGCCGCGACGACCTCGACGCGCTCTGGAGGGAGACGACGGCCCGGTGACAGCCGTTTGCTACGGCACCGCATCAGGGCACTTGGGCCGTCGGACTGGCGATCGCCGCCTTTGATGCGGTGGAATTCAGACGTCCGGCTTGCGTTCCGGGAACGGCGTCCGCCGATCCTCCGTACCCGGTACACGCGCAGGCCTGACGGGCAAAGCGACGATCGCCGCATTTTTATCGAAGAAAAAGGTGCCGGCGCGGGAACCGCCCCCCGATTTCCGCGTTCAGAGCGCACCACTCGCCCGGTAGCGGGCCGATTTGACCGGTCATGCGTCCTATCGCCACCACGTAGGGACGTTTCGCCTCCTCCCCCCAAGGGATCGGTCACAGCGGACTGTTAACGGGACGACCTGCGGGGGCGGTTTCGGCCGCCCTCGCTCTTTCTTTTTCCAATTCCTCCCCTAACTGAAGTGTAAGTCCGTGGTAAGGTGAGGCATGGTCAAGAACCGGGTGGCCCTGCATGAAGGACGTATCAGGGAGGCGGCGCTCGGTGATGCCGGCGCCATCGCCCGCGTCCACGTTTCGGCCTGGCGGGAAAACTACCGCGGCCTGGTTCCCGATGCCGTTCTGAACAATCTCTCGCCGGAACGCCGTGCGCTCGAATGGGCCGACCGGCTGAAGCGCGACGACGACGAGGCCGTGCTGGTCGCCGAGGACGAGCAGGGCAGGATCGTCGGTTTCGGCGCCTGCGGTCCGCAGCGGCCCGATGGCTTGCCCTATGAAGGGGAGTTCTATGCCCTCTATGTTCTGCGCGAGGCGCAGCGCCGCGGCTTCGGCCGGCGGCTGATGCGGGCGATGTCGGCGCGGCTGGCCGATGGCGGCCACGGCACCGCGACGCTCTGGGTACTGCGCGAAAATCTCGCCGCCCGGCAATTCTACGCCACGATCGGGGGCAAGCGTGTGGGCGATGCCGGGGCCGAGCGTGTCGAGGCGCGGCCGGGCTATCGGCTGAACCAGGTAGCTTACGGCTGGACCAAGCTGCCGCTGTCGGCGGATTGCTGACGGGCTGAAAGACGAAAGGGCGGCGGTCGCAGGTACCGCCGCCCTTTTCATTTTATTCGCCCGATCAGGCCGCCTGCGTGCCGCCGACCGTCAGGCCCTCGAGCTTCAGGGTCGGCTGGCCGACACCGACCGGCACGCCCTGGCCGGCCTTGCCGCAGGTGCCGATGCCGCGGTCGAGCTTCATGTCGTTGCCGATCATCGTGATCTTCTTCAGCGCTTCCGACCCGGCGCCGATCAGCGTCGCGCCCTTGATTGCGGGGCCAAGCTTGCCGTCCTCGATCATATAGGCTTCGGTGCACGAGAACACGAACTTGCCCGAGGTGATGTCGACCTGGCCGCCGCCGAAGGACACGGCGTAGATGCCGCGCTTGACGCTGCCCAGGATCTCGGCCGGGTCATGGCCGCCATCCAGCATGTAGGTGTTGGTCATGCGCGGCATCGGCATGTAGGCGTGGCTCTGGCGTCGGCCGTTGCCGGTGGGGGCCATGTTCATCAGCCGGGCGTTCAGCCGGTCCTGCATGAAGCCGACCAGGATGCCGTCCTCGATCAGCACGGTGCGCGCGGTCGGCGTCCCCTCGTCGTCGACGGTCAGCGACCCGCGGCGGTCGGTGATCGTGCCGTCGTCGACCACGGTCACCCCGGGCGCGGCGATGCGCTGGCCGAGCAGGCCGGAGAAGACGGAGGTCTTCTTGCGGTTGAAGTCGCCCTCGAGGCCATGGCCGATGGCTTCGTGCAGCAGGATGCCGGGCCAGCCCGGACCCAGCACCACGGTCATCTCGCCGGCCGGGGCGGGTACCGAATCGAGATTGACCAGGCCCTGGCGCAACGCCTCGTCGACCTGGGCCTTCCAGGACTCGGTGCGGATGAAATCGTGATAGAGCGTGCGGCCGCCGACGCCTTCCGAACCGGTTTCCTGCCGATCGCCCTGGCCGACCATCAGCGAGACGTTGAGGCGGACCAGCGGGCGGATGTCGTCGACCAGGCGGCCGTCCGGCCGCAGGATGGTCACCGCCTGCCAAGAGGCGGCCAGCGAGGCCGAAACCTGGCGCACCCTGGGATCGCGCGCCCGGGCATAGGCGTCGATCTCTTCCAGCAGCTTGACCTTGTCGGCGAACGGAACCTCGTCCAGCGGGTTCTGGTCGGTGTAGAGGCGCCGATTGGTGGCGGCCGGGCCCTGCGCCAACTGGCCGCTATGGCCGGTCTTGACCGCGCGCACGGTTTCGCCGGCGCGGCGGATCGCCTCCTCCGACAGGTCCGAGGCATGGGCATAGCCGGTGGCCTCGCCGGCGACGGCGCGCAGGCCGAAGCCCTGGCTGGTATCGAAGCTGGCCGTCTTCAGCCGGCCGTCGTCGAACACGAAGTTCTCGGCCTGCGACAGTTCGAGGAACAACTCGCCGTCATCGGCGCCGTCGAGCGCCTCCGACGTCAGCCGCTCGACCCGGGCACGGTCGAGGCCGCCTTGGGCGAAGAACAGTTCGGAAGCGGTGACGGGCGCGGCCATGACATACTCCTTGGGGCGAAGCCTGATGCTTCATTATATGGCGTCGCCGGCGCGATTTGCCACGGCCCCGGCGACTCGGGGCGGAGCCGGCCACCTTGACGATTTTATTACGGTACCAAGACACCTTTCGGGCGTGCGGCACTGCGCGCTTGCGGCAAGATGTCGCAGGGGGTGCGACATGGGGCCACGGATTTGGTTGGGTGGCATAATGTTGAGGCTGGATTTCACCGATGACGGCCGATATACGGTCGCATTGTGAAGGGTATTCCCGGGAGCTGCCTGCGAAAGTGGCAGGCTTCGGGCATGCCGACGATTTAGGGGCGGCTCCCATAGGGTTCCGACTCCGGGGGAAGGGCCAAAATGGAGAGAGTGGCGTCCGCGATGACGAAAACGACCACACTGAACAAGTTGCCAGCCGCCGCGCTGGCCTGGGGGGCGCTGGCGCTTGCCCTGGTGATCTTCGCCGCGCCCGCGGCCTTCGCCCAGGCAGTGGGCGCGCCCCAGCCGTGGCAGCTCAACATGCAGCCGCCGGCCACGCCGGTTAAGGACCTGATCTCGCAGTTCCACGACCTGCTGCTGATCCTCTGCGTCGCCATCTCGGTCTTCGTGGCGGTGCTGCTGGTCTACGTCATGTGGCGCTTCCGCGCCTCGGCCAACCCGGTGCCTTCCAAGACCTCGCACAACACCCTGATCGAGATTGTCTGGACGCTGGTGCCCTGCCTGATCCTCGTGCTGATCGCGGTGCCGTCGTTCAAGCTGCTCTATTTCGAGGATCGCCAGATCGACGCCGACATGACCATCAAGGTGGTCGGTTCGCAGTGGTACTGGACCTACCATTATCCGGATTTCGGCGACTTCTCGTATGACTCGATCATGATCGAGCGCGCCGACATCAAGCCGGGCCAGCGCGCGCTGCTCGACGTCGACAACCGCCTGGTGGTGCCGGTCGGCGCCAAGGTCCGCGTCCAGCTGACCGCCAACGACGTGCTGCACGCCTTCTACGTGCCCTCGTTCGGCATCCAGCGCACCGCGGTGCCCGGCAAGATCAACGAGACCTGGTTCCAGGTCGAGAAGCCGGGCGTCTATTACGGCCAGTGCACCGAGCTCTGCGGCATCAAGCACGCCTACATGCCGATCGCCATCGAAGCGATGCCCAAGGACAAGTTCGACCAGTGGGTCGCGGCGGCGAAGCAGAAATACGCGCGCCTGGACGATACGGCGGTCAAGCTCGCCGCGGTCCAGCAGTAAGCGGCGAGGAAGGGAAGCTCAAGATGGCATACGGCAACGCCCACGCCCATGACGACCACGCCCACGATCACGGGCATGGCGATCACGCTCATCACCCGACCGGCTGGCGCCGGTGGCTCATGTCCACCAACCACAAGGACATCGGCACCCTCTACCTGATCTTCGCCGTCATCGCCGGCCTCGTCGGCGGCGCGCTGTCGGTGCTGATGCGCATGGAACTGCACAACCCCGGCGGCGGCATCCTGCCCTGGGGCGGCGACGCGCATTTCTTCAACGTCGCGATCACCGCGCACGGCCTGGTCATGATCTTCTTCATGGTCATGCCGGCCCTGATCGGCGGTTTCGCCAACTGGTTCGTGCCGATCATGATCGGCGCGCCGGACATGGCTTTCCCGCGCATGAACAACATCTCGTTCTGGCTGCTGCCGCCGGCGCTGCTTCTGCTGGTCGGCTCGATGTTCGTGCCCGGCACCACCGGCGGCAACGGCGTCGGGGCGGGCTGGACGGTCTATCCGCCGCTGTCCTCGTCGATCGGGACCCCCGGCCCGGCGATGGACATGGCGATCCTGTCGCTGCACATCGCGGGCGCCTCCTCGATCCTCGGCGCGATCAACTTCATCACCACCATCTTCAACATGCGCGCGCCCGGCATGACCATCCACAAGATGCCGCTGTTCGCCTGGTCGGTGCTGATCACCGCGTTCCTGCTGCTGCTCTCGCTGCCCGTGCTGGCCGGCGGCATCACCATGCTGCTGACCGACCGCAACTTCGGCACCCACTTCTTCGACCCGGCCGGCGGCGGCGACCCGATGCTGTTCCAGCATCTGTTCTGGTTCTTCGGTCATCCCGAAGTCTACATCCTGATCCTGCCGGCCTTCGGCGTGATCAGCCACATCGTCTCGACCTTCTCCAAGAAGCCGGTGTTCGGCTATCTCGGCATGGCCTACGCCATGGCCTCGATCGGCGCGGTCGGCTTCGTCGTGTGGGCCCACCACATGTTCACGACCGGCCTGCATGTCGACACCCGCGCCTACTTCACCGCGGCGACGATGGTCATCGCGGTGCCGACCGGCATCAAGATCTTCTCGTGGATCGCGACGATGTGGGGCGGTTCGATCGAGTTCAAGACCCCGATGGTCTGGGCGATCGGCTTCATCTTCCTGTTCACCGTCGGCGGCGTCACCGGCGTGGTGCTGGCCAATGCCGGCGTCAACAACGCGCTGCACGGCCCCTACTACGTGGTGGCCCACTTCCACTACGTGCTGTCGCTCGGTGCGGTGTTCGCGATCTTCGCGGGCTTCTACTACTGGTTCCCGAAGATGACCGGCTATGCCTACAGCGAGTTCATGGGCCAGCTGCATTTCTGGATCATGTTCATCGGCGTCAACCTGACGTTCTTCCCGATGCACTTCGCCGGCCTCGCCGGCATGCCGCGCCGCATCTCGGATTATCCGGACGCCTTCGCCGGGTGGAACGAGATTTCGTCGATCGGCTCCTACATCTCGTTTGCCGGCGCGATCTTCTTCCTGTTCGTCGTCATCCATGCCTTCGCGGCCAAGCGCCGGGTCGGCGACAACCCGTGGGGTGAGGGTGCGACGACCCTGGAATGGACGCTGTCCTCGCCGCCGCCGTTCCACCAGTTCGAAAACCTGCCGATCATCAAGTCGACGGGCAATCATTGAAGTCTGGCAATCATTGAGCCTTGACCGACTGAGGAG
>JAEYTW010000567.1 GCA_023433835.1 Pseudomonadota bacterium | reverse complement strand
CCTTGAAGCCCATCTTGCTCGGCGGCCGGCCGATCACCAGCCAGTCGGCCCCGGCCGCCAGCGCATCGCGCGGTGTCATCATCCGCTTCTGATCGCCCGCCGCCGACCCCGCCGGGCGGATGCCGGGCACCACCAGCAAGGCATCGCGGCCGAGCCGCGCCTTCAGGGCTGCGATCTCGGTGGCGGCACAGACCAGGCCATGGGCGCCGGCGCCGCGCGCCAGCGCCGCCAGCCGCAGCACCTGGTCCTCGACCGTCCCGGCGACGCCGGCGGCCGCGAGATCGGCCTGGTCGAGCGAGGTCAGCACGGTCACGGCCAGGATCTTCGTCTGCCCGGCGGCACCCGCCGCGGCCTCGATCATCGCCTTGCCACCCGAGGCGTGGATGGTCAGGAAATCCGGCCGCATCGCGCCCACCGCGCCGCGCACCGCGCCGGCCACCGTGTTCGGAATGTCATGGCACTTCAGGTCGAGGAACAGGGGCACGCCGCCGGGCACCAGCGGGCGCAAGGCCGCCGGGCCGTGGGCGTTGAATATTTCCAGGCCCAGCTTGACGCCCATGCCGGCATCGGCGGCGGCGGCGATGGCGCGGCGGGCCTGATCGAGGTCGACGGTGTCGACGGCGACGAAGACGGGGATGGAAGAGGTCATGGCGGCGCCGCTTATACCCCTTCCGCCCCCGGCTGTAAAACTCAGGACCACCTGTCCATCGCGCGGTCCAGCCGCATCGCCAGCTCCGCCGTCACCGGCATCATCGGCAGGCGGACCTCCGGGCTGGCGATCAGCCCGGCGCGATGCAGCCAGTACTTGATCGGGGCCGGGCTCGGCTCGGCGAACAACAGCCGCGGCAACTCGGCGATCTCGTTCCAGGCGGCGAGCGCGGCGGGCTGGTCGCCGGCGGCCAGCAGGCTGGCGACCCCGGCGAACCGCGCCGTCGCGATATGCGCCGAGGCCAGGATCGCCCCGTCGGTGCCGTGGACCAGCGCCTGGTAATAGCCGGCATCCTCGCCGGTCAGTACGGCAAAGCCCGGCGGGCGGTCGCGCAACAGCTCGGCCGACTGGGCGGCGTCGGCGGCGCAATCCTTCAGTCCGACGATGTTGGGGCAGGCTGCGGCCAGCCGGCGCATCGTGTCGTTGGTCATGTTGACGCCGGTGCGATAGGGAATGTTGTAGAGCGCGATCGGCCGGCCGGTCGCGCCCGCGATGGCGGCAAAATGCCGGAAGATGCCTTCCTGCGAGGGGCGGACGTAGAGCGGGCTCGAGATCAGATAGCCGTCGACCGGCCAGGCGGCGGTGCGCTCGACCATCCGCTGCAGCTTGCGGGTATCGGCGCCGGCCAGGCCCAGCAGCACCGGCAGGCGCCTCGCGCCCTCGGCCATCGCCGCGGCCGCGATGTCGGCGATGTCGGCGGCCTCGTCCTCGTCGATCGTCAGGCCTTCGCCGGTCGTGGCGCCGAGGATCAGCCCGTCGATCGGCTGGGCGGCGTAGTGGCGCATCAGCCGGCGCAACGACACGGCATCGAGCTGGCCGTCGGCGAACGGCGTGATCAGGGGCAGCCACAGGCCGTTGAGCGGGGCGGAAAAGGTGGTGGTCATCTCGTCGTCTCCCTGGTTGGGTGAGGCCGGCGACGGGATGATGCAAAAAAAGAAAGACCCCGTCCGAACCGGCGGGGTCCTGATCGATCAATGGCGCAATGGCCTAGCGCGCGCGACGATCTCCGGTCCCCGTGAAGGGACCTTTTTTGGCTTTCGCGTGGGCGCTGTGACCGAACATGCCGGCGATCCTGCTGAAGGCCGGGATGGCTGTCAAGCCCGGCATAGCATCGCGACGCCCGCGGCGATGATCGGGTCGAGCTGTTCGCGCGTCTCGCCGGCCCGCGCCCGGATCGACAGCGTGTGCAGCACCGCCGCCGCCATCCGCGCCAGCGCGACCGGATCGCTGCCGGCGGGCAATTCGCCCCGGTCGACCGCCTGGCGGAAACGTGCCTCGAATCCGGCATCGAGTTCGTGCAGACCGGCCGCCAGCACCGCGCGCACCTCGGGCCGGGCGACCGCCTCGCTCGCCCCCGTACCGATCATGAAGCAGCCACGCGCGCCGGCATCGCCTGACAGGTAGATCTCGAGCGCCGCCCGGTAGACCCGCTCCAGCGCCTCGGGCAACGGGCGGTCGAACGACAAGGCGCGGGCCAGCGCCTCGCGCCCCATCGCGCGATAGCGGTCGAACGCCGCCATGTACATCGCCTGCTTGTCGCCGAAGGCGCCATAGAGGCTCGGCCGGTTCATGCCGGTGGCGGCGCTGAGCTCGTCGAGCGAGGTGGCGGCAAAACCCTGGTCCCAGAAGGTGTCGCGCACCTTGATCAGCGCATCCTCGACGTCATAGGCGCGCGGGCGGCCGCGCCGCTTGGTTTCCATTATTTTGTACCGTCTCGCAATAAATTCTTGACCACCTTAATTTAGTGCGAAATGGTACAAAAATCAAACCGACGGAGGAAGCGACCCCATGGAACTCTTTTTCTCGCCGCTCGCCTGCTCGATGGCCTCGCGCATCGCCTTCTACGAGGCCGGCGCCGAACCCCGCTTCAACCAGGTCGACCCCAAGCGCAAGCGGGCCGCCGACGACGTGGATTTCTACACCGTCAACCCGATGGGTCAGGTGCCGACCCTGCGCCTCGACGACGGTGTGGTGCTGACCGAGAATGCCGTGGTGCTGCAATACATCGCCGACCGGTTCCCGGCCGCCGGCCTGGTGCCGCCCGCCGGCAGCATCGAGCGTTACCGAGTGCAGGAATGGCTCAACTTCATCGGCACCGAGTTGCACAAGGCGATCTTCATCCCGCTGCTGGATCCGCATGCGCCCGCCGGTGCCAGGGAATTCGCCAGGACCAAGGTCGAGCGCAGCTTCGGCCGGCTGAACGCGGCGCTCGAGGGGCGCGAGACATTGATGGACGGTTTCACCATCGCCGACGCCTATCTCGTCACCGTGCTGAACTGGGGCGCCTATTCCGGCGTCGACCTCGCCCAGTGGCCTCACGTGCAGGCATTCTACCAGCGCACGATCAAGCGCCCGGCGGTCGCCCGCGCGCTGGCCGAGGAATTCCGCCTCTACAAGGAAGAGGTCGCCCGCCACGCCGCCGCCTGACGATGGCGCCGCCACGGGAGTGGCGGCGACATTCCCCATGATGCTAGCGTGGATTCACTCAGGGAAGGGGACAACCCGGTGAATCCAGAAAGTTCGGCCGCCGCCGGCCCGTCAGCCGGCGGGGCAGACAGTGCCTATGCGTGGATGAGGCTCAGCGTTGCCGTGCTGCTCTCGACGATCGGCGGCGTCGGCATGTGGTCGGTCGTGGTCGTGCTGCCGGCGGTGCAGGCTGAATTCGGCGCGGGGCGGGGCGAGGCGTCGCTGCCCTATACGCTCGCCATGATCGGCTTTGCCTTCGGCGGCATCGCCATGGGGCGGATGGCCGACAAGCTCGGCATCGTCCTGCCCGTCGCCATTTCCGGCGCGGCCCTCGGCCTCGGCTATGTCGGGACCGGCCTTGCCACCCAGCTGTGGCAGTTCGCCGCGATCTACGGCCTGGTCATCGGCCTGGGGTCGTCGGCGACCTTCGGCCCGCTGATGGCCGATACCTCGCACTGGTTCGTCCGCCGCCGCGGCATCGCGGTCGCGATCTGCGCCTCCGGCAACTACATCTCCGGCACGATCTGGCCGCCGCTGGTGCGCTATCTCGTCGACACCGTCGGCTGGCGCGATACCCAGATCGGCATCGGCATCTTCTGCGCCGCGACGATCATTCCGCTGGCCCTGATCCTGCGCCGGCCGTCGCCGATCCATCGCATGGCGCCGGGCTCGGCCCCGGCCGCGATCGGGCGCGGCACGCTCGGCCTCAAATCCTCGACCCTGCAATTGCTGCTGGCGGTGGCGGGGCTGGCCTGCTGCATGGCGATGTCGATGCCCCAGGTCCATATCGTCGCCTATTGCGGCGACCTCGGCTACGGCGTCGCCCGCGGGGCCGAGATGCTGTCGCTGATGCTCGGCTTCGGCATCATCAGCCGCGTCGCGTCGGGTTTCATCGCCGACCGCATCGGCGGCCTGCGCACGCTGCTGCTCGGTTCGGCGCTGCAGGGCGTGGCGCTGCTGCTCTATCTCGGTTTCGACGGGCTGACCTCGCTCTATATCATCTCGGCGCTGTTCGGCCTGTTCCAGGGCGGCATCGTGCCGTCCTATGCGATCATCGTCCGGGAATATTTTCCCCCGGCCGAGGCCGGCGCCCGGGTCGGCATCGCGCTGATGTCGACCCTGTTCGGCATGGCGCTGGGCGGCTGGCTGTCGGGCGCGATCTTCGACTGGACCCTGTCCTACCACGCCGCCTTCCTCAACGGGGTGGCCTGGAACCTCTTGAACCTGACGATCGTCGGCTGGCTGTTGTGGCGGGTGCGGGACCGCCGGCTGGGGGCGGCGGCGCTGGCATGAACGAATGCCGGCGCCTGCCGCCGGGTCCCGCTGGGCGGTCGATCAGGGCATCGCGCTGCTGCTGTCGTCGATGGTGAGCCGGTTGCGGCCGGCATTCTTCGACTGATAGAGCGCCGCATCGGCGCGGGCCAGGACATCGTCGAGCGTTTCGCCGCCGGCCCGGCGCCTTGCCAGGCCCATCGAAATGGTGACCGAGGGCAGGGCGAAGCCGTTGCCGGTGATCTTCAGTTCGGCGACGCCCTTGCGCAGCGCCTCGGCGCGCGCCGCCGCGTCGTCGATCCCGGTTTCGCGCAGCAACAGCGCGAATTCCTCGCCGCCCAGGCGGAACAGCCAGTCCGACTCCCGGATGGCGCCGTGAAGGTAGGCGCAGATCGTCATCAGCACGAGATCGCCGGCGGCATGGCCGTGCGTGTCGTTGTAGAGCTTGAAGTGATCGATATCGAGCATGATCAGGGTCAGCGGGCGATCGACGCGATCGCCTTGCGCCATCTCGATCCGTCCCACGACCTCGAAATGCCGCCGGTTGAAGGCACCGGTCAGAGAATCGCGGATGGATTGTTCCTTCAGGGTGTCGCGAAGCTGCAGGTTGGCGATCGCCAGGGCCAGGTGA
>JAEYTW010000526.1 GCA_023433835.1 Pseudomonadota bacterium | reverse complement strand
GCACTCGGCTTCGGCCGGGCGGCCCGGGCGACCGCGCTGGTCCGCCGGGTGCTGACCCGCCGGACGGCGCCGCCGGCCGAGGCGATGCCGCTGCTGGCGCTGATTCCGTTGGTCGCGGGCGATGCCGGGCTGCTGGCCGAGATCGCCGGACGGGTGAAAAAGCAGGACGAGGCGGCCGCGCCGGTCGTGGTCCATGCCCTGCTGGGCCAGGCCGCACTGGCCGATCACCAGCGCATCGTCCTGGCCCGCGTGGGCGCCGACCTCTGCGAGGTGGGGCTCAGCCTCGATTCGGCCGACGGCGGAACGGTGACGCTCGACTACCGGCTGACCATCGATCCGGCCGGCCGGCCGCCGACCGTGGTGGCGCTGGCCGCCGCGCCGCTGCCGCCCGGGCTGATCGAGCGGTTCGGCCAGGTGCCGGCCCTGGCGCATATGCCGCAGAACGAGGGATAGCCGAGCGGGCCTCGACTGGGCTAGGGTCCGCGCCATGGCCGTCGACATCACCTATGCCGCCGCCGCCGGCGGCGGCCTGCTCAGCTTCCTCAGCCCCTGCGTCCTGCCGCTGGTGCCGTCCTATCTCTGCTTCATCGCGGGCGCCAGCCTCGACGATCTCGTCGCCCAGGACGGGCGCGACCAGGGCACGACAAGGCGGGTGGTGCTGGCCTCGCTCGCCTTCGTCCTCGGCTTCTCGACCGTGTTCGTGGCGCTCGGCGCCTCGGCCTCGGCGATCCATGCACTGCTGTTCGAGCATATCGACGTGATCGGCAAGGTCGCCGGGGCGCTGATCATCATCCTCGGCATCCATTATATCGGCCTGTTCCGCATCCCGTTCCTCGATCGCGAGGCCCGCATGCAGGTCGAGGCGCGCCCCGTGCACTGGCTGGGCGCCTATGTCGTCGGCCTCGCCTTTGCCTTCGGCTGGACGCCGTGCATCGGCCCGATCCTGGCGACCATCCTGACGGTCGCCGCGACCCAGGACAGCCTGGGTTATGGCGTCAGCCTGCTGGCGACCTATGCCGCCGGGCTGGGCATCCCGTTCCTCCTGGCCGCGCTGGCGCTGCGGCCGTTCCTGCGCTTCGCGGCCCGTTTCCGCCGCCACCTGAAAAAGGTGGAGATCGCGGCGGGGTTGATGATGGTCGTAACCGGCGTCATGATCATCACCAATACGTTCAGCCAGCTCGGGCTGTGGCTGCTGGAATGGTTTCCTGCCCTGGGTTCGATCGGATGAGGTCAGCGCGGCGATGAAGGTCCTGGTGGTGCATGCCCATCCCGTCGCGGAGAGCTTCAACACCGCCTTGCGCCGCACCATCGTCGACACGCTGAGCCGCGGCGGGCACGAGGTGCAGCTCGTCGACCTCTACGCCGAGGGCTTCGCCCCCGCCCTCGACACCCGCGAGCGGCTCGACTATCACGACACGGCGATCAATACCCGCCCGGTCCAGGCCTATGTCGACCAGCTGCGCTGGGCCGAGGCGCTGGTGCTGGTCTATCCGACCTGGTGGTACGGCATGCCGGCGATGCTGAAGGGCTGGTTCGACCGCGTCTGGCTGCCCGGCGTCACCTTCGACGTCATCCCCAACGAACCGATCAAGCCGCACAAGCTGGCCAACATCCGCCGTTTCGCCGTGGTGACCAGCTATGGCTCGCCCTGGTGGCTGGTGCGCTTCTATCTCGGCGATCCCGTGCGCAAGGTGCTGGGGCGCGGCGTGCGGCGGCTGCTCGGCCCCGGCTGCCGCTTCGACTGGCACGCCCTTTACCGCATGGACGATGCCGGCCCGCCGGAACGCGCGGCCTTCCTGGCCAGGGTCGCGAACGCGTTCAGCCGGTTCTGACCGGCGCCGCCGGCGGCGCGGGATCGGTGGCATAGAGAAAGCAGTTCGCCACGCCCCCGCCCGCGACGGCGTAGCGCGGCGGCATCTCGGCCCGGCAGCGCGGCATCACCAGGGGGCATCTGTTGCTGTAGGGGCAGCCCATGTCGGCATTGCGCGGTGCCTCCTGCGCCGGCAGGACTTTGCGGCGGGCGCGGCGCGCGCGCTGGCCGGCGGGATCGAGCAGCGGCACGGCCTCCAGCAAGGCGCGGGTATAGGGGTGGGCCGGCGCCGAATAGACCCGGTCGGCGGGGCCTTCCTCGACGATGTGCCCGAGATACATGACCGCGATCCGGTCGGAAATATGGTGGACCAGCGCCAGGTCGTGCGCGATCAGCAGATAGGCCATGCCGAGCGCGTCGCGGCGTTCGTAGAGCAGATTGATGATCTGGTTCTGCGTGGAAACGTCCAGCGCGCTGACCGGTTCGTCCAGCACGATCAGCCGTGGCTGGAGCGCCAGCGCCGAGGCGATCGCGATGCGCTGGCGCTGGCCGCCGGAGAACTGGTGCGGATGGCGGGACAGGTGCTCGTCGGCGGAGAGCGATACCATCGCCAGCAATTCGGCGGCGCGCGCCCGCCGTTCCGCACGGGTCATGGCCGTGTGCACCCTGAGCGGCTCGGTGACGATGTCCTCCACCGTCATCGCGGGATTGAGCGAGGAGAACGGATCCTGGAACACTGCCTGGATCTGCGCGCGGACCGGCCCCGGATAGCGCGTCTTCATGGTCGCCAGTTCGGTGCCGGCGAAACGGATGGAACCCGCCGCCGCGGGCACCAGGCCCAGCACGGTATTGGCGATGGACGACTTGCCCGAGCCGGATTCGCCGACCAGCCCCAGCGTCTCCCCCGCCCTGATCGAGAGCGTGGCACCCTTGACCGCATGGAAGGTCCTGGGCCGGATCCCGACCCCGGAATGCCGCCGGTAGGTGACCCACAGGTCCTGGATATCGAGAAGCGGTCCCTCGGTCACGCCGCACCCGCCAGATCGAGTTCGTCGGCACGAATGCAGCGTACCAGCCTGGTATCGCCGGTCAGCGGGATCGGCCGCGCGCACCGGTCCTGCCTGAACACGCAGCGGTCGGAGAAGCGGCAACCGGCAGGCCAGGCCCCCGGGCGGGGCACGCTGCCCCGGATCGTGGGAAGCGGCGGATTGCGGCTCGCGCCGTGCGGGCTCGCCGCCAGCAGGCCCGCCGTATAGGGGTGGCGAGGCTTCGCGAACAACGCATCCACGGTCGCCACCTCGACGATCTCGCCGGCATACATGACCGCGATGCGGTCGGCGATGTCGGCCGCCACCGCCAGGTCGTGGGTGACCAGCAGGATGCCCATGCCGAACTCGTCCTGGAGGTCGCGGAACAGATCGAGGATTTCCTGCTGCACGGTCACATCCAGCGCGGTCGTGGGCTCGTCGGCGATCAGCAGCTTCGGATTGCAGCTCAGCGCCCGCGCGATCGCGATGCGC
>JAEYTW010000539.1 GCA_023433835.1 Pseudomonadota bacterium | reverse complement strand
GGCCCCGGCCTTCGCCGGGGCGACGATTGGCTCTTGAAACGACGATCGTCGCCCCGGACTTGATCCGGGGCCCAGGGCAAGGGACGCCGCAAGCTGCGCGCTGCGCAACCCGGAGCTTGCCATCGCCCGCTCACTGTGCTCGCCTCGGGGCAACAGATCCTGAGGAGGAAACCCCATGGCCCAGGCCAACCGTCTTGCCGCCCATGACCGCAGCGTCAGCGAAGCGGAGTGGCAGACCCGCGTCGACCTCGCCGCCTGCTATCGCCTGGTGGCGATGTATGGCTGGGACGACCTGATCTACACCCATATCTCGGCCCGCGTGCCCGATGCCGACAACCAGTTCCTGGTCAATCGCTACGGCCTGATGTTCGAGGAGATGACGGCCTCCAGCCTGGTCAAGGTCGACCTTGCCGGCCGGGTCATCGACGACGAGCCCGACGCGATCAACCCCGCCGGCTTCACCATCCATTCGGCGGTACATGAGGCGCGCCACGATGCCGCCTGCGTCATCCACCTGCATACCCCCGCCGGCGTCGCCGTCTCGGCGCAGGAGGACGGCCTGCTGCCGATCTCGCAGGCCTCGCTGTTCCCGCTGGTCTCGCTCGCCTATCACGACTACGAGGGCCTGGCGCTCAATGCCGAGGAGAAGGTGCGGCTGGTCGCCGATCTCGGCCGCAGCAACGTGATGATCCTGCGCAACCACGGCACCCTGGCCTGCGGCCGCACCATCGCCGATGCCTTCCAGGCGATCTACACGCTGGAACGCTCGGCCCAGGCCCAGGTCATGGCCCAGGCCGGCGGCGGCAAACTGCGCCTGGTCGACCGGAAGATCATCGACAACATCCCGGCCCAGGCCCGCGAAGTCACCCACGGCAAGGGCGGCAACCTCGCCTGGCCGGCATTGCTGCGCAAGCTCGACCGGGTCAACCCGGGGTATCGCGACTGACGCGAACCGGGTGACGCGGCGCCTGGAACGTGCCAATAAGCGGGCCAGATGCGGTTTTGCCCAGAGATCATCTGACGATGGAACATCTGTCGATCGAAATCGTCGACGGCACGCAGGTCCTGGTGCCGGCGGATTTGTCGACCATGACGACCTATGTCCTGCTGGAACAGGAAGACTGGTTCGAGCGGGAAATGCCGTTCGTGCGGCGCTTTCTACGCCCGGGCATGACCGCGCTCGACATCGGCGCCAATATCGGCATCTACAGCCTGGTGATGGGCCGCCTGGTCGGGCCCACCGGTGCGATCCATGCCTTCGAGCCGGCATCGTCGCCGCGCGGCCTGCTGCTCGCGGCGCGCGAGGCGAACGGCCTCCGGCACCTGCACGTTCATCCCGTCGCCCTGTCCAGCGCAGCCGGGCGCGGACAGCTGAGCCGGACCGGCGTCAGCGAGATCGCAAGCCTCCAGGCGGATGGGACGGACGGTGAAACCGTCGACATCTCGACGCTCGACGATTTCGACGCCGCAGCCGGATGGGCATCGCCGGATTTCGTCAAGATCGATGCCGAGGGCGAAGAGGCGCGCATCATCGACGGCGCCGGCGCTTTTCTTGAACGTCACAGCCCGCTGATCATGCTCGAAGCCAAGACCGAGCGGGTGGTGAACACCCAGGCATTCGCGGGATTGGCACGCCACGGCTATCGCTTCTATCGCGCCCTGCCGGACGCGGCGGCGCTGGTGCCCTGCGATATCTCCGTGGCGCTCGCCTCGTTCGAACTCAACGTGCTCGCCTGCAAGCCCGATCGGGCCCACGCTCTCGCGCTCCGGGGCCTGCTGGTCGACGCGCCTGTGCGGTGGCAGCCCGACAGTCGTTCCCTGCCGATCGCGGCCGTCAAGCCGCTGCGCCGGTTTGCCTATGCCAAGGCCCTGCCGGCGCTGTTCGATCCGCGTCGCGCCATCGATCCGACCTATCGCGACGCGCTGGTCGCCTTCGGTCGCTGGCGGTCGCGGGATCTGCCGCTGCCCGAGAGTTGCGGCGCCCTGTTCCACGCCTACGAGCAACTGAGCGCGCTGGTTGCCGCGGCACCCACCACGGCGCGCCTGGCGACCCTTGCCCGCGTCGCCTGGGAGGCGGGCCGGCAAGGCGACACGCTCGCGGCATTGGAACGACTGATCACGGCTGATCCTAGCCGGATCGCGTTGGACGAGCCGTTCTGGGTGCCCTGCGCACGATACGACACGGTCAACCCGAAAGGGCTGCTCGCCGAATGGTTCCTCTCGGCTGCGGCCGAGCAGTACGAGAAATTGCGGCTGTTCTCGTCATTCTTCGGCCCGACCTCGACCAACGTCGATGTCCTGTGCGACCTGCCATTCCCCAGCGCCGAAATGCTGCGCCGACGCGCGCTGTGCGCGCTCCGCGACGGGCGGCGGCGCCGATCCCGCCGCGGCTGCTGCAGCAGGCGGCGGATCATCGCAATGCCGTGCTCTGGACCGGAATGGCGGCCAGGTAAGACAGAATGTCGATCGTTGGCTTTCCGGATCCAAGCAGATCGTGGCGAAGCCCAAACAATGATCAACCGACCAACTGCGTGCGCATCGCTCGCTTCAGCAACTTGCCGTTGGCGTTGCGGGGCAAGGGTTCGTCCGAAAACGTAAAGCTTTCGGGCAGCTTGTAGTCTGCGAGGCGACTGGCGCAGAAGGCGCGCAACGCCGCGCCGTCGAGCGCGGGGTCGCGGCGGGCGACGACGGCGTGGACCCGCTCGCCCAGCACCGGGCACGGCTTGCCGATCACGGCGGCCTCGAGCACGCCGGGATGGGCCGCCAGCACGTTCTCGACCTCGACCGAATAGATCTTGTAGCCGCCGCGGTTCAGCATGTCCTTGACCCGGTCGAAGACGCGCACGAAGCCGTCGGGGTCGATCGAGCCGACATCGCCGGAGCGCCAGTAGCCGGCGATGAAATTGTCGGCCGTCGCCTCCGGGTTGTCCCAATAGCCGCGTACCACCATCGGCCCGCCGATCAGCAGTTCGCCGGCATGGCCCGGCGGCACCTCGCGCCCTTCGGCGTCGGCCACGACGATCTCGGCGCAGGGCAGGACCAGCCCGACGCTGTCGAGATGGCCCGCTGTCAGATGGGCCGGCATCATCGTCGCCGGCGAGGTCGTCTCGGTCGCGCCATAGGCGTTCATCAGGCCCAGGCCCGGCAGCACCTCGGCCAGCCGGGTGATCGTCGCCTGCGGCATCGGCGCCCCGCCATAGCCGCCGACGCGCCAGGCCGACAGGTCATGACGCTCGAAGTCGGGATCGAGCAGGCAGAGATTGTACATCGCCGGCACCATCAGGCTGTGCGTCATCCGCTCGGCCGCCGCCAACCCGAGGAAATCGCGGGCACGAAAGCCGTTCAGCATGATCAGGCAGGCCTGGCCCTGCACGGCGGCGAGGATCAGCGCGATCAGCCCGGTGACGTGGCTGGCCGGCACCGCCAGCACCAGCCGGTCGCCCGGGCCGATGCCCATGCAGTGCTGGAAGTGCATCAGCGAGTGGACGATGTTGCAATGCGACAGCATCGCCCCCTTGGGCCGCCCGGTGGTGCCGGAGGTGTAGAGGATGACGGCGGTATCCTCCTCGTCCGGCACGGCGGCCGGCGGCGGCGCTGCACCATCGGCTTCCAGCGCCCCGAAATCCGCCAGGGCCACGGCGGCACGCCCGGGGCCGAGGCGGTCGGCCAGGGCATCTTCGTGGAGCACCAGCCCGGCGCCGCAATGATCGAGGATATAGGCGATCTCAGGGCCCTGCAGCCGGGTGCCGAGCGGCACGGCGATGGCGCCGAGCTGCAGGCAGGCGAACAGCGTGGCGACGAATTCCGGCCGGTTGTCGAGGACCAGCGCCACACGGTCGCCGGGGCCGATGCCGCGCGCGGCAAGGCC
>JAEYTW010000534.1 GCA_023433835.1 Pseudomonadota bacterium | reverse complement strand
CGTCGGCACCCTCGGGAACTCAGAGGCAGAAGAGGCGGGGCAGTTCCGCTTCGAGCTTGACCAGCGCATGCAGGGCGCTCGACGAGGCGAGGCCGAGCGAGCCGACATCGGCGATGACCATCGCGGTCTGGCCGCAGACGGCCGCCTCGGCAAAGCGCAGGCAGGTGCCGTCGAACAGGGGAAGGGTGACCGGCAGGTCCAGCACGTCGTCGTCGACGGGGGCGACGGTCGGGTCGGCCAGTGCCGGGGCCAGCCGGCGCCACAGCGCGCCGCGGGCACCGCGGCGGCCAAGATCGGCCAGGTCGCTCAGCGGCAAGTTGAACCACATGTGAAACCAGGACGGTTCGATCAGGGTGATCGCGCCGTCGGCATCGCCGCGCAGGATCGAGAAGCGCAGGCCGCTCTCGGCGGTGCGGGCCAGCAGCGCCTGGCGCTCGGCGCTGACGTAATCCTGGGTGACGTCTTCCCACCGCTCCAACCGGAAGCCGCCTTCGAGCGTCTCGGTCGAGCGGCGCATCCAGCGGCCGGTGTGGGGGTGCTGGCAATCGATGATGCCGGTCAGGCGGCGATGCAGCCCGGCCTGGTCGGGCTGCGGAAACATGTGCCGGTAGGAGAGGCTGGTTGCCGCGACCCGTTCGGCCGCATCGTAGAGGCAGAGCGGATCGGACTGCGGATCGTCCAGGGCGAAGAACAGCCCGCCCCAGTCGGTGGTCTCGCTCACGATCTTCTCGGCCGCCATGCCCATCGTCGCCTCCTTGGCTGTGGCCCTGTGATACCGCGTCGCTATGAAACGGTGTCCAACCCCTTGTAAAACTTTGTCGTGGCGGTTATCGCCGATGAAAGACTTTCCGTCCGGAGGCCGCCGATGAAACGCCTGATCGCCACCCTGATCCTCGCCCTGGGGCTCGGCGCCGCGGTGCCGGCGCTGGCCCAGGACAAGCCCGTCCTGACGGTCTATTCCTATGCCTCGTTCGTCGGCAAATACGGGCCGGGCGCGCGGGTCAAGGAACGCTTCGAGGCGCGCTGCGGCTGTATCCTCAACTGGGTGGCGACCGACGATGCCGGCACGCTGCTGGCCCGGCTCAAGCTCGAGGGCCAGGGGGCGAAGGCGGACGTGGCGCTGGGCCTCGATGCGAACCTGGTGGCGGAGGCGGCCGCGACCGGCCTGTTCGCGCCGCATGGCCGCGATCTTTCCGGCCTCGATCTGCCCGTCGCCTGGACCGACCAGACCTTCGTGCCGTTCGACTGGTCCTATCTCGCCTTCGTCTACAATGCCGAGCGTTTCAGCCGCCCGCCCGCCTCGCTGCGCGAGCTGATCGACGACCCCAAGGGGCCGACCGTGATCATCGAGGATCCGCGCACCAGCGCCCCGGGGCTCGGGTTCCTGCTGTGGATGCGGGCGGTGCAGGGGGACGAGGCCGACGCGGCCTGGACCCGGCTGCGCCCGCGCATCATCACCTTCACCAAGGGCTGGTCGGAAGCCTACGGCCTGTTCCTGAAGGGCGAGGCCGACATGGTGCTGAGCTACACCACCTCGCCCGCCTATCACGTGGCGATCGAGAAGAAGACAAATTTCCGCGCGGCGGCCTTCGCCGAGGGCAACTACGTGCATGTCGAGGTTGCCGGCGTGCTGAAGAACGCCGGCCAGCCGGCGCTGGCCCGCGCCTTCGTCGACTTCATGCTGTCGGACGGCTTCCAGGCGCTGATGCCGGAGGGCAACTGGATGTATCCGGTACGCAAGCCGGCGGCGGGCCTGCCGGCTTCGTTCGAGGGGCTGGCGCAGCCGCCGAAGGGATTGATGATGCCGCCCGAAACCGTGCGCGAGAATCGCCGCGCCTGGACCGACGGCTGGCTCGCCGCGACGAGCCGCTGAATGCGGCCAGGATTGGCCGCGGCCGGGTTGGTCGCCCTCGTCATCCTGGCGGCCCTGATCGGGCTGGCGCAGGGCGGGGGCGCGGTCGACTGGGGCGTGCTGACCGGGCCCTACGGCCGCCGCGTCATCGCCTTTTCCTGCCTGCAGGCGGGGCTGTCGACCCTGCTGTCGCTGCTGCTCGGCGCGTCGCTGGGCTTGAGCCTCGCCCGGCGCGGCGCCTTTCCCGGCCGCCGGCTCGCCCTGGCGCTGATCGGTACGGCCACCGCCTTGCCCGGCATCGTCGTGGTCTTTGCCGTCGTCGCAGTCTACGGCCGGGGCGGCTGGGCCGGCATGCTCGCCCAGGCGCTCGGTTTCAGCCCCGGCACCTGGCTCTACGGCCTGCCGGGCATCCTGATCGCCCATGTCTTCATGAACGGCCCGTTCTGCGCCCGTGTCCTCCTGCAGGCGCTGGAAGCGGTGCCACCGGAGCAGCATCGCCTGGCCGCCCATCTCGGCCTGACGCCGCTGGCGATTTTCCGCCATCTCGACCTGCCGATCCTGCGCCGCGACATGCCCGGCCTGGCGGCCCTCGTGTTCCTGCTCTGCTTCTCGTCCTTCGCCATCGTCCTGACGCTGGGCGGCGGGCCGGACCGCGCGACGCTTGAGGTTGCGATCTTCGAGGCGTTGCGCATCGATGCCGATTTCGCGCGGGCGGCGATGCTGGCCGCGGCCCAGCTTGCTTTCGGCCTGGTGCTGACCGGGCTCTTTGCCGCGCTGGCGCGCCGTCCGGCCGAGATTTCGGGCGCTGGCCGCCCGGTCGCGCGGCCCGATAGGGGCGTGCCGGCCCTGCAGCTCCTGGACGCCTGCTGCCTCGCCCTCGGCGCGCTGGTGGTACTGCCGCCGCTGATCGCCGTAGTGCTGGCCGCCCGCCGGCTGGGATCGCTGATCGCCGCCGACGTCCTGGCGGCTGCGGCGACCAGCGCCTGGG